>NJBI01000065.1 GCA_005222975.1 Promethearchaeota archaeon Loki_b31
ATAGAAAATAAAAAAAAAGAGATAGGGTATAGAACCCTTGAGGGCAAGCGAAAATCCATTCAAACTGTTTTAAGCGCATTCGACTAAAACTTTAAATTTCTTTATGACCTAAAAAGCATTATACCCAACAATTTAGTTTTTTTTTATTTCATTTCTTTTATGTGTTATTTCTTTTTGTAATAGGCATTTTCCTTATTATCCATTAGAAAAGTATACTTTTTTAGTTTAATAAATAATATTAAATAATTAAAATAAAAAAAAAATGAAAGAAAATGAATAAAACATCTATTATAGAAACTAAAACTGGAAAGATACAAGGCATTAAGGAAAGTGGATTAGAAATATTTAAAGGAATACCTTATGGAGAACCTCCTTTAGGTGACTTACGATTCTCCCCTCCCGTTGCGAAAAAGAATTGGGATGATGTGCTTGATACTACCAAATATGGTTCTTGTGCTTTTCAAGGATATACTCAGCTCGAAGATATTACGGGCAAACTTAAACCCGAAAGTGAGGCTTGCTTAACTCTTAATATTTGGACGCCCGCCGCAGATAATAATAAACGCCCAGTAATGTTCTGGATACATGGTGGTGCTTTTATTATGGGAGGTGGGATCGACCCTATGTATAATGGTTCAACCTTAGCACAGCGTGGGGATATTGTAGTGGTTACTATTAATTATCGGTTAGGAACTTTAGGTTATCTATATATTCCTGGTGTTACTGCTAATGTAGGACAACTTGATCAAATATTAGCTTTAGAATGGGTCCAGGAGAATATTGAATTATTTGGCGGTGATCCCTCTAATGTTACGATTTTTGGTGAATCTGCTGGAGGTTATGCTGTTGTGTCATTACCCGCAATGCCCGCTGCTAAAGGACTTTTTCGGCGTGTTATTGCTCAAAGTGCCCCTGCTATTGATCCAAAGGTAACCAAGAAACCTACAAAACGATTGATGCGCATATTAGGAATTCAAAAGGGTGATCTTAATGCGTTGCGTGAAATATCACCCGAAAAAATTATTGAAGCACAAAACAAACTTATCGCAGAAGACCCTACAAACCTCCTTGCTTTTCGACCTTTAATTGATGGCGATACACTACCCATACACCCATTAAAAGCGTTTCAAAACGGTAATTTTGGGAATATTGAATTTATGATAGGCACTAATCTAGAAGAGGCTAAGTTGTTTACAGCTCTTGATCCAGAGATAAGCAAAATGGGTGATATTGATGGAGAAAAACTCTTAATCGGATATTTAGGCAGACTAGGCATTGATATGAACAAGAGCAAAGTAATAATCGATACTTACAGAAAAGCGAGGGAGGAAAAATTTTCTACAGAACCCAAAGAGATAATGAACGCTCTTATCACGGATTATATTTTTCGCATTTCAACGATACAATTACTTGAAGCGCAGAGTACGCATCAGGTCAATACTTACAATTACTTATTTACTTGGTCATCCCCCGCATTCGACGGAAAGTTAGGAGCTTGTCACGCTCTTGAAATACCATTCGTTTTTAACACGTTTGATGTTCCTGGAATGGCAGATTTTGCCGGTAAAAATCCTGAAACTGAAGCCATTAGCAATAAAATAATGGATGCTTGGATTGCATTTGCTCGTACTGGAAATCCTAATCACGATGGTATTCCTAAATGGCCCTCTTACGATATTGAGAAGAGATCGACAATGTTAATCGGTAAGGAATTTAAAGTAGTTGAAAATTTTCTCGATAAAGAACGAGCTGCTTGGGATGATATTATTTAATGTATTTAGATATCTAACTTTTTTTTAAAAAGTTTATATAATTTTATTCTTTTTTAATCCATTCTTTAATTGCTACCTTGACAGAACGACGCATTTCTAATGAATAGTCTGCTCCTAGCTTAGCAAGATAAAGATTCTGTCCCAGATTTTGCGCATCTTTTATGTGTATTCTTCTCTTTTCATTTTTAATCATTTCCGTAAAATTCTGTTCGCTTAACCTTGAATATTTGTTGGTAAAATGGATAAATTTTTGAGGAAAGCGTGAGGTAAGCGGTATTTTATTTTTATCTCCTTTTGGATATCCAAAACACAGCAATGTTATGGGAAATACCCATCTGGGAAGATTAAACATCTCTCGATGAATTTCATAGTTTTCCATAATATCTCCGATATAACACGACCCAATACTTAAAGCCTCAGCAGCAATAACTGCGTTTTGGGCCGCGATCAATGCGTCGCAACAAGCGAGAAGCAAGTCCGATTCTTGTGGTGTTTGAAAATCTTTACCCATTTCTTGGCACAATTCTTCTACTTTGCAAACCTTAAAATAATCCCACCAGCGTTGCATATCTGCTAAAAACAATAGAACTAGCGGCGCTTTCGCAATATGCGGTTGGTTATCACAGGTTACTACTAATCTATCCTTTAATTTCTGGTCGGATACTTGTATGATGGAATAAAACATCATGTTTCCTGCCGTAGGTGCCCTCATTGCGCCTTGAACGATTGCATCAATCTCGTCTTGAGTTAGTGGTTTTGGATCATATGTGCGAATCGTTCTTCTATTCTTAATTAGCTCTATAGTTTGATTTTTTTTATTTTTTTCATCCATAAGAAATTCACATTAATACATATTATTAATAATTTAAAAGTTTAGGGAACCTACTCTCTATTATTAATTCTTTTTGGATAATTTCGTTTATTAAATCTTCTCGCTTTTAATTGATCAACATAAAGATATCAAATTTAAATAAAAAGAAATTTAATTATTATTTTGGTGATCCATAAAATGGGAGATATTGAAAAAATAGAAAAAATAATCAGAATTATTTGGTTAGTCATTTTAGTATTTTTGTAGATGTTCTGATGTTCTACACTTTCTTTCCGGGGGATATATTTTTTTGTAAAAAATCGTACCTTATCAATTTTAATATCACTCATAGAATGTGATACTTAAAGTAATTTCGTTAAATTTTATAATAAAGAGGAGGTGAATCTAATGAAATTAGGTGCTAAAATAGTGGTTGCAATTCTCGGAGTCGTTCTGATAATTTATGGTATTTATCAGATCATAAAAGGAATGGGCATGATCGGTTAATCTACATCAAATCCCTTAAAAATAATTTTTTTTTATTTTTTTGATGTATTATCAAAAAATAACGCTGAAAATCAGCATTAAAGCATAGATCATATTAAGTAATACATTTAAGAATAAATATGATAAACCTTCAATATAAAGGAATAAGGAAAGGCAATTCCACCCTAGGCGCATGAAGAAAATATAATGTATCTTATTTATTTCTATAGATTATGTGATTAAGGTGCAAATCATGTTCTCATTTTTAAAGCCAAACAAAAGAGAAGACATTCTTCTGATATTTACAATTAACTAATTAGTAATTTTGGAAATTTATTTTGCTTTGCTAATTCTTTTTGAATTATATCATCTAATAGCTCTTCTCGTTCATTGCCTGAAAGAACTTCTAATTTTCTTATATTTAAAGGATCAACCTTCTCTCTTAATAGGTCTATTTCTTTAATGGTAGGAGGTTTAGTTTCTTTTAAATCATTCGGAATAATCAAATCAAATCCTGTTGATTCTTTAATGGTATCAATATCGACCCCCGGATGATTTGATGCCAACCTCATTCTTTTGCTTTTTCCATCAAAATCTAAATATGCTAGATTAGTTACGACACATTGAGGACCAGATCCTCCACATATTGATGGTTTTCCTTCAGGGAATCCTGCTCCGGAGATAAAGAAGAGCCTATCTGTTGATACAAAAGTTCTTGAATCATGTCGGGGGGTATATAAAAAAGATCCTCTTTTATAGAACATACTAAAATCTAAAATTCCTGCGGCTCCAGGTAGCCTTATTTTTGGACTTTTCCAATCTCCTATACATACATTATTAGTATTTCCAAATTGGTCTATCTGAGCGGGTCGAAAAAATTCTATGGTTGTCAATTTTTCAGATGGAAGCGACTCCAAGGTACATTCAACAGAATTTTGGAATCTATACGCTCGTGCTGTATTCATTTCTAAATAAAGAAGAGAAACCTGTCGTGGTTCAATAACGAAAGTATTCCCCATAATGTAATGATAAATAGCATCAGGGGCATGTGCTAATTTTGCTAGAGTAAAAGCTGCCCAGACCATTGGTGTTGCCACCCCAACGATCATAACATCATCATTTCTGACTTCTCTCGCCATTAAAACTGTCATTAATTCATCTATAGTATAATCTTTTAAAAACTCAGTCATAATTTTACCTCCTATAGTAATATATTTAAAATAGTTTGAACTCCTCCAGCTTCCTCTAAATATTGAGCTGAATTTTTTCCAGTAATATATTTCTCTTTATAATTTTTAAAATCTGTTTTTAAATATGCTTGAAAATGAAGGGGATCGAATGTATAGAACGGATAACAACTTGTAGGGTGTGCTCCGAAAGGGATCTTAACTACCGCGGTTGTTGTTTGCATTGGTAATTGCGCTTTCCCTGGTAAATACCTAATATCCTCTGTTTCGACTAATTTTTCCGTTATTATAATCGTTTTTTTAGCGGTTTTTGCCATATCGTCATCCATCCAAACAGCTCCAGCAATATTTCCATTTCCATATTCATCTGCATAAGGAATATGTAAGATAGCCACATCCAAATCTATTCTGGGCAATGCCATTAACTCTGTATCTGAGCCCAAGGGATCTTTAAATTGTTTAATATCATTCCTTACTTTTGGCATATCAGTTCCTATAATACCTTTTAAAGGCATGAAAGGTACTTTCAAATAGGATGCTCTTAATCCTAAAGCAATAGAAGCTTCACTTTCCTCAGAAATCTTTATTGATCTGGACTCAACAGCTTTCCTATAATTTGGAGCCATACCAAAAATTTCCATACCTACGAAACTGGCTCTCACATTAAACGCACAACCTGCAGCTACAAGCATATCAATTTCGATACCTCCAACAAAAGTGCAAAGAGATAAGTCCTTTTTATTTTGTCTAATTATCTCTCTACATGCTTCTATCGGTTTTCTCCAAAACGAAAGTCCCCCAAAACCAACTAGATCACCATCTTGAACATAAGTAGAAATTGCATCATCTAAGGTCATTAATTTACTTTTTCGAATTTTTGATCTCCTCACTTCATAGAATATTGAATTTTAGATATTAAAACAATATTTAGAAACAATTTTTGTTATGTTAAAAATATTGTATATTAAACTCATTGGAATATAGAAAAAAGAGAAATAGAATTCAAAATAATCTAGTGACTTAATTTTTTTTTGCTTTTTCTAATTGCTTCTTTAATTTTACAAAGAATTCTGGGGTCGACATTTGATATGGTATAGGGTACCTAGTTCCAGCTCTGTGAGTTTTTTCCATACCTTCTATTATTTCGTCAATAATTCCCATAGGTATTGAGGCAATTAAATCCGTATCAGTTGCCATACCAAAACGGCGATCGCCAAGACATGGAAACGCAATCTGTAGTTCACCCGTAAGAATGGCATTTGAAATAGTATCGGCACAAACTCCATCACAAAAAGTTGACATTGAAACTCTACCTCCTTTTTTCCATAAAGAACCTTGGATTATTCTCATAATCTGAGCAGAATTACCCCAAATTAGAATCAAATCAGGATCAAAATCAACGCGACTTAAAGCGCCAGAAACAATCGCAGAATATTGTCCAAATGGTAATTTAGGCATTGTAGCAGTGGTTTTCTTTGCTGCTTCTTTTGTCTCATTATATCTTCCTACAAAAAAAGCGCCCTCTTCGAAAAGTTTGTGCGATTTTTCAAATCCGAGACTTATTTCGGCTAGCGGGCATAAATTATCCTCCTTTACACATCCCATAGTCCATCCATAATACCTTGCATAGCTGAAAATTTGACAAAGCGCTAATTGTTTTTCTGTTTTTTTTAGAAATCTAATATCATTTAATTCTTCGGGATTCCGTAGTAATTTTACGGCAACGGGGAAAGTAGCTAACCGAAGATATTTATTTAGTCTATCATCTGTTTTTTCGTATTTACCCATATTTATTTTACCATTTTTACGAATTTTAATTAATTACCTGCACTAGACTCATGTAATTTAGCACATCGTAAGCCTGGAGTAACTGTCGTAGCTAAACAACCATTGCAGAATATGCAATCTACTTTTTGGTTTCCAGTACCCTTCATCCATCTATTAGGAAGATCTGGTTCTCGGATTAAGGGTCTAGAAAATGACACGAAGTCAGCACTTTCATTAGTTAATATTTGTTCTACTAGATCGAGGGAGTTAATACCTCCAATTAGAATAACGGGTATATCAAGAACTCTCTTGAATTCTTTTGCATAAGCTAGATTATACGCAGGTTCATTCATCGTTCCAATAAAGATTCGACTTTCTGGTAAAAAGGTTGGTTTCCAACCAAGATCTTTCTTTTTTAATTTTGCAACTTCCCATATTCCTGCACTGACTTCAATTGCGGCATACCCTATATTTTCTAACCTTTTGGCAACTTCAGTAGATTCACTTATAGTAGTTCCTCCCTCTATAAAATCAACACCATTCATTTTTATAAAGATTGGAAATTCCTTTCCAACCAACTCAACACTTTTATTATAAATTTCTTCAAGGAATCTAGTTCTATTCTCTATACTCCCCCCATAATCATCCGTTCTTTTGTTTATATAAGGAGAAAGAAATTGAGTTATGATATATCCATGAGCTCCATGTAACTGCACAGCATCGAAACCAGCTTCTTTTGCTCTTCTGATCGCTTGGGAGAAAGCATCAACAGTATCTCGTATTTCTTCTCTAGTCATTTCGCGTGGTATTTTTCTGGTTAACTTTTCCTCCAGAGCAGAAGGAGCTATTGTATTTTCAAGAAATCTAGATTGACGCCCACAATGTGCAATTTGTAAAGCAACCTTACAATTATCTCCATTTTTATGAACTGTTTCAGCAATTCTACTTAATCCTGGGATATATTCGTCTTTATTAACGCCCATTTGTTTGTCAAAAGCCTTTCCACTTTCTTGGATATAAGAATAACCCGTAATTATTAAACCTACTCCTCCTTTAGCTAAAGTTTTATAAAGTTCGACGTGCTGATCAGTAACATAACCTTCTTCAGTTGCCATTCCTTCATATGTTGCTGATCTTATAAATCGATTTTTAATCTCTATTGAACCTATTTTTTTTGGTTTTGAATACATATTAATACCACATTAAAATTTGAATTACAAATACAAACAATAATTGAACTTGACTGTTTTTAAACATTTATTCTCATATTTAAGAATACGTAAAAATTTCATTTTGTATAAAATTTCTTATCTTTCTAAAGCTTTTTCTTTAAGTTTTACTTTTCTTTCCATTATTTTATCGTAAAGGTCATCCATTGTCGGATAAGAAATGAATTGTCTTTCTCTTTTATGGAGTTTAATTGCTTCAGAGGGACATTTAATAACACAATTTCCACATCCTATACAACGTTTCCGCATGATCGAGGATATATCATCAATGAGCGTTATTGCCTCCATTGGGCAAATCTCAACGCAAGTTCCACAACCTGAGCATAGATCAGATTCCACATCAGCGTAAAAGTTAGTTATTGTAAGATCTCCGGGATTTGGTAATAATTTAATTTTTGATAAGCCTTCACAGCAACAACTACAGCAACTACAAATGATTGTTAAATTTTGTGAGTTGTCAGGTTGAAGCACTAGTCCTTCTTCCTTATTTTTTCGTAGAATTTCAAGAACTTCATCTTTACTTATAGAACGACCCCCATCCTTGCTCTATATATAGTTCTGCTGCAAATCCAAACGCTAAACATACTTCTCTCCGAGAAGTCGCTTTACATGGTTGTTCTAAGATGTCCTTTATTTGCCTACAAAGACAATTAGTTACCATATATGGTCCATCAGTTGTATCAAGAAGTTTTATGACATCATCGTAATTACTAATATTATGTTCAGATTCTATACTTTGCTCAACTGGAATTACCCGTAATTGAGCACCCTTCACTTTTATAGCTTCCGCAAGCCATTTATTACCAAAATAATCGTGAAAATCTTCTATAAATTCCTTTGTTAGCTTGTTTACTTGGAACTCAGACATTCCAATCATGAGTAAAGCGTTACCGTAATATTTCTTTTCTGCCTCCCTTTTAAACATAAGAAGTCCTTTTTGAACCATTTTATCCAAAATCTGTTCTAATTCTTCTTTTGAAATTCCAGACTCTTTCGCACGCTCGTAAATGGTATTTAAAGGTTCAAGGTCTCTCTCCCATCCAAATTTTAAAAACATAGCAATTTTCGCTTCTTGGGGCGCGAATAGACGCTTTAATAACTTAATATCGGACCCAGATTTTGTTGAAGGAAATCCTAATGGCATTTTATCAAGATGCTCCTGTAATTTTCGATACAGGGCAATGTTTTCGTTGTTTAAACTCATAATCATTCCTTTAATTTTTTTATTTTAATCTTAATGCTGAAAATTATCAAAACAACTAGTTAAAGAATGTCTTAATGATAAAAAATATATCCTAATGTAATAAATAAAAGGTTGTTTATTATTCGAAAAAGATTAAAGTAAGGATTTGTGCAAGTTTATTTTTATAGATTAATTAAAGGAACTTGATAATTATGGTCGAAAGAAAAAGATTAAATGTTGGCCTTGTACAAGTTTATTTTGGTCGGGGTAAAATTGCTATTAATAAATAGTAATGCCTATAGGCAAGACCACTGCAGCTTTAGGACAAGGCCTTCGGGCTACAGGTCATGGTTTTAAAGTATTTATGATTCAATTTATGAAAGGATACCCTCAATATGGGGAAGTTATGGCTGTAAAAGGAATTCAAAATTTCGAATTGAAACAGTTTGGAACGCCAGATTTAATCGCAACTCCCGGAGAAATTGACTTTGAAGAAGGAAAAAAAGGTATGGCGTTTGCTGAGAAGGTGATTATGAGCGATGATTACGATGTCGTTATTCTTGATGAAATTGGTGTTGCAGTCGAATATGGAATTGTAAATGTTGACGATGTATTAAAATTGATTGATAATAAACCTGAAAAAGTTGAATTAATTATGACTGGTGGACCTAAGATGCATCCTAAAATTAAGGAGCGCGCAGATTTGATCACTGAAATGAGAATGATTAAACACTACTACGCTTCAAAAGGGATTAAAGCTCGTCTTGGCATTGAATATTAAGAAAAGAAGAAGAATTAATAATGGGCGTTATAAAGAAATTATCGTCAGCGTTTATAAAGCTGTATAATGTAAAGATAAAAGATGTCGTTGTAGATCACCACAAATATCTTGGTAAAAGAAATAATTCGCTAAAAATTTACGAATCTTCGCCTAAAAATATGATTTTCTCACCATTTAACATAACTACTGATCATATAGATCGTTTAATACTAATTAATTTCGAAGAAGACCCTATTTATTACGCAATTGAACTCCAGATTTTTTGTATAGCTGGTGAAAAATTGCCTATGGTGATTATGTACAGAAAAGATGACTTGATAGACATCTATTATACCAATGAAGCAATTATCGAATATAGAAAGAAATTGATTGAGAATTTATTAACTAATGTTTCGTTTAATCAACTTGAAGAAATTGATTTTAGATTTCAAACAGACGATATGGGTTTAGACGCTTATCTGTTTTTGAAAGACAAGTTAGAAAAAAATATCGAATTTAAAATTAAGGAAAATACGCCTGGAAGAGAATTAACTGCGATGTTAACTCCAATCGGTGCCGCTAGCAAAAAGCCACAGTATTTTCCAATAGTATATCTCAATAAATTTGGAATGGTAATAAAGAAAGACACAGAAATTTTTATAAATATTCATGGAGTTTTGAGAAAACCCGTTGAAATGCCATTCCGAATGAACGGGATGTATATTTATTTAGCGCGATATTCTTTGGAACCGATTATCAGTAATTGGAATAATGCCTATAGTGGGTGTTTAAATTCAATATTAATAGATCCCGCTAATATAGATGTAAAAAATGAGAATTTATCATACAAAATTTTAAACAATGGTGGTTATTACGAAATAAAAAAGATTTCGGGAAAAGATGAGTTTGGTCATACTATCTCTTTTGAATTTTCTCCCGCAATCCCTAATTTAATTACCCTCAAAAGTAACGTGAATATTAAAGGTAAATTCTCTTGTTGTATTGACGATAGAAAGGGTATATTTGCCGGGGAATTCTATATTAATCGTGTAGGCGATATAATTTCATTTAGCATTCAACCAATAAAAGGATGGCAACCGTTTCCAGGAAAAATATGGCTTAAAACTTATAAATGGAATGCAGATATAGATATTCTTGAAAAGAATAATATAAGAATTCAATCAAATTGGTATAGAATTTAAATTGGGATTAACATAATTTTTCATTATGTTTTTCTTTTAATAACACACCGAAAGTGGTAACTACTATGAATAGTAAAAGTATTGATAAAAATTCTAAATTAATAGCTGTATGTGGTCTGAACTGTGATGAATGCAAAATTTATCTTGCTCCAAAGAATCACGAAATTGCTAAAAGATTAGTTAAACGATTTGATGGCATGTGGGAGGATGTAAAAGTCACTGATTTTCATTGTAGCACTTGTAGAGGGGATCAAGCAAAATATTGGACAGAAGAATGTTGGATTCGGGACTGTTGTGTAATTAATAAGAAATTAGAATTTTGTTATGAGTGCAAAGAATTCCCATGTATTAAATTAATAGAATGGTCAAAAAAGAGCGAAAATTACGCTAAAGCATTACAAAACCTTAACTATATGAAAAAAAATATATAGATTTAGTAGAAATTAATAATTTATTGTTAATTTAATAGTAAAACGACAGCTTCACCATCAGTGACAAGATCTTCGTTTTGATTATAAACCTTGGTATCACATCTAATGAACTTTAGCTTTCCGTCTTTTTTAGTAAATTTTTCCTTGACTGTAGCTACGGCCGTTAATTTATCGCCAAAAAATACGGGTTTAATGAATCTAACGGTTTGTTCACCATAAAGTATACCTGGACCAAATAACTCTACGCCTAGCGATGCTGAAATTAAACCAACACTAATAACTCCGTGAGCAACTTGTTTCCCAAACATTTGAGTTTTCGCATATTCCGGATTCACATGTATAGGGTTGTAATCACCAGAAACTTCTGCAAATTTCATAACATCTTCTTCAGTGATCGTTTTTGTGAATTTCGCAGAATCCCCTACCTTATAATCATCAAATTTAACTGGTTCTAAATTTGAATTCGTCATAATTATAAATTAATGAAAAAATAGATAAAAACATTAATGTTCCAATTTTATAAGAATAAAAAATTTAATTTCTTAATAATTCAATTTAATAAAAAATAGTTAATTATAAAAAAAGTGAAAAAAAAAAATGAATAAATTAGCGAGAAAAGTCGCTTTAGTTGGAGCAGGTATGTGTAAGTTTGGAAGAAATTTTCCATTTCAACGAAATCCCGATATGTGGGTTGAAGCGTGGTTAAATGCTGTCAAGACCGTAGATAATGGTATTGAACCTAAAGATATTGACGCGTGCTATGTCGGTAATTATTCTTCAGATTTATTTAACCATCAAGGACATTTAGGTCCTCAGATGGCAAATCTGGTTGGACTCACTCCAAAACCTGCACCTAGATTTGAAGGTGCGTGTGCTAGCAGTGGCATTGCCTTAAGACAAGCGGTTATTGCTATTGCCTCAGGCGTACATGATGTAATTGCAGTAAGCGGAGTGGAATGTATGACGGAAGTATCAACAACTTTAGTCACAGACACTTTAGCTACAGCCTCCGATTCTATTTTCGAATATCCCGCAGGGGCAACATTTCCAGGGCTTTATGCGGCAATTGCTTCGGCACATTTCCATAAATATGGAACTACAGCGGAAGATTTGATGAGAGTTGGAATAAAAAACCATGAAAATGGTAGAGAAAATCCCTTTGCTCAAATGCAACAATCAATAAAAGAAATGATTGTCAGTAAAAAAGCTAGATATAAAGAACAAGGTAGAGATATTCCCGATTGGAAAGATGAATTTGACTTTCTTAAAAGTTCTTCGAACCCAATGATAGCATCTCCTTTAAGATTATTTGATTGTTCTTTGATTACAGATGGCGCAGCATGTCTATTTCTAGCGGCCGGCGATGTAGCAAAGAGATTTACTGATACTCCAATTTGGATAACAGGGACGGGTCAAGGAAGTGCTGCTTTATCATTACATGATAGAGATGATCTAACGAGTTTTATAGCTACAAGAGAAGCAGCAAGGCAAGCGTACGAAATGTCCGGTCTGAAACCAAAAGATATTCAAATCTGTGAGGTACACGATTGTTTTACTATAGCTGAAATTGTTGCTATTGAAGACCTAGGTTTTTACGAGAAAGGTAAAGCTGTTGAAGCTATAAAAAATGGAGAAACTAAACTAGATGGAAGACTCCCAATTAACACTTCTGGTGGACTTAAGTCAAAAGGACATCCAGTAGGAGCTACAGGGGCAGCTCATGCTGTAGAAACTTTTAAACAGATGCGAGGTATTGCTGAGAGAAACAGACAAGTAAAATTTGATGTTGAAAGAGCTATGACACACAATTTAGGTGGATCTGGTGGTACATGCGTGGTTCATATTTATGAAAAATAGAGGTGAAAAGAAAAATGACAGAAGCAGATAAAGATTTTACAATAGAAAGTTATTTGGATTATATTCGTAATAAAAAATTGATGGGTTCAAGATGCAAAGATTGTGGCGAACAATATGTACCTGTTAGAAGATTATGCATAAAATGTAATTCAACTAATATGGAATGGGTTGAGATGTCAGGAAAAGGTAAAATTGCTGCCTTTACATGCATTACTGTAGGTACACCTTTTTTTGTAGAGAAAGGCTACGATAGAAATAAACCATATTGTTTTTCGGTTATTAAGCTTGACGAAGGACCAATGGTTAGTGGTCAATTAGTAGGTGTAGATGAAAGTAAACCAGAAACAATTAGCGTTGGTATGCCAGTAAAAGTCAGATTTTTAGAGACGGAAATGAAAGGTGAAACAAAAATAGATTTAGGTTTTGAACCACTCTAAACAAAATAAATATATTTTTTATTTTTAATTTTTATTAATAATATAAAGTCATTTGAATGTATCTTATTATTGGTGGATTCTTATAAAAAAATTTCACAAACTAATCTTAATTATATCGATTGTGCTAATCGTGGTAATACCGATTACGATCTCAATTATTTTTTTATCGAATAGTAATACATTCACAAATTTAGATGTTGATTTATATTTTAACGGTGATAATGCGTATACATATGTAGAAGATCAGTTAAATATTAATACAACGCATTATAGAAAACCTGGAACTCAAGGTAGAGAAGATTGTGCTAAATATTTCGTCTCAAAATTTCAAGAAATCGATCCTTCGATAAACTACACTCTTCATAACTTTACAATTCATTCGGTAGACTGCCAAAATGTATTGTTTAAAATGAACGAAAACTTTACAAATATTTTGATTTTAGGCGCTCATTACGACTCAAGAGCGAGAGCCACAAAAGATAGCGTAAATCAGAACTCACCCGTTCCAGGAGCCAACGATGGTGCTAGTGGTAGCGCTGTTTTAATAGAACTTGCTAAAGTTTTATATAACAGAAGACAAAATCTGTCTGTACAAATTTGGTTTTTGTTTTTTGATGCGGAAGATCAAGGTTATGATTATAGCCATGGAATTTTAGGTTGGGACTGGTGCGAAGGATCTACAAAATTTGTACAAGACATTGAAGACTTTTATAATTCTTCTGAAGAGCATTTTGATGCGATGATATTATTAGATATGGTTGGCGGAGCAAATTTAAAATTTATTAGCGAACAACATTCAACCTCCTCACTTTTAAATGAACTGTTCGAGACTGGAAGGCAATTGGGATATACAAGCGCGTTTCCTTCTGATCCAATAATCAATTCCATTACTGATGATCATGTGCCATTTGTAAGTTATGGAATTCCCTCAGCAGATTTAATCATTAACTTTTGGGATAACCCCGCTTGGCCTTACCATCACACGACCGAAGATATTATGTCTCATATTTCAAATTATAGTCTCGAAGTAACGGGAAAAACAGTAGAACAATTTATTTATAATAATTACTTAGAAACTAACGACCAATTTCAAGGAAATTTTCCGTGGAACGACGATTTTAACCTTCCTGATTCTGATTTATTGACTTTAATTATGATTTTTTTACCAATCATCGGTATAGCATCTGTTTTATTAATCGTTCGTTCAAGGTTGATTAAATCGAAAAATTCAACCTAAACGAATATTACATTTTATTTCTTTTTTCCTAAGATTGCACGATGATTGGTTTTGTCTATATATATTTCTAACAATTCAAAAGCGCTAAAAACACGTTTTAGTTCTGCTATTGTAAAGAAATGATGAGGAAGCCCCTTCTCTGGACCAGATTGAGGAATATAGGTTCTTTTTTCGACTTTTTTCAATTCCCACTTATTTACGTTGAAAGCTTGAAGAAAAGGAACTGTGATAAAAATAAATCCTTTTGGTTTTAAAACTCGCTCAATTTCTTTAACGGAAAAGAGTATCTCTTTCATTAAATTATGATGAATTACTTGAATTGAGATAATTACATCAAAAAAATCATTCTCATAAGGAAATTCTTGATCAATTCTCTGATGCGTTAGTTTTGCTGATAGTTTTTCTTCGTCTAACCAATTTTTAGCAATCTCTAAACCTTTTGGCGATCCATCGAGACCGTAAACATCAAACCCTTTCTTTGAGAAAAACAATAGATGCCGGCCGGTTCCACATCCTAAGTCTAAAACTCGCTGAATGCCACTTTCCTTAAAGATTTTGGTTAATCTTTCCATATCTTGATGTGGATTTGTAAAAACTTTACCTCGTTTTGTGAATATATCGTCCCAGTCAGGCATATCAATACTTAAGTAATTAAATTCTCAAAAGAAAAAAAAATATTATTTAATGTTCACATATATAGAAGTATCTTCCATACTTCTCTTTAAATGCTTCTGCGACTTCGTCTATTTTGGGACGAATAAATTCATAGCCGTCTTTAATACTTTCATATGTAATTGGAAGGGTTCCTAAAACCTCACCGTCAACTTGACACACGTAAGGTTCATCTTCAGGATTTTTCATTTCAACTCTCACTTTTTTGCTTTGATATTCAGAAATATTAGGATGGGGTAAAAGCGATGCGTTATACATCCTTTTAAATTGAAGAAGAAGTTTAAATTTTCCAATATTTACTACGCTTATATCAAATAACCCATCATCAACCTTTGCTCTTTGACATACATACATTCCGCCCCCATAAGCTCCTCCATTACCTACTGCAGCCAAGTTTGCCATTCCTTCGTAAATATCGTTATCCATCGTGACCCTTATCTCTCTATTTTTCCACGAGAATAATGTTTTTAGAATAATAGCATTATAATTTTTATCTTTATTTTCATTTGATCTCCTAGCCACCTCACCGTCAAATCCCTGACTTCCAATGCCCAGAAAGTACCGCTCCACTCCTTCGTCCGTTTTGGCGAACCCAATATCTGATTTACTAGTATGATTTTCTGCTATAATTTCGCATGCTCTTTTAATGTCAGGTGTGATTCCAATTGCCGCAGGGATGTCGTTTCCAGAACCCATTGGGATAAAACCGCATAAAGCTCCTGAATTAGAGCTAATAACTCCGTGAAAAATTTCATTACAAGTTCCATCTCCGCCAGCTCCAATGACTCGATATCCTTCTTTTGCTAACTGGTTAGCCAGATTAATAGCATGTCCTGCAAATTCTGTTTTGAATAACTTGTAAGAAATCTTAAAATCATCTAAACACTTTTTTGCATATTCTATGTCTTTCTCGGTCTGTTTTGGTTTTCCAGCAATAGGATTATAAATTATTGCATAATTTGCTTCCATAATTAACACATTTATTTTTTAATAAAAGAAAGTCAATTTTTTATTTTAATTTAATTTTAAACATCGAACTATTTAAAACTTCTAGTACATAATTCACTTAATTCGGTTTATTTTTAATCTTGAATTTTACCTCTGCTTGTTTTCTGCTAAATTTCCAATTTATTCCAATTTTTTCCCTATTTCGTTCATGTACCCAAGCTTGGACCTC
>NJBI01000066.1 GCA_005222975.1 Promethearchaeota archaeon Loki_b31
CTGCCACACATTGGACGTACCAAAATTAATTGTTAGCTTGAATGACTTTGAATAACTAACACCTATAATAAACCATAACCTTAAAAAGATTTCGATTTAAAAAAATGCTAAGAAAAAAAAAATAAAATTATAAAATTCCAAGTTTTTCTAATTTTTCTTTAGTAGGCCATCCTGTCTCCCTGTCCCAACCACGTTTTTCATAATAGACTTTTAAGTTTTCTTCTAAATCAACAGCGATTCCAGCTGAACCTCCAGTTTCTAAAGCTGTTGATACAATCTTTGGTAAATAATCATCTTCTCGCCTGCACCCTAGTTTACAAGAGATTAGCCTTTTTAGATTCGAAGCACGTTCTCCCATTTTGAACAAATTTCCACTACTTCCTAAAGATTGAATTCCAGTAGATGCTTTTAATAACCTTGCTAAAGCTGTATCATTAAGATGAGTGAAATTACAAATTACAGCAGAATCGTAAACATTTGTTAAATCTTGGTAAAACATTATAGCTTTTTCTCTTTTATTTACTGTAAATCTATCTTTTTTTCTAATTTTTTGGAATGAAGCGGCATCACCATCAATATTAAAGAAATCACCCTTATTATGGTTTGCTCCTGTACAACCTGTCATGTAAGTAAGAGCTTGCCCAAGATATGCACGTGGATCATGCATTGGTACTTCTAAACCTTTTACATGAGCCGCTAAATCGGGATCAACACCCAGCTTTTCAGCCATTATTTTTACTCCCTCCGCTAATATGTTCCCAATTCCTTCTCTCCTAATAATTTGGTCTAATAATTTCAGAACAATTTTCTCATTTCCCCATCGAATTTCTTCAAGATTGATTTCATTTAGATATTTATTAATTTCATCCTTAGCAATGTTATTCTCGACTAAATATATTAAAAATGATATTGATACTCCACTAGAAATTGTATCTAGCCCTTCAAGATTACACATATGGTTTGCTTTGATTATTGGTTTAAAATTAAGGATGCCACACATTGGACCATAAGCAGCAGTGGTTTCGTATTCGGGACCATCAACTTCAGTCTCAATCCCATCGATTTCTGCCAAAGTTTTCCTCCCACAACCAATAGCACATCCCGCACAGGCATACTTTAAAACCACATATTGCTCTTTTAATGCTCGCCCTGTAAGATCCTCTGCTATAAATTCAGTGTTAGTAAAATAGTTTGCTGGAACATCTCCTATAACCATACCCATATCAGTGTATATTAAAGTTCCATAGTGAGAAAACATGTTTGATGCAAAAGAGATCATTACATTTTCTGATGTAGCTTTTCCTTGATTTCTTAATTCCTCCTTATCGAAATATTCGATTGTTTGGCTTCCTTTGATCGCAATAGCTTTTAATTTCTTTTTACCCATGAGTGCCCCTAATCCACACCTACCCGCTGCTCTTCCCTCATCATTAATTATTGCAGCATACTTTACTAAATTTTCACCTGCTTTTCCAATACAAGCAATCCTAAGTTTATCATCATCTAGAATCTCTCTAATTGACGTTATTGTTTCCCGTGTATTTTTTCCCCAAATATTTGCAGCATCTTTAATTTCGATTTCTCCATTATTAACTTGAATGAATTTAGGCTGTTCACTTTCACCAGTGATTACTATTGCATCATATCCACTTCTCCTTAATGCAATCGGAAAAAAACCTCCTGAAGTTGATTCACCCCAAATCCCTGTAAGAGGCGAAATCCCTGTAACACAATATCTACTACTAGAAGGTGTAGTAGTTCCTGTTAAAGGCCCTGTTGCAAAAATCAATGGGTTTTTACTGAACAATGGGTCTTTTTGCAAGGTTTGATAATCACTTTCAGTAAGCAAATCATGTGTAAGCTTAGCTGAAAGCCCAGCTCCTCCTAAATAATCCTCAGCAATTTTCGGATCGAGATCCTTTACTTCTACATCTAAAGAACTTAAATCAATATACGCTATTTTACCATTATATCCATATAGTTTATCCATTTTCTTTTCCTCCTATTTATAAAATAAATCCATTAGATCTTCTAATTTATTTTCGTATGCTGTTTCTAATATCTTTCTATATTGTGGGGGATTAATTCTACGAGTAGATGATAACGTGCAATAATCATTAAACGCGAAATCAACCATTTGATCTATTTGTTTTTTATATTCTTCCTTTGGGATGTTGGGATTATCAAGCTCTTGGATTGATAAAGGACAATTTACCTCGTCCATGAAATTCCTTAAACTAACGAGCAAATCTCTCAATATTTCGGCTCTATCTCGATCTTGAATTTTAATCCCAAAAAGCTTCGCAAGATCAAAGAATCTGTTAGTGACTTTTGCTTGAAAAGCAATAGATGCACATAAAAATAATCCTACACATATCCCATGATGAACGTGGAATAGAGCTCCAAACGAATGACCTAATGAATGTTCGATGCCACCAGATATGTTTCCAAAACCTATACCTGCGATGTAAGCTGCTATTTGCATTTTTTCACGGGCTTCCATATCGCTTCCTCTTTTAACAGAACGGGGTAAATATTTTAAGATCAGCTCAATTGCTTTCAAGTTATGCATATCTGTAAATAACGTACTCATTGTAAGCATGTAAGAACCCATTGAATGGGCAAGTGCGTCCATGCCCGTTCCTGTGGTTAAATTAGCGGGCATTGTCTTTACAAAATCTGGATGAAGAACTACAAAATCGGGACAAAATTCATATAATACTACCTCCGTCTTCTTCGGTGGATCTCTATCTGTGTCTGTTACAACTGCTATAAATGTAGTTTCTGCCCCAGTTCCAGATGTTGTAGGTATTGCTGCTAATATTTTAACCCTTCTCCGGAGGCCAGCGTAGTAGGGAGCACTCATGTTGTTGATATTAATTTCGGGTTTTTCATAAAATAACAGAATTAACTTTGCCGTATCCATGGCAGATCCTCCTCCAACAGCCAGAATTACTTTCGGATCGTATTCTTCACAGATTTTAGCCCCTTCAAGTACTGTATGCTTAGGGACGTCAGGAAGTACATTATCATAAAATTTACTATCAATATTTCGTTTAGACAGCCTGTTAGCAACTCTTTCCCCAAATTTGTGTAAATCCTTATCAACCACAATTAAAACACGCCTATCATCATCAGATAAATAGGCAGAGAGGTGATTAATAAAATCATTTAAACTATTAGTTCCAACGAAAGTGGTTTTTGGACTTATAATAGGTGAATGGTAACCCCTAAAAGCATTGGAACTTGCTTTGATATACATATCTTTGAGAAGATCATTTTCATACCACGCAATATCTCTTCTTGACATTAATATTTTTCACTATTTCGATTGTTTTTTTTATGAATATAATATACCATTATATTAAATATAGTTTTTTAAGCCAAATGAAAAGGTATAAAATACTTTAAGAACAAATATAAAATTATCATGGTAAAACAATCAAAAGAAAAAATCTTAGCAAAAGCTTTTGAATTAGGTCAAAACTTTGAAAAAAAAAATACTGGCTGTGCTCAAACATCATTAGCTGCTATATTTCAAGCATTAGGAATCTGGAATGATGATGTATTTAAAGCCGGAAGTGGGCTTGCTGATGGTTTAGGACTCACGGGAGACGGATCTTGTGGTGCTCTTGTAGGAGCATCCATGGTAATAGGCTACCTTTTTGGAAGAGAATATAAAGATTTTGGAGATATGTATAAACCAATGGAATCATATAGGCTTGTTAAGAATCTTCATGATCAATATGTTGAAAAATACGGTTCTTGTAGATGTCATGATGTTCAAGAATCATTAGTGGGTAGAACTTATAATTTGTGGGATCCTAATGATCTAAAAGAAGCATTTAATTCCGGAATGATGGAACATTGTTCAAAACTTGTAGGCTCTATTTCCTTCATTTTTATCGAACTAAATTTATTTTAGAAATTTAAGATTATAATTTTAAATGTATAATTCTCAAAGCTAAACTATTGTAAAAAGTTTTATTTATTTAATTAAATCGTGAATATCTTCACGATTACTATAGGAAAACCATTGGTAAGAAGCCGACCCATGCGCTAGTGATGCGCGGTATAGAGCGTCTCAAGCAACATGGTGTAGAATTTAATATATTAACATTAATTAACAACCAGACCGTAAAAAAAGCTAAAGAGATCTATCGCTACCATTGTGATAATGGTTTTTTTTTCCATCAGTATATCCCCTGCGTTGAATTTGACGAGGATGGTAATCTTAGGCCATTTTCTATTAATGGAGAAGATTGGGGTAAATTTCTCTTCGATTTATTCGAGGAGTGGATAAAAGAAGATGTTAAAAGGGTTTCAATTCGTTTATTTGACTCAATTATGGAATATTTAGTCTACGGACGCTATAACGTTTGTTATATGGGAAAAAGTTGCGTTCAATATTTTGTTGTTGAATACGACGGTAGCGTATACCCGTGTGATTTTTTTGTACGCGATGACCTATTATTAGGAAATGTTAAAACTGATTCATGGAAAGACCTTTTATTATCTAAGAAATATCAAAGCTTTGGAAATCAAAAAGCAAATTGGAATCAAGAATGCGATTTATGCCCTTATCTTAATTTCTGTCATGGAGATTGCCAAAAATTTCGCTTTGGAGCGCCTAACTTTTCAAAAGAGTTAAGTGTTCTATGTAAAGGTTGGAAGTTGTTTTATTCTCGTACATTACCTCGTTTTAAAAGTATAGCAGAAAAATTTAAAGCTGAGCACCAAATTAACGCTCCAACACCCTTTAAAGCAAAAAAGATTGGAAGAAACGAGCCGTGCTCATGTGGAAGCTGAAAAAAGTATAAATATTGTTGCGGAAATATAAATACTAATTAAACGATAAAATACTTAAAAAAAATGGCAGATAAAGTAATAATAAATGGATTTTGCGACGATCGGTTTATGGCAGTTAAGGAAGTTTTCGCGAAAAACTTTGAAGATGGATTGGATGTCGGAGCTTCATTTGCCGCAACGATTGACGGTAAATACGTGATTGATATATGGGCGGGTTATGCTGACGCAGCTAAAACGCAACCATGGGAACGCGATACAATTATTAACGTATATTCAACTACAAAAGTAATGACGGTTCTTTGTACGCTCATGTGTGTGGATAGAGGGTTGCTTGACCTTGACGCACCCGTTGCGAAGTACTGGCCTGAATTTGCTCAAGCTGGTAAAGATAAAATTCTTGTTCGCAATATTCTTAGTCATACTTCTGGTCTATCTGGTTTTGGTAAAATTGTTCGACTTAAAACGCTTTATAATTGGGATCGCATTATTAAAATACTCGCTGAACAAGAACCTTGGTGGGAACCCGGAACTCAAAGTGGATATCATTCTATAACGCACGGTTATTTATTAGGCGAATTGGTTCGTCGAGTTACCGGTAAAACTGTTGGTACATTTTTTCGAGAGGAGGTTGCAATCCCACTTAACGCGGACTTTCACATTGGCTTAGCTGAAGAACACGACCACCGAGTTGCTGAATTATTACCCCCTGACCTAACCGAAATGGGCGATCTTAAAGACCTTGGACATATTGCTATCAAATCTCTTACTAACCCTATTGTTGAACCTAAAAAAGCTAGAGATAGAGCTTGGCTAGGCGCAGAGATTCCTGCAGCTAACGGTCAAGGTAACGCGAGATCAGTGGCTCGAGTAGCCTCGTTATTAGCTTGTGGAGGCCAAGTAGATGATATTCGCCTTCTTTCGCTTAAAACGATTGAAAAGTCGATCGAAGAACAAATTTACGGTATCGACCTCGTTCTAAACAACACGATACGCTATGGTTTAGGTTGGGGGTTGACGAGCAAAGAAATGCCGATTAGTCCTAATCCCCGAACATTTTATTGGGGTGGATTTGGAGGGTCTGTAGTTGTAATGGACCTCGACGCTAAATTAAGCTTTGCGTTTGTTATGAATAATATGGTGATGTCAATCACAGGCGACCCTCGTACAACTAAACTTGGTGAAGCGCTTTATAAATCGTTATAACTCTTCTTTTTTATTTTTTTAAAACAAATACTTCTAATTATGATTTAAAATTTGTCATAACCAATTAGATTTATAAATATAAAAATCAAATATATTCACACTATTGTAATTAAAAAAAAATTTATTTTAAGAGTAGAAATTTTATGACAGTACCTAAATGGTATGTTGATGATAGTAAACCTTGGCTTAAGAAATACCAAGATGGCGTCCCAAAACATCCAGAATTTCCAGTTATTAGTTTAGGTGACTGGTTTGACCAAAAAACTGAGGAATTTGCTAAGAATAAGTGTATATGGTTCGCAAAAACATTCATGAATTATCGAGTACTACGAAAATATACGGATTCTCTCGCTACCTCGTTATCACGGCAAGGAATAAAAAAAGGGGATGTTGTCGCAATTCTACTTCCAAATTGTTTCCAATTTACAATAACCTATTTTGCGACTGTTAAATTAGGAGCCATAGTTATTCCGATAAATCCTACATATAAACCGCTAGAAATCCTTCATGTGCTACAGCAAGTGAAACCAAAAGGATTGATTTGTATGGATGTAATGTATGGTTTGATTAAACCCATACAAGATAAATATAAATTTGACTTCGTGATTTCTACTTGTATTGTTGATTTAGCTGCGATACCTCCAGCGATTAAGGAGCAAATGCTGACTGATGGGACTATTCCCTCAGGAGAAGTTCCAGGAGCTATTAATTTCCTTGATGTATGCCAAAAACGTGGTGAAATTGACATTCTGGAAGTTGAAATTGATCCTTTAAATGATCCGGCAGTTTATTTAATGAC
Source organism: Promethearchaeota archaeon Loki_b31 (assembly GCA_005222975.1). GTDB lineage: Archaea > Asgardarchaeota > Lokiarchaeia > Sigyniarchaeales > SOKP01 > SOKP01. The sequence continues at coordinate 6,812 of NJBI01000066.1, forward strand.
TGGAGGAACAACAGGTGTTCCCAAACCTGCTATTATCACTCATTACAACTGTGTGACTAATGCTAAGCAAAATGTTATGTGGATGCCTGATGCCTCTCACCCAATTGCATGTATCGGTATTTTACCCATGTTCCACGCTTTTGGGATGACAATTGTTCAAAATGTCGTTATTGAAGGGGGCGATTTTAACATTCTTTTCGCAAAAAGAGAATTGGAATTAAAAGAAGTGGTAGATACCATAATAGAAGTTGGTCCTGAAGGTGGAGTTATTTTACCAGGAGTTGAAAATCTTTTCATTGGTCTAACTCGCTATTTAAAAGCGAATCCCGAGCCTAGATTGGAAAAAATGTTTCGTTTGTGCGTTAGTGGTGCGGGACCGCTTCATAAACCCGTAAAGGATGCATTCGAAGCAATCAGTAATGGACACCTTGTTGAGGCTTATGGACTTACGGAATGTACAACTGCAGTAAGTATAGGTCCATTCAACGGAACAGATACCCCAGGCACCATTGGTTTACCATTACCGGGTGTTGAATGGGCTATATTCGATTCAGAAGATTTCAGTAAGGGACAATTAAAAGGTTACGGAATAGATTTTACAGGAGAAATCTGTGTATGTGGTCCACAAGTAATGAAAGGTTATTTAAATAGGCCTGAAGCCACAGCAGAAACCTTAAAGGAGTGGGAAGGACGAATTTGGTGTTTAACTGGAGATATTGGATACATGGACGAACACGGCCAAATGGTTATTCGAGATAGAAAGAAGCAAATGATTAAATATAAGGGTTATTCCGTTTTTCCAAAGGAAGTAGAAGACCTATTGGGAACTCACCCTGATGTAATGGAAGTAGCTGTTTCTGGGTTGCCTGATCTTGAAACGGGAGAACTAGTAAAAGCATGGGTCCAACTAGAAGTCGAATCAGTGGGTAAAGTTACTTCTGAAGAGCTAATTGCTTGGAGTAAAGAAAATATTACGCATTATAAGTGCCCTAAACAAATTGAAATTATTGACGAAATTCCAAAATCTATGGTTGGAAAAGTCCAGAGAAGGGTTTTACAAATCAACGATCCTATCTGGAAAGAGAAATACGGAGAAACTCAATAAACATTATTCTTTTTTTTTATTATTACTTCTACTTTTTAATTCTATAGGATAGGATATAAAGAATTTTGATTTGAAAAAATTGATTAAGTACGAGACGGAACGATATATCGTTTCACAAATTAATGGTAAGTTAACAGGACAAGAAAAAGACCATAACATTTTAAAGAAAGATGATGTAGTATTAATCCAAAAGCTAAAAAAAGGAAAAGAACTATTAAAATCTGTTTCTGACGCATTCGATAAAATTGAAGCTGAGTCTATAATTAATAAAGGAGATATTGTTGCTATTAAAGTAAATTTAGGTGGTGGTATTGATTATGTCCCTACTACATATTCAGACCCAGAGATTTGTGAAGCAATAATTAAAAAACTTCGAATAATGGGCGCCAAACCGTTTGTTTGCGAAGCTAATATGAGAGCGCGTATCATCCACGATAAGTTGTTAAAAATTAGGGGTTATTTTGATATGTTAAAGAGAAATAATTGTAAATTTGTAAACTTATCAAAATATAATACCGTAGAAATGCATTGCCATCATCTAACAATACCATTAAGATTACCAGAAATTTTATTAAAACCACAAGTTAAAATTGTAAGCTTTGCTCCTCCTAAGCATCATTGGGAATGTGGAATTACTTGTAATCAGAAGAACATGTATGGAGCCATAGCAGAATTTAGAAAATCAAAATATCATCGTAAGTATGAAAGAATTGATCGAGCTATAGCCGCTGCTGCCAGAATAATGTCTCCCGATATCAACATTTTAGCTGCTTTCGATATAGGTACTGGAGTAGGTCCACATTTTATATACTCCGTAGAAAACTTTGATCGTATGATAATCTCTAAGGATATGATAAGAGGAGACAAAGTTGCTTCAGAAATCCTTGCTTATCAGTTTCATCTCGTAAAATATGCAATGATTAATACAAAAGGCAAAAATATTGATTACTCCTTACATCCTGATTCAAGTTGGCCAGACCAAGATTTGCTTGAACTAATAAAAGAACATGTTATGGATTATGGAGAGGTTAATTTTTGGAAACCCATTTTATATCTTCAATATTTTTTACCACATTATCTACAAATTAAAATGTTTCCACAAATGGAGTTTTTCTTCACTTGGATTAACCGCGAGTTTTATAGTAATTAGTAATCTAATCAAAGAATAAATTTTTTTATTTTAATTTTTATATTATATAGTAATAATTAGGTAGAATTGCTGGAATGTTTTCTTTGTGTAAATCAAGAAATATTTTTCAGTATTCGAAGAGTTAATTCAACAAAAGCATCTTCAACATTATCTCCTGTTTTAGCAGAGGTTTCAATATACAATAAATTTTCTTTCTTAGCAAATTGTTGGGTATCTTTTCGATCTACAACTTCACCAATTTCAGGAATCAAATCTAATTTATTTCCTATTAACACCACAGGAATTTTGTCTTGAATAATTGACCGCATATCATTTAACCATCTTTTAGATTCAGTATATGTGTTTTCCCTCGTAAGATCAAAAACCAATAATGCTCCATTAGCTCCTTTATAAAAACTACGATTTAGGAATCGAAACCTATCTTGACCTCCGATATCCCATATTGTGAGCTTAGCATTTTTGGATGGTTTATACTCTACATTTTTCATAAGAAAATCTGCTCCAATTGTAAATTTATACTTTAAAGAAAATTTATTGTTGACAAACCTATTTATTAGACTAGTTTTTCCTACTGCTCCAGGTCCAATAATTAGTACTTTAAAATTATATTTTGATTCATTCTCATTCATATCAATCAATTGGATTAATTTAATTAATTTATTTGAAAATTTTTTTTTTAATTTTTATTAATATATTAGATATTTTCCTTACTAAGTTATATGCTTTTCTGCAATTAATTTTGAAAAAACTTTTTCAACTAATAATGATTTTTAATAGTGCTATTCTTTTAGCGTGTAAATTGTATCACAATATTGATCGCCTGCTGCAACGGTTTTAATAATCTTAAGTTCGACCTTGTCGCTAACTGCTTCACGAAAATACTCGTGGTCGATTGCCATAACGGCTTCGCATAACGCCCTAGCGTATTTTCAAGACCAAAAGGACACCTGGTGCCTTGAATTTGAAATTTTTCATCTGAGACAGAAATTATCTTAACAAAATTAGGATTAAAGCTCTTTGAAAATGCATGTGCTACAGTTGTTAATTTATTATCTGGTAATTTTTTCATTACTTTTAAGCCTAAAGCACGACCTTGTCTTCCACAAACACTTTCTATAATAGGTAATGCTTCATTTCCGAATTTTTTATAAAATTCTTTTATCAATATACCTTGAGCTTCTATGGGATTATTTGGCAATTTTTCCGAATTTTTTTGAACCATTATATTATCAACCTTAGTAAATATACTTAAAGATTCTATTTAAAAATTTTTTTAATGAAGAAAAAAACAATTATTATCTTTTGACTCTATGTCGTAAAGCGATCTATTGTTTAATAAAATTGTACTTTCTTCCATATTTCTTAAAGAATTTCATTCCACCACCCTCTTGCAGAACTTTAATTGCTGATTCAGAATCAATTATATTCATACCTCCAACGATATCCACACCTTTATCAAATAAAATATCAGGTAGAAAGCTGATGCTTGGTCCGATTAAAACAACATTTTTAGCTTTGTTTTTAAACACAGATAAGATCTTTTCAAGTGTATTATTGATTAACGATGTTCCTGTACAAAATAGAATATCTATTGCTAAATTACTTTCCTTTAAATCGTCGATATCATTTAATATTGGGATATTTTGATAAGATCTCTTAATTGAAGGGTTGTTATCAATTATGCTAATGAATTTGGTTTTGTTCAAAATCTTTCTTATCATAGGTTTCATGAAACCAATGAAGAGGATTTTTGTAGTTTGTTTTATTTTTAAAAAATCTACTAAATCTTCCTCAATCTCTTTATATGGGGATTTCACTGCTAAAATATGTTGAGATGCAGCATTTAAAGTTGCGATACCGATAATTTTTTCTAAACTAGGAGTTTGATATGACCAACTTATTAATTCTTTAAAAGACTTATCAGTTAAGCTTCCTGCAAAATCGATTTTGGTACAATTAGTTGATTGTATAATAGCAGGTAAAGTAGCCGCTAACCCTAAAAAGGGATCGTAAGCTAAGGCTTCTAATTCAACGCCCGTATATCCCAACCCAATAACTACTTTACTAACTCTTGGTGGTATGATTTTATGATATTTATAGATATTTAGAACAAGTTTAACAGTGTTCTCTAAGATCATAAAATTTTAACCATATATTCCCTTAATATCTTCTTTTTATTATGTTTAATAATCTTATTGATTATTAAAACTCTGTTTAAATATGAAGTATAATTATCTAATGTAATATTCCTTTTTTTAGTGATTACTTTATGGATTACATAATTATTGAAAACGAGAAAATTGGTCAAATTAAAGCTAAATTACTTACTGAAAAAAATCCGGAAACCTGTAAAACAATTTGGGAAAACCTCCCTTTTGAATTGAATTTGTCTAGATGGGGGGAAGAACTATATGGAGAAATCCCCGTTTCAATTGAAAAGGAGAATTCACAGGTTGTTTGTGAAGTAGGTGATATTGGATACTGGCCCGATGGAAAGGGGTTTTGTATCTTTTTTGGTCCCACTCCAGTGAGTAAGGACGATAAACCAAAGTCAGCATCTCCAGTGAATATCTTTGCTAAAATTGAAGGAGATGCTAAAATATTCAATCAATTTTCTTCATTCAACGGAAATGTATCTAAAGGATAATAGATAGTTGCTCTAAATTTAATAAATAACAAATTAATAAAAATGTGAAGACTTATTCATACGACAACACAAGATCAAAGTGAGAAACTCGACAAACGTCTTTTAATCATTTTCATGATACAATTTACGGAAGTTTTAGGATTTAGCAGTGTGATGCCTATAATTCCATTTTTAGGAATTTCTTTAGGTTTGAATGCGTTTCAAGTTGGCTTAATTCTAAGTATTTTTAGCCTATGCCAACTTTTCGCTAGTCCAATTACTGGAAAACTTAGTGATAAATACGGAAGAAAACCTTTACTGCTTTTCAGTCAAACGAGCACGCTAATAGGATTTTTTCTCCTTGGAATCGCTATTAATGTCTGGATATTAGTTGCAGCTCGTCTTGTAGACGGTTTTCTTGGAAGTAATATGACTGTTGCTCAAGCGTATATTAGCGATGTGACAAATCCTAAATATCGAACTAAAACTTTCGGTTATTCAAGCGCTGTTTTTGGTGCCGGGTTAATATTTGGGCCTGTAATTGGTGGAATATTATCAACAATTAACTATTCGGTTCCCATGTTTTTTGCTGCTGGAGTTAGCCTTCTCTCCATAATATTGGTATTAATTTTTTTACCTGAATCACTAAATAAAAAAGAGAGAGAGATTAAATTAGATTTCAAGTTCGGAGATATAATCCCAATTATAGAAGCCAAAAGATTCTTTAAAACGGCTAAAATTCGGGGTATTTTAGTGGTTTTTTTCATCTATAATTTCGGGTTTTTTCTATTCATTTCAACATTTGCACTATTGGCTGAAAAACAATTTAATGTTACTGTCCTAGAGGTTAGTTTTTACATGGCCTGGATTGGAGTGCTTAGGGTCATTTTCCAAAGTGCTCTCATCAATCCATTATTGAAGAAGTTAAGTGAAAACACAACTCTGAGGGTAGGTATTTTCGCCATGATTTTCACAATGACATTTCTTATTTTTTCCACTAGCTACTGGATCGTGTATCTTCCCCTTAGCTTTTTAGCATTTGGATCAGGTGTAGTTCGTCCCATTCTTACTAGTAAGTTAACCAAAGCTGTTAAAAAGGAGGAGACTGGTAGTTTGCTAGGAGTAAGTAACGCGTTAGCCAGTATTGGTCAGATTATAACCCCAATTCTCGGTGGATTAATCTTACAATTTCTACCTACACAAACGCTTCCATTCTTTTCAGCAGTTATATTCGCACTTATATTTCTAATATGGAAATGGGTATTTGTCAATTCGGTTCAAGAAGAAAAATAGCAAGTAATAAAATCTAAAGAACAAGTTATTAACTGATAATTTTTTCATTTTTCTTTTTCAATTCTTCGTAATATCACCATAATATCGAGGTAATAGGTTAATTTTCCAAATGAATGATATATAAGTATTCCATTTAATAATTTTTTAAAAGAAGAAGAAAACAAAAATCTGATGATGGATATTTTTATTGAAAACGAAAAAATAAAGTAAAGAAAGGAGACTAGACCTAAAGCATTTAAAATTCTAAACTTAATTTTCGAATTTATCTAGAATCTCTTTTGAGATATTTCGCAAATTATTATTAAAATCTAATCTAAATCCTTTTAGAATCTCTTTAAAATCGCTTTCTAGATCCATCCTTTTTAATCGAAAACGAAGGTATTTCCAATCTAATTTATCCTTATTCGCAATGATAATTTTTAAGATATCACTAATATCGATCGAACTACGATCAGATCTCCCAAGTTTTGTCAAGATATAATCTTCAACGGCTAGCACATAAACATTATCAAAAAATTTTTGTATTCTTCCGACCATTTGTTCATCCCAATGAAAAGCATCACAAGGTTTTAACCATATCTCTGCTTCCCCGAGCTTTCCGAATACTGTAAATAAATTATGAATTATTTTTGGTTTTTGGACAGTTGAAATCTCGTTTTGATTCAAGGCTTCAATAAATCTGTTTAACTCTTCTTGAGACATAATATATATACAAATATCAATATCTAGCGTTGTTCTTGCTACGCTATAAGCTGGAAGAGCTAATCCACCAATAAGAACGATAGGAACCTTACAATCGGCAGCTATTTTTAAAATTGTTTGAAGAAGATCACTTATCAACTTGAATCAACTTGAGTATATCTTTAAAAATTTGTTCTGTGGTTTTTCCTCGCTCAATTAGGCGTTGGAACTCCTCTACTTTTTTATATGCCCGTTCTACATCTGAAAGAGTAACATGAATAGGAGCGCGGGTTTTTTTTTTCACGACCATGTTCATTCTTATTACTAAAATAAATTTATTCCTTTTTATAATTTTATATCTGTTTATGGTTTATAATTTCTCTCAAACTAAAAATAATATCCTTATATACATAATATATCGTGAAACTCAGCTTTCATAGTTCTTTTTAATGAAAATAATGATGTTTTTAATGAAAATTATGAAGAATTTTCAAAATTTTATTACTTAATAAAGATTTATTAAGTTCAAAACATTAAACTTAATAAAAAGCAATAAAGTTAAATACGAATTATTCTGTTATCTTAATAACAACCTATTAAGTTAAAAAAGTGATAAAAATGAAAAAAAAATTATCAGAAAAAAACCAGATTTTAGAGCTATTGACCAAAACCGACCTAACTTCTTCTAAAATTCACGAATTAACGGAAATCGACAAACAACACGTATATATCTATTTAAATTCTTTATTAAAAGATAAAAAAATAGAAAGGTTAAACGATAAAAAACCATACATATATTTCGCAGTTAAAACTAAGGAATACTTAGCGTTTCTAAACGATTTTTTTAAAGATAACATAGAATATCTAATGGGGGATCCTAAAATCGATAAATTCATCGAAAAGAACGAAAAAACGTTCGATAAAATCGAAAGGGTGGTAACTAATGCCTAGCCTAGCAGAATTAAGAAAACAAAAATTAAAAGAACAGGAAGAAAGAAAAAAAGGACCTGAAGTTAAAAAAGTGCAAAAATCGGATTTTACACCGGAAAAATTCCCCAGGGAGAAAAAACCTAAATTAAAAATAAAGACAGATAGAGATGCAAATAAAAAGCGTTTACTAAACAGAATTACTAATACACTTGAAGGGGAGATGGAGAATATTCCGATTGAGGTTTTCAGAAGTTTTGATTTATTTTTTAGAACAATAAAAGAAAGAGGTAAATAAAAAATGTGTAAATGTAAAAGATGTGGAAGAACGCTAAAAAATCAAAAATCAAAAAAATTGGGTTACGGTCCTACTTGTTATCGGATCGTTCAACTACAAAAAATACAACCTAAAAAACTTGATATGATAGAAATAAAACGGTTTATTACTTCAGAAATTCAAAGAGCTTTTAGAGATTCCAATTTTAATAGAATTGCTACACAACATAACGGTTCTGAAATAGTTCCAATTAAAGTTGATAAACCACCTAAATTTGATTCAATAGAAGTGGATAAACGACTAGTTATAAAGGAATTAAAAAACCAATTGGAAAAAGGAATCGAAAACATACTTCATAAAGTTGGAAGTTTTGACGATCAGATTGCTTTTATTGAAATTCCTGTGGAAATTTCCACTTAATTAATTTTTTTTCTTTTTTTTTTTAAGATTTAGACATTTAGACGTGATTTATATCAACTTAAAAATAATCGATTGAAATTTCGCCTTAAAACGAAGGTTTTTTGGCGATTTATTAGAGATATGATTTTAGATACACAATTTTATAAATTTTTCTAGTTTTTTCGAATTCTTTCAAAAATTCTGCAAATCTACATAGTAGAGTTGTAAAGTCTTGAGAGTTTAATGACATAAAACAATAACGTCTTATTTTTATTGTATCTCTTATTTTGGTTAAATTTACAACTTTACGATTAGAAGGCAAATCTCGATTTCAGGAAGATAATTTTATCCTGGATAATATGTAATTTTTAAAAAAATATGGCCATCCTGAAATCAAAAATTTACAAAATATTTGGATCCAGGATAAAATCTAAAAAAAAAGTAATTAATTTTTTGATTCCCACAGTTTTTCACTAGAATACAGCTCTTTTTGGGTGATTTCTATCTTTCTTTTGAAAGTATATCTTATTATATAAAGTGACTGAGATTATTAGTATAACTCCAAAACCTAAAACAATTGATTCGAGCCATGGAGGTCGTTGGACAATTGTAAAGAATGGGATAGGTCCAT
>NJBI01000067.1 GCA_005222975.1 Promethearchaeota archaeon Loki_b31
TCTAATAAAATTATAAATTCGTTATATATAAAAGGAAAAATATGACTGTCCTCTAAATAAATAAAAAAAAAATTATTTTTCAAGATTCTTTAATTAAGGTATTGGTAGATTTCAAAACAAGACCCGTCATTTTTCTCTATGCTAGGACTCTTTATCTTTTTAAAGAATTGTTTAGAAAGCTCCTCCGGATTTTTATATTCATTAGATCCAACATAACAGCAATAAAGAAGTTGAGATTCAATGTCCATGGTAAATACGGTTAAATAGGTGGTTTTATAGTGAGAATATGCGGTAAAAAATGACAGGTCAATAAATATTCCCATTAATCGAAGTAAATCCTCATCGTTTTTAATATCTTTATTAATAATTTGTCCTAAACTTTCTTTGATCTCTTTCTTTAAGGAACCTAAAGCGTTTGATTTTAGATAATCGCCTCGGGCCTTGTAACAATCCCTGCAGAATTTAAATATATTGTTAAGATACCACGATGATTCAGTCCCAACCATGAACCCAAATTCATTACAGTTGAACGCATTCTCCTTCAAACTAAAGTCAAGAGGTTCAATAACCAATAGAAAGGTTTTACCTAATAGTTCCATTACATTCACATAATTTCGTTTAAATAATCTAACTATCTGTTTTTTTCTAATTATATAAAGGAAAATTTTTTGGGTAGCGTTAAATTATTAAATTATTTAAAATAATAGAATTACCAATTTCTCCCCTAACCTGTTAGAAATCAAGTCATATAAAAGGAAAAAGATGACTGTTCTCTCAATAAATAAAAAAAGAATTGAAAAAAATTTTCTTTAAATAATTACTTTTTAATTTAGGATTTAATAAATAAAGTATTTACTATTTTTTATTATGTTAATTGCTAAAAAAATATAAACATTTAATAGAAAATTTTGAAAAAATATGGTTTATCGTATTAAAGTAATAATAATTGGAGAAGCCGGAGTCGGTAAGACGAGTTTAGTAAAAAAATTCGTTTCTGGTCACTTTACTAAAGATTATCGAGCATCAATAGGTACGAACATGTTTATTAAAAAGTTAGATTTAAACTCAGATAAAAAAGTCTCAATTCAAATTTGGGATATAGCTGGCCAAGAAAAATGGATAAAAATGAGACATTTATATTATAGAGGGACTCATGGTGCTTTAATTGTTGGAGATCTCGCGAGAAAAAATACTTTTGAACAAATAGTACAATTTTGGAGCCCAGATATGAAAAAATATTGTGCTGAGGTTCCAATAATTTTACTAGCTAATAAATCAGATCTTAATTCAGACATTTCTGAAAACGATGTAGAAATCGTAGGAAAAAGAATAAATGCTAAATTAATTTTTCATACATCGGCTAAGAATGGCGAAAATGTCGAGAAATCTTTTGAAATGATAGCTAAATATGCTCTAAAAATAATATAATAACATTGTTATTCTTATGTACTTTTTAATTTTAAGATTTTTGTTTTATAATTTAATTGCTATTTTGATAAAATTTCTTTCGCCCGGTTCAAGGAACTTTTCAAATGCTTGTTGTATATATTGTATCGGTATTACTTGTGAAATAAGTTTTTCTGCTCTTATCTTATTTTGAGCAAAAAATTTTAAAGACGCAAATATATCGTCTCGATCGTGACCAAGAACTCCTTTCAAGCATACCTCTTTAGAGTTTATTAAAAACATTGGGAAGGAAATACTCCCCTTATGTACACCTTCTAATAATACAGTTCCTCCACGCTTTATTAAATCAATTGCCATAAGTAAGGATCGCTCGTTTCCTGCGCAGTCAAATATAAAAGAAGGTTTACCAAATTTTTTAATAAATTTTTTAATTTTGATCATGGTAGGGGGAAACGATTCTGTTGCGCCCATTTCTTTAGCTTTTTCTCTTATAAATTTTTGAGGTTCAATTACAACTATATAATTGGGATCTCTTTCACTAACCAAATAATTTAAAAAGCAAAGACCTATATTTCCTCCGCCAATAATAATTATATTTTGATTTGAAGTGATTTTAGATAATTTTGTCCCCCTTACAGCATTGGCAAATGATTCTATCATTATTGCTTCTTTAATTGAAACAGATTTAGGAATATTGAATAGATATTTTTTAGGTACCCGAACGAATTCTGCAAATCCACCGTCCTTAAAGATACCCATTCCATCTAACTGCCCTTGACTAATATCTAATGAAACATTAATTCCACAAACTTTATCTCCTATTTCAACATTTGTAATGTTACTCCCTATTTCAACAACCTCCCCAGCAAATTCATGCCCCATAATTAAAGGTACTTGATACATTTTAATTTTAAAATTAGTAACATCGCTTCCACATATTCCACAGTAGTCTACTTTCACTATAACATCGTTTGGTCCGGGAGTTGGTGTAGGATAATCTTCCTTGTAAATAATTTTCTTAACATCTACAAAAATGGCAGCTTTCATTTTTCAATCTCTTCTCAAATAATGATTAATTGTTATGAACTCTTAAATATAAGTTAACTTCTCAAATATTAATATAACCTTATTTATTTTACAAATAATTAAATTTTTTAAATCATAAAGTTTTTTGTATAAACTTCTAATAAATGATTTGTTATGTCAGAAAGAAAGGAAGAACATATAACAGGCGGCGGTAAGATTCGCAGTGTAATTCTTGGTTTAAACGATGGACTCATTTCAATATTTACATTATTAGTAGGGGTTGCTGCAGCAACTTTAATAAAAAGTGGGGATAATACTATTGTATTACTAACTGGAATTGCAGCAATGGTATCCGGAGCGGTAAGTATGGGGCTTGGTGAATATATTTCATCAAAATCTGAATATAATTATGTTAAAAATGAAATTAGAAAAGAAAAAGCTGAAATTTTACTTTTTCCTGAAGAGGAGAAGGAAGAAGTAAGAGATATCTTTAAAAAAATGGGGATAAAAGAAGAAATTTTAAATCCATGTGTAGAATCTGTTACAGCAAACGAGGAAAAATGGTTGGACTTTTTAATAAAAAACGAATTGGGTTTAGAGGAACCTAGAATTCCGATTATAGGAGCGTTATTAACTTTTTTTTCTTTTATTGTTGGAGCCCTTATTCCTCAATTGCCTTATTTTCTAAATTTAGGGGTAATTTCACTTCTATTTTCTTCAATTTTGTCTCTTAGTTCTCTTTTCATCGTTGGAGGTTTAAAAACTAAAATTACAGGTGAATCAGCCATAAAAGGAGGCTTAGAGATGGTCGTTATTGGAGTTGTAGCATTTACAGCATCTTTAATTATCGGATTATGGTTAGAACAGCTAATTCCGTTATAATATTTTTTAGGTTTCTTTTTAGAAACTTCTATTACAAAATTATGCTTTCATGAAAAACTTTTGATCGTGTTCACAATTAGGGCAAATTTTAGGTATTTTTTTTAACTCGACATTTCCACAAATCCGGCAAATATATATGTCTATATCTTCAAAAGGTTCTTTTTTATCAAGTTTTTTCAGAAATCTAATGTACAATTTGCTATGAACAATTTCAGCCATTCTTGCTAAATCAAACGAAAATTCTGCCAAATAAACATCGTTTTTTTTAGCATTTTTCATAAATCCTTTATACATTTTCTTGAATTCAAATGTCTCTCCTGCGATTGCTTGGATTAAATTATTTCTGGTATTTCTAACTTGTTTTTTTAAAACCTTTTCTTCAATATTGACGATTGCATTTAAATCGAGAGATTTTTTCGTAATTTCTTCAATTGCCTTTAAATGGTTTTTTATATGGATCGATTCCGCAGTAGAAGTGGCTTTAAACAAGTGAGCTATCTCTGGAAAACCTTCATTTAGTGCCTTTTCGGCAAATAGCTCATATTTTCTTTTAGCTTTGCTTTCTCCTATTATAGCTTCTTTTAAGTTTTCAATAACAACAGAGATAAAAATCACCTATTATTAATTTTTAAAAATTAAGTAAAAAGAAGTCATAGCCCAATTATTAACTTATTTATTTTGTAATCTTTCTCTAAATTGTCAACAGACATAAAGAGAGAAACGCTTTTATATTTATCACAGCTAGAAACCGTTTTTCTTGATCTTTTTAAATTTCTGGATTCATTGGAAGGAAAGAAGTAATCTGTGAACATTAGTATAAAAACTACATCCCATTCAAGACCTTTATCATTACATATTCCATTAGTTTTTGTAAAAAAGAAGTGTTGTTTTAAATTTTTTAAGATTTAATTGTCTAAACAATTAAAAATTCTTTTAGTCATCTTTATTTGTAAATCTAAGCATATTATTTCTCGGTTCGTATAAAGTTCCTTCCTTTATTAATTCCTCAAGAGCATCTTTGATCCATTTTTCATCTAAATCTTCTTCGAGTTCGAGAATTTGAATAACATTATTCCTCTCTAATGCTTTCCAATTACCATCTTCATAAATTTCTTTTAGCCTAGTAAGCATTTTGTCGAGTTTACTTATAGAACTTCTAGATTGTCCAACTAAAATTCGATCCATATCAATTTTTCCAGTAGTCTCGTCGTAGCCAGTATCTTTCAGATATCTTTTGAATAGTTTGATAATTTCATCTACATCATTTTTAACTACTTTTTCTCTTAAAGCCATCTTTGCGTATGCTTCGCTTAACCTCACAAGTGCTTCTAGATTTCTAGCAAGGATTGAGACGATTGCGTCTTCACTATCGTACTGTCCTCGTAGATTTAAATAAAATTCTTTAATTTTTTCTTTAGCTTCTTCAGTTAATACGGGGTGGCAAGTCCTTCTTGCATATTCAATATATTTTTTTAAAAGATCGCGAGGAATCGGAGATATTTTCCCAGTTTTACTTTCAATATCATCGTCCGGCCCTAGCATCGCATTTTTTAAAATAAATTCTGCCATTTGTGCGTCGTTAGCAGGGTCAGGCCTATCAATAACAATAAAGATTAGATCGAAACGGGATAGAAGTGATGGGGGTAAATGAATATTTTGTGTAGGCGTTTTATATCTGTCATATCTCCCAGAACGTGGGTTTGCTGCTGCGATGATTGCTGTTTGGGCTTTTAAGGTTGCAACTATCCCTGCTTTAGCTATGCTAACAGTTTGTTGTTCCATCGCTTCGTGCAGAGCAGATCTATCGGAAGTTTCCATTTTGTCAAACTCATCTATTGCCGCTACACCTCCGTTTGCTAACACGATAGCTCCTGCTTCAAGATTCATTTGGCCTGTATCTGTATCTTTAATAACTGCCGCCGTTAAACCGACAGCTGAAGAACCTTTGCCAGATGTATATAGCCCGCGAGGTGACACTTCAATAGCACTTTTTAGTATCTCACTATTATGGACGATAATGTTACCATTCGCTATAATAAAGTGTCCATCATCAGTTCCTATATCATAAACGGATGTTTCTTCATTGATTTTTGTTATTTCCTCAATTTTATCCCAGAAAATGTCTGATTCAGTTAACTTCTTCAACCAAATTAGATCGTTGCTATATTTTTTATTTTTATTTCTATATAGATCTTCAAATATATGAGCAATTTTTTTAAGATATAATCTTCCAGCCCTTTGTCTCTGAGCTTTACCACGAAGTTCTGCTAAAAAATCTCGCTCCTTGGAACCTCTTCTCTCTATTATTTCGAGATCATTAGAAATCCTTTGTAAAATATTACCAAAATTAGGGATAATGTCTTTTTTTTGATATCTTGTTTTCGAACTTGCAATATCTATAGCTATTGCAAGTCGTTGTTGTTTTTCTGTTGATAAAAATCCTATTTTTTCATAGAATTTAATTACTTCTTCTCCTGTTAAAATTATTTCATAATAGATATTTCCTTCATATTGTCCTGATTGAATGGTTTTAGTATTAATTGTACTGAAAATCCCAAATGTACTTAACATATCGGATATTGAGAATGCTAATATTCTACTTGCGGTTGTGGCAGATATAAATAGAGCTTCATTTTCAATATAACCATCTCCTGTAAAATAAGCAGAAAGTAAGCAACGACGAAAATCTGATGGGGCAGATAATAAAATTCTATCGAATTTTTTATTTTGTGCGTGATTTCCAAAAAAACTGCTAAACCAATGTCTTAGACTAACATTATGAATTTGAATAGAATCATCATAATCGTAATATGAAGCCCTTCCGAAAATATCTATAAGATCGTTTTCAAGTATTGTTATTATTTCTTCATTAGTATTTGAAATTCTTACACTACTACGAGGGGTATCACCTTCTGCGAGATAAAATCCAACAATTCTCCCAAATTCATTATTTAATTCAATCATCCGTGGAATCCATGTAGTGTCATATTTCCTCCTTATCCAATCTTCGCTTGGTATTGAATCAAGATCTCTTAGATATGATAAAAATGTTCCTTCAGTGATATTCGATATTCTAGCTGCCCTACTAAGAGTTATTCCATCATTCAAATATAATTGAATCTGTTGATGTATTGTCTTAGCACTAACCAAACCCTCTTCATCAAAAAATACACTTATATCAATCCAATCACAATTATCTCCAAAATCTAAATTTCTCGCAATAGGTAGATATAAATTATTAAAATTTTCATAAATGTCATTGACATCAATTACTTTCAATTCACCATCTATTAATGTAGTAAATGAATGATTTGGAGTTGTTATAATAACACGACCGGATTGTGTTTTAATCTGAATAAGAATATTAGTTCTATGTCTGCTCACTTCATTAATTCTAGATATCTGAGTTTTTAGAGTATATGGATTTATTGAATATGTATATATTGAATTTTTGTTTAATAATTTAAGGATTTCTGTATCTCCTTTTAAAATTACGCTAAAAAGATTTTCATCAAGAAGTTCATCAACAAATTCTCCTATTTTTCTAGTAGTCCACATTTTACATGTTGATGTATCGGTTCCAATATATATTTCTTCAGTACCATAAATACTTTTTCCTGTACCCGGATCGCCAACAAATAGAAGATGAATATCACCTCGCTTATAACCGCCTCCTGGCCTTTTCTTTCTTGTACCTCCAAAAAGGGTTAAAGCAGTAGCCATTTTAAGTTCTTCTCTTCCATATATTACGGGTGAAATAGATCTGGCAATTTTCTTTTGTATCATAGGTTCTTTAGATAAATTTTCAATCTTTTTTTTATCTTCTTTAGATAACTCGATGAAACCTTCGCTTTTATCTTCCGGATCGATATAATTTACATCGATAAATGTTTTGAATAGCGTACTATTTATGCTCTTTGTAGATTGGGCTAAAACTGATTTAAAGGTTCCCAATAATTTTACCCTATCACCTGGTTTTACGATATCAACTAAATCATGGGTTAAAATTGCTTGAATTGATCTAGGAATTCTGCCAGGTGGCAAATCTTCTGGAATTTCTTGGATCATTACACTTTGCCAATCAATAAATTCTGAGTTTTTTGAAACAAGCCGAAAATCTGATTGAGATTTAGCTTTACACCTTGGATTAATACAAAAATTAGGCCATTTTATTTTAGAACTAAGCTGAAGTACTTCAAATTGTGTTTTGCAGGTCATGCATTCAAATGCCGCTTCTATTAATTTTGGTCGTATCGTTGAGCTCCTAACGAGGATTCCTTTAGTCCATACAAGGTTGTCAATATTTTTTGCTCTTAACTCTCTCAATGAGATGAATAAAGGACTCTTATCGTCTTTGGTTGTTATTCTTACAAAGTAGTCTTTATCAGTTAATTTACTTCCTTGAAACTTTAATATGTTTCTAAAGGCTTCTGTTGCGTTTTCTAAAAGAGTTTCGGGATCTTTTCTCAATAGTTCGGCAATTTGAGAGTCGAAGGCTAACAAATCCTCATATAATATTATTAAAGTATTACTACCTTTAGAAAATATATCATTTATTTTGGCTTGGTACTTATATATTCCAGGTTTATCTTCAAATAACCTGTAAAAATCTTCAAAACGTGAAATTTTATGAATCGGTGCACTAGGACGGGATATTGGCGTTGTCAAGCAGATTCACCTTTAAAATAATAGTAATATACCAAAGTTATTTTTGGTGATATTTTAATTTGATATATTAACGATTTAAGCTTATTAAACTGCAAATAAAATTTGTCGGAAAAAAATCATGGGAGAGAAACGGTTTAGTGATATACTCCATGTGGTTTTTCATAAACCTAAAAGAATTGTTAACTTTCTCTCAATTTTGTTAGCATTTCGCATATTATTGGGTCTTGCGACATCTCACATCGAATTTTTAATAGCGCTATTACTCTTTTTTTTATTTTTTCATCTTCATATCTAATAGTGCGTCCCAGTATTATTGCGATCGATTGTTGTGTTTGAATTGAATATTCATCGCTTAAACTTTTCAATAATTTAGAAAGTACTTTAGAAATACCAATTTCTTGTATGATTTTAACCATAACATCTACAGTAGTGTTTCTTACATCCCCGCTTTCATCACCTAATAGTGAAATTACGCTACTAAAGATTCTATCAATATTTTCAAAGCTGTATATTTTTAATAAATTAACTGCTCCCTCTCTAACCTTGGAGTCTTTATTTAATAAATTCTCTGAAACTTTTTCAAAGGGGATATGAGTTTCCGTAATTCCTTCTACTGATGAAAGAACATTCATGGAAGAACGACGAACCCAACTTTTATCGTCGTCTAATAAAGAAACAAGTTTTTCAATAATAGTCTCCTTGTTATCGACAGCTTTAAAAATCTTTCCCAAACTTGATACGGCTGCATCCCTAACTATCCACTCTTTGTCAACTAACGCTTTATTTATCAACGCATCAGCAGTAGCGAAAGAGAGTTTCTGACCAATGTATCCTAATATTTTCACGCTTGTTTCCCTTATAAATGAATCTTCATCTGAAAGAAAATTTATAGTAAGGCGCACCGGAATAAGATCTGGTAATTGTTTTGATATTTCTAACATTGATTTAGTTAAAATTATTCTTATAGATGTGTCCTGTTCTGTTATGGACTGCAATAAATCAGTCATTACTGGTTGTAATGCTAAAGGATTAATTTTTGAAATTTTTAAAATTAGTTGGGATACTTCTTTCTTAATTTTTTTATCGTTTTCACTTCGGATTAAAGATATTATTGATTTAATATCGATTTTATCCATATAATCTTCTATTAAACCATCCAAAGAAGCAATGACATTTAATTTTATATCTTTATCATCGGAACCTAAATGATTAATTAATCTTGGTATTATTTCCTTAGGATATTGTTTTGCAACTTTAGTTATTGTTCTAGAAATTACGCCTTTTGAGATATATTTTGATTCGTCCTTAGTTCTTATTAACTTATCTAAGACTAAAGTTGGGTTTTTTTCATAATTCTCAACGATGATATCTGAGATTCTTTCTTTTAATTCAAAATCATCAAATTTTATAAAAATCAAGAAAGTAGTTAAGATTTTTTCTGGATTTTTGTCCCAAAGTTTACCAAGGAGAGTTAACACGCTGTTCAAAGATTTTAGATTTTCGGAGTCGATTTTACTGATAATCTTATCTATGTCAATGGAGTCAGGTTCTTCACTATAATACTTTACAAGAGCTGAAACAGAAGCATTCCTAACGCTTATATCTGAATCAACTAATCCTTCAAAAATTGTCGAAATAGGAATATTGAATTTTCTGAAGTTCCCCATTTTAGAAATAACTTCAAATATAGATGCTCTAACAGAGCTTGTAGGGTCTCTCATAAAGGGAATTATTTTATTAATAATTTCAGAGTCAATCTTTTCAACATCTATATTCTTTATATTTTTAATGGCTGCGGCTCTAATTTCTTTATTAGTATGATTTAATTTGTCTAAAAACGTTTCAATAGGAATATTAAGTGAAGATTCTGATAAAAGGTTAAGAAGTTCCACTTGAATAGCGCTGTTTGGATCGTTTAATAATTTCATCAAATCAAAATTTCGTACTACTTCTTTTTCTTTTTGAGCAATTCTTATCAAGATTTTTAATCCTAATAACTTTAATCTCCACTCTGAATCATTTACTAAGTTATATATAACATTTATAGGAATTTGTTTAATTAAAGCAAAATCAGCATCTATTAAGGATTTTGCAATCGGAATACTTTTGTCGTAATTTGGAGATTCCAAAGATTCTATAATCCAAGGCAATACAATATTTGGAACTTCCTTCTCTAATTTAGTCAAAATTTCGAACGAGATCTTTCTTGAATTCGAGTTTGAGTCGCATAACCCGTCTAATAAAGAATCTTTAAATTTCCAATCGTTTAAGGAGATTTCTGACTTCAAAGGAATCCTTTCAAACATCATCAAGAGCGTGCTTTCAGCGTGCTTTCTTAGTACAGGGTCAGAATGTTTGATAAAATTAAATTGTGGGATGGGATCAAAGGTTTGACCATACTCCGTAATTTTTGAGTATTTAAGATTTTTAGTAAACTCATTTTTTTTTGATAAGAAGTAATAAGATGTAAATGTGATCATACAAATTTCTTCAATTACTGCCGCCCAAGCAAACTTAGTAAAATTTGGAATAATATCTTGCGTGAGAATCGAATAATTTAAAGTCACCGATAATTTGTCGATATTCACTATTAAAAAATTTACTAAAACATTGAGACCAATTGCGGCCATTAAATACGCTGCAAAATAAATATCAATTCCTCTATATTTAATTTTTCTACCCCAAAATCGAGTAAAAAAGCTAATTATCCCCATAAAAAGGGTTACAAACACTAAACCCGCATAAGAATATGGAGAAATCAATAATGTACCAGAAAAAAATAAAGCTATCGTTTGAAATAATGAAATCCAAGCCCAAAAAAACACAAATAACATTAAACCTAAAAGAATATAAGGAGTGGGACTAGATCTAAATTGTTTTAAACCTCTCTTACTATCTTCGAAATTAAGGAAAATCGACCTTTTAATATCTGGTAAATGATAATAAGTATTCGATATACCTGCTATATATCCCTTTGAACCATAATGAGTTAAGATAATAAGAGGATACCCTAGCATCCATGATATCCAAATTATTAAAAAAGGTATTCCTAAAAGTGAAAGGAATAAAGGGGGAAAGAAAAATACACCTAAATAAAAAACAATTGCTAAAAGGACGCGTATGATCTTTTTCTCAGACTTATTTATAATATGATTTCCTATAACTTTTTGAAAAAAAGTTAAACCTTCATCAGATTCCTTACTTAAGGCAATAAAAATAAAATCTATTAATGGATAAAAAGAGATATAACCTAAACATATAATGAAAGGGATTAGTAAATAAAAGGGGTGAATATCTGGTGGAACTATTGAACTATTTTTCCAAAATTCTGGTGTATTCACAGCGAAAAAAAAAGCCATACTTATAACAGTCATCGTTGCAATTGAAAAAATAAATCCAAAAATTATACACTGAAATCGATCCTTAAGTCTAAATTCTCCTTTTAATATTAACAAGACTTGAGAATATATTAGATAAGTACCAATACAAAAACTTACAAGAAAAATAATAAATAATGCTATTGAAGCACTATTTCCAAATAATATTTCAAATATTAGAGTATTTAAAACCAAAAACAACACAGATTTAATGTTACTAAAAGCTAATTAATGAAAAAAGTCACTTTCCTAATAATGTTTTACATTGAATATTTTTGTTTTTCAACAATTATCTTCTAGAAAAAATTAAAGTCATCTAATGTTCTCAATTTAGTTTTCCTAGAAATTCCAAAAAAAGATTCAATAGAGTAACCTAATTTTTTAAGATATTCTTCTAATTCATACATTTTATTCGTTTCAATGATATCTAAATTAACTATTGATTTTAAGTTATCTAAATTTTTGATGTTATTAAATTCCAATAGCTCTCTAAATTTATCTTGAAATTGATCCTTCAGTTGAATTATTTTCGCAAAAGAAAGAGGATTAATAATTTTAATATTCTGGGGATAAAGGATATTAGCATTTTTTATTTTCAGATGATATTGAATCCCCCCTGAATAATCCCAATTTGTCCCTACAATAAGTAATAGAATATTTGGATGTTGATACTTTAAAATTTTTTCAAGTAGATTTTCTTCAGATAAATCAAATGTGAATTCAAACTGTACACCTATTACATTTTTAAGCCCGAAATTTAACATCAGATTATTTATATACTCATTATCATTAAATAAAAACCCATCAGCTCGTTTCCAAGATGGAGGGAAAATGGGCACCTCTGAAAAATATTTAATCCTTTTAGAAGTGAAAAAATCTGTTAAAATAGAATTAATGCATAAATGAAACAAAGTACCTAATAGTAAATATCCAATCAACGGAAACCTTTCTCTGAAGTTAGGGCATATTTTTTTCGCCAACCTTGTAATTGGAGTTCTTGAAACATCCCATTTTTCAGCTATCCTCCTTAAAGTTAATTGGGAATTTAAAATATCTTCAATAATTGATTGCTCTATTGATTGCGGTATTTCATTATACCATCTTTCTTCATATTTAATGGGATCAAACTCTTCATGGGCATACTTTGTGACTGTCTTTCGAGTTGTACCTAACATAATTGCGATAGATTCGAGAGATTTTGGAGGATTCTTATGTAAATCATTAATTATTTTTTCCCGTATTAATGGAATGGGTGTTGGATTGTGAAATTTTTTATAAAATGTGTCAAAATCATCTTTTAAATAATTTTGCACTTGCTTTATTATGGTCTCTACAGAAGTCGGTAATTTATAATATATATTAGGATTAGATTTTTCAATTTTATAAACAGAATAAAAAGAACTATATCTTTTAAATAAATCAATCCATCGCTCTATAATAGGATTTATATGAAAATATCTTCCAAATTTGCCTTCCCATTCTTCAAAACTATATTCTTTGAAATTTTGTTGTTCTGAAAGAAAAAAATTCTTAAGTCGTAATTTAATATTCTTATGACTTGGTAATCTCCCATCAATTTGTTCAAATCTTAATGCTACTCCTCTATAAGTTCCAATTTCTTCGAATAAATGTTTCCATATCAATATTTCATTTGAATAATAATGTGATGCAGATCCATACTGATTAATCCAAGTAAAATAGTCTAATCCATTTTTTTCAAAATATATCTTAACTCTCCTTCTAATTGTGGATTCACTTGGAATACCACCATTTTGAGATTTTAAGTAATGTCTTACTAATCTGTAACTTCCAAATTCTTCAAATAACTTTATCCAATTCTTCACTACATCATCATGATATTGCTTTGTATATTTTAAAAACCATTCAAAATGAGTCTTCTCTTCAAAATGTTCTGGATGGTCTTTAAATAATTTTTGTAATTTGGATATAATTGTTTCAATCCTTGGGGGAATTTCGTGATAATTTTTACTCAACTCTCTTTTTACTGCATTATAGCTTCCAAGTTTTTCAAAAAGTGGTTTCCATATTTTTATAACATCATCCTCGGGATAAATTTTTTGTTTTGTGTGTTTATTATGCCAAATACTATACTCTTTTTTATTTTTAAATAATTTTTGAATTCGATTAGACACTGTTTCTGGCCAAATTAATCTTTCTGTTTTTTCATATAACTCATTTAATTCTTTTGCTACATTTTTAAAATTGCCTAATTTTTCAAACAAAGGTTTCCAAATATTATTAACCTCTATATCTGGATACGAATGTATCACTTTTCCTATATTTTGTTTTTTCTTTACATTTTTAAGAGAATTTTGTTGTTTCATAAGATCCAGACTAGGATCACATTCCTGTTTTTCAATTAATTGACATTTTATTAATTTTAATTTTTCATTAGGATTTATTAACTCCTTTAATTTTAATATTTTCTGCGAGATGTGCTTAAAAAATTTGCTAATCACTCGATTAACGCGTGTTTTGTTCGAGAAATCGTCAAGGTGCTGATCAATTAAATAATGTTTAATGGCTCTTATGTTTGCGAATAGAACAATATTGATGAGATCCAGTTTTTCGAGCGTTTTAATTAAGGACTTTAATTCCACTTTTTCAGACTGAGAGATTTGTTCGAATTGCTCTTTTTTATATAATTCCATGAACTTTATTGCCAATTCTTCTAACTCGTTATAGTTTTCAACGATTTCTATTAATTCCACTTTCATTTCGAGACTAATTTCCTCTTCGGACGCTTTCTCTATCCAATTTGTTAGTAACTCCTCAATATTTTTTTTCTTTAAGCTTTGATACATTTGCGAGAGTTGGGTAAAAAAGTGGTGGCGGATTCGATTCACGCGCGGGTTGTCCCAGAAAACGAAAAAATTCTGCCTATCAAAATAGCGTTTAAATTCCCGTATGCCTAGGAACAACTCAATTTTTATATGATCGATTTTTTGGAGCGCCTTTATTAACGATTTTAGTTCGTTTTTTTCAGCTTGAGAGAGTTTTTCGCGTTGCGCTTTATTGTATAATTGCGAGTATTTTTTTATCAATTTCTCTAACTCGTCATACTCCTCAACGAGTTTTTTCAACTCAGATTTGAGCTCATGATCAATTTCGGTGGCTCTTTCTATCCAAAACTTCAGGAACCACTTCCACTTTTCTTCTTTTTTCTGTTCTTTCTTCTGTTTCGGTTTCTCTTTTTCTTCCGTTTTTTTTTTCTGTTCTAACCACTGTTTAAATCCTTTTGTTTCCTTATTCGCATAAATTGGTCTTTTCCCAGTCTGTTTTTTATAGAACTTTTTAACTCTTTCGTAGTTTTTTTCTATGGCTTTATCCAAATCTTCTTCTTCTTGTTCGATTTCGTTGAGAGCTTCTTGTTCGATTTTTCTAACTTGTTCGAGGATTTCTTCTAATTCTTGTTGGTGATCTTTGCTTTCCTCTATTTCTAATTGCTCTACCACTTCCTCATCTGGAGAAGTAGGTTCCTGCTCTAGTTCTCCTTCTTGACTATCGGTTTCTATTTCGGTCTCGCCAGTGTTTATTTCTTGGGGTATGTCGAGTTCTCGCATGATTTGAGCTACTTTCTGTTCTGTGGAGATTTCTTCTTGTTCTTCATTCTCCTC
>NJBI01000015.1 GCA_005222975.1 Promethearchaeota archaeon Loki_b31
GAAGAATGCAATTCGCGAGACTTTGGGCTTGAAAAGCGTTTTAGCGAAAGGTAAGAAACCCCCACAAAAGAAGAGTAGAAACAAAGAGAACAATTTTGTCGGGTGAAGATGAGTTTAAAAATATATGAAAAAAAAGATTTTTTTAAGGTGTTGGTAACGCTGCAAGTACGCTAACATATGAACTGAGGAATAGAACCGCTAATCCTGCAAGAATATTCAGCAATAGCGTGAGTATATTGAGCTTCTGCTTCTGTTCTGGTGTGAATTTCTTAACTCTATCCACAATCTGACTGCGGAACAAACTTAAGAATATCATCACGAAGTATAACAAATGTTTGATACTCATAAGAATCGAGTATTCATTTCCAAAGCTTAAGAAGCCCGTGGATAACCCAGATAATACAGCTCTATTAGACATAAGTAACCCGGTAACTATCAACCCAATTATACTGATGTAGGTTAATAGACTAAGTTTTTTCTTTATCATAAAATTCAATGCTTGAGTTTCTTTGGATTTACCAAGAACTTTCCTCATTGCAGGTAAAACGGTAAATGCAAGCGTCAACATACCCCCAATCCACAAAGCAGTAAATACATTGTGGAGGAAGATAATCAAAATTGGAGCAATTATAGCAGATATAGGAGCCATAAGGATCACATCTATTTTTAATTAAAATGTATAGTTAATCAAAATGGATTATTATGTGATATAATTTTTACTTTACCCGTAAAGGGAAACTCTTTTCTCCATTAAATTCTTCTAATTGAACCGTTCTATATTGAGTAAATATTTTTATATTGCATAAATATAGCATAAAGCGATATAGCACGAATATAAAACCATGAATATTATGAATTGCTTATAGACATTAACAGAAATAAAAAATATATTAAAAAAAATTAATTATTTAGTATTAGCTATTTCTCTGCCGAATTCTATGCATTTTTCCAAACTTTCATCATCAGGGTTCCACAAAGCGCGTATACCGTCGTTAATTACAGAAAAACCGCTCTTTTCTAAATATTCCTTTATAACCTTTATTGATTCTCCACTCCATCCATAACAGCCGAATGACGCAGCTTTCTTGTTTTTAAAACGCATTTCTCTAATCATCTCCAAAATTGCGGCAACACCAGTTAGAACTCCTCCACCAATAGTAGGTGATCCTACAAGGATAATCCTAGATTTAAAGATCTCTGTAATTAAGTCGTTTTTATCGGTTTTTGCTATATTATACAATTTAACATTAACTTTCTTATCAATTTCACGGATTCCTTTTGTAATTGCTTCGGCCATTCTTTTTGTTCCATTCCACATTGTACCGTATAATATTGTAATTTGGTTTTCTTGGTAATCGTTAGCCCAAGTTAAATACTTTTCTACGATTTGAGTTGGATTGTCTCTCCAAATAACTCCATGACTTGTTGCAATAATATCAATAGGGATTTTAAGATCTAAAACCTCTTTGATTTTTTTATCAACAAACATACTGAAAGGCGTGAGAATATTAGCATAATATTTTATACATTCCGCATAAAGTTCGTCTTGATCAACAAGATCGTTATACATAAATTCAGTGGCGTAATGTTGACCAAAAGCATCGTTGCTGAATAATATATTGTCTTTGGTCAAATAACATGCCATACTATCAGGCCAATGAAGCATCTTCATTTCTACAAAGATTAATTGTTTACCATTTCCTAGATCTAACGTATCCCCCGTTTTTACTACTTGAAAATTCCAATCTTTATGATAATGTCCCTTTA
This sequence comes from Promethearchaeota archaeon Loki_b31, assembly GCA_005222975.1. Classification (GTDB taxonomy): domain Archaea; phylum Asgardarchaeota; class Lokiarchaeia; order Sigyniarchaeales; family SOKP01; genus SOKP01. The sequence continues at coordinate 1,768 of NJBI01000015.1, forward strand.
TTGACTTTACGCCATTTGCAGTACAATATATTGGCGTCTCTGGTATCTTTTTCATGAGTTCCGGAAGTGCTCCACTATGATCACTCTCTGCGTGATTTGTAATAACATAATCAATTTTACTTAAATCAATTTCTTTAGATAGATTCTCAACAAATTCTTTCGAAAAGGGCTTCCAAACAGTATCAATTAGTACAATTTTCTCTTCCTTAATTAAGTAGGAATTGTAAGTAGAACCACGATTCGTGGAATATTCGTCTCCATGGAATTTTTGGAGTTCCCAATCTACTTTACCGACCCAATAAACGTTATTTTTTACTTTAAAGCTCGTATACATCACCCAAATAATTTATTATTATTAATTTAATTAACAATATTTTTCTTCCTTTAAAAATAGCGTTTCTCTAAAATATTAGCGATTTTAGTTAGAAACGATCTTTTCTTATTTTTTGTTTTGAAAGGTAATCGGCTAAATAAAGAGGTTCTGGTTGTCTATGGTTTTTAGTTGTTTTTAACGCAACTTTTATAGATAAATCTAAAATTGTTTTGTACCCAACGCTAATAAAGATAGGTTTCATACTATCGTTTAAACATACAGCATTTCCTATTAATTCTTGAGGTGAATCAGTTGCTTTTTTTGGATCATAAGCCCAGACTGGCACTTTATTCCCTTTTTCTCTCTTTAATGTTTTCCACTCTGAATATCCAATAAACATATTTTTTGCTACACCAAAAGTTGGGACATCTAAAGCTAAACCTAACTGTACCGCCTCTCCAAATCGTTTAGGATGGATAATTCCGTGGCCATCGCACATAATAATATCTGGCGTTTCTGGAAGCTTGTTTATAGCTTGTGCAAACAAGTTACACTCTCTAAAACCCAAAAAACCGGTTTTATAAGGGAATTTAATAATATCTTCCGCGAGACAATGATTTTCCATCTTATTATTAGTCAAATTCCAGAGAACCGCACATGAAACCCCCCACTCTTCATTTCCTTTGTTATAATAAGAAATATCTACCCCTACAACCCACTCAATATCTTTAATTTTTGTATGAATTACACTTTTTTGCCTTTTTTTTTTTAAAATTAAACTGTATTTCTTTTGAAGTGCTTCTGCTTCATCTGAAGAAAAGTCCTTTTGAAGTAATTCATACGTCATTGATAATCAATATATTAATCGTTATATTTATTATAAATTAATATACTAATCAAGTGAAATAAAATGTTTCATAACATCCCAGAACTCGTAATAAGAAGAATGAGATATTTAGAGGGTCTTGATTCTAAAGATAGAGCTAATGGAACGCCTCGGATGGAAAGATTGCGAAAAATACCGGCTGAAACTGGTAAATTTCTCGCGATTTTAGCAGCTTCTGCACCAGAAGGACAAATCTTAGAAATCGGAACCAGTGCTGGCTATTCCACACTATGGATAGCTTTAGCATGCATGAAAAGGAATATTAAAATTAAAACCTATGAAATTTTGGAGAAAAAAATACAAATTGCTAAAGAGACATTTCGAGAGAGTAAAATGGAGAAATATATTGAATTAATTGAGGGGGATGCTCTCAATTATTTGACAACTGAAAAAAATGTATCGTTTTGTTTTTTGGATGCTGAAAAAGAAATTTATGAAGAATGTTATGATTTAATAATACCAAAGTTGATACAAGGAGGATTGTTGGTAGCTGACAATGCAATAAATCACTATGAGACATTAAAGCCTATGATAAATAAAGCATTGTCTGACAAACGTGTAGACGCTATGATTGTACCAATTGGAAAAGGAGAATTATTATGTAGGAAAAATTAAATTAAACAAAAATTATTTTAGGAATTATTTACTAAATAAGTTGAGAAATTAAATTCAGGTTAGGACTAAACGAGGAAATGATTAGATTTAGTACCCCTACAACCCATTCAATATCTTTAATTAAGGATATAATCTTTTTTGACTTAATATTATAAAAAAAATCAAAGTTTAAGAAAAATACTTATCTTTTTGCTGTACTCATTAAACCAATAAAAAAGGTTTCAAAAGAAATGGCTGAACGAAAATTAAAGTGGGACAAGTTAATTGGGCTCTCAGAAGAAGAAATTAACCAAAAAGCACAAGAAATTCTTTCACATATGACTATAAAAGAAAAAACATGGCAGATGGTTGGAGATGGTGAACTTGGTATTCATGATGAGAGTTCGGAGAGTTCGGAAACAAGATATAATTATAAACCTGTCCCTGCTGGTGTTGATAAGAATCTTGGAATTCCCGGTATTGAATTCACTGATGGTCCTAGAGGTGTTGCATTGGGTAATTCCACTTGTTTTCCTGTTTCTATGGCAAGGGGGGCAACTTGGGATTTGGAACTAGAGAAAAATATAGGAAATGCGATCGGAATCGAAGCAAAAGCTCAAGGAGCTAATTATTTTGGTGGCGTTTGCATTAACCTTCTGAGACATCCCGCATGGGGTAGGGCTCAAGAAACTTATGGCGAAGATACTTTCCATCTTGGAGCCTTTGGAGTGGCCCTCATAAAAGGAACGCAGAAGCATGTAATGTCATGTGCAAAACATTACGCGTGTAATAGCATGGAGAACATGCGATTTGATGTTGATGTAAAAATAGATGAACGGACCTTAAGGGAAGTGTATCTTTGGCATTTTAAAAAATGCGTCGAAGCAGGTGTAACATCCATTATGAATGCATATAACAAGGTCAATGGAAAATACTGTGGCCACAATTCTCATCTTTTACGCGATATATTAAAAACTGATTGGAATTTCAAAGGTTTTGTAGTTACAGATTTTGTCCGGGGCATTCGAAACGGAATGGATGCAATAAATGCTGGAGTTGATATTGAGATGCCTTTTGGAATTCATATGAAACCAATAAAGCTGAAAAGGTTATTAGAGAAAGGGAAAATTTCGGAAGAGCAAATTAATGAGGCCGTTTTAAGAATACTGAGATTAAAATTAAAATTTGCACATGAAGGAGATCCAGCGATATATAATACAGATAAAGTTGCGTGCAAAAAGCATATCCAGCTTGCATTAGATGCCGCGAGGAAAAGTATAGTACTACTAAAAAATGAGGAAAGTCTACTTCCACTAAGAAAAAAGAATATTAAAAAAATTGCAGTGATGGGAAAGCTTGCAGACACACCTAATATCGGAGACAATGGCAGTAGCAGGGTTTATCCGCCTTACGTAATAACTCCTCTCGAGGGAATCAAAAATTCTGCCGGAAATACTATAGAAATAATGCACAACGATGGAGGAAACCTTGAGCATGTTGAAAAATTAGCTCGTCAAACTGACGCTGTAATCATTGTTGTAGGTAATACAAGCAATGACGAAGGCGAATATATTCCTCCTTTAGGAGGAGATAGGGATTCGCTTGAATTGGACGAGGAAGACGAAAAACTAATATTAGCGGTTGCTTCAGCAAACAAGAAATCTATTGTTGTATTAGAAGGGGGAAGTTCAATAATAGTAGAATCTTGGAAAGATAATGTTCCAGCAATATTAATGGCGTGGTATCCTGGAATGGAGGGTGGCACAGCAATTGGGGAGATTATTTTTGGAAAATTTAATCCGTGTGGTAAGCTTCCCATTGTATTTCCTAAATCAGAAGATCAGCTTCCCTTCTTTGACAAATATGCAAAATCTATTGAATATGGATATTATCATGGATACAAGTTAATGGATAAAAATGGATATGAACCTGCTTTCCCTTTTGGACATGGACTAAGTTATACAACTTACACTTATAAAAATCTTCGCAAGAATAAAGAAGCTATTTCCAAAAATGCTGAAATAGAATTTAATGTGGATATTACGAACGATGGACATATATCCGGAGAAGAAATCGTACAATTATACATAAGTTATAATAATTCTTCGGTTGATCGGCCAATTAAAGAATTAAAAGGATTTGGGAAGGTATACTTGAACCCTGGAGAAATTAAAACATTAACCTTAAATCTTAAAGCAGAAGACCTATCGTATTACGATTCTAATAAGAAGAAATGGGTTATTGAACCAATAGAATATATTGCGCACTTTGGACCCTCTTCTAAAGAGGAGAGTTTTATATCAACATCGTTTAGAATAACATAAATTGATAGAACACCTAAAAAGGAAAAAAATCTTGATTAAAGTGATATTCTACGATATCCAAATTTTCAGAGTGTTTGGAAAGGAATATCCTCTTTACTGTATTTTCTTAGAATTCTTTTGAAACCATTCTTTAAGTTCATCAAATTTTCTTAATCCTTGTGCAACATTCATAGTCATACGATAAATTTCGCCTTCAGGTGGAAAAAATTCATATCCCTTTTTATCTAAGAAGATATATGCTAATAAAGAACCTATTTTTTTATTTCCTTCAGAGAAATTATGATTCTCTACAATTTCCTTATATAAAGTAGCAACTTGATCCCAAATAGTCGGAGCGTTTTGGAAAGGAATGCCCCATTTTACTTTATCAAGTGTAGATATCACTCCTTGGCGATTCATTAAATGTCCTATCTTAATCTGATCTTCGAATAAAACTTCAATATATTCAACTGAAGGAATCCAAACCACTAATCTTCACCAAGTTTTCTCCATTCTTCACTATATTTTTCCATGAATGTCTTTACAATTTCTCGATCTCTTTCTAATTCTTCTATAGCTCCCTTTTTTTCACTTTCTAAAAATTCCTTAAAATAATTCTGAATTAAATAGCGAATAACTTCAGCGTCATTTTGTATCCCTAAAGAGGATTTAATTATATTGAAACGTGTTGAAAGATTGCCTTTTAACTCTGTATGTACCACTTTTGGTTTTTCTTTCTCCATTAAAACCACTTAAAAATTTAAAAATAATTTTATATTTACAATATATTACAATTTATTATAAATTAAAGGTTTTTGTAATAAATAATTTGTAAAATTTCATTTTCGAATTTTAAAAAGCAAAATATTGGTTCTTTAATATAAATATTAAAAATTTATTGATTACATAACTTATGTGAATTATACTTTAGAAGCTCTTAAGATTCAAAAATGGTTGGATATTCATCAATATCATATATTAAGTATCAAGATAACGATCAAACATTTTGGCATATGCATTTTTAAGTCCGATAATCTTAAATATAAGAGAATGTTTCGATACCTATGAAATCTCTATTGGTTTTGCTTTCATACCATCACAATAATACTGAGAAAATCGCTAATGTCTTCGCAAAAGTTCTTGATGCACAAATAAAAACGCCACAGCAAATAAACCCTGAAGAGCTTCAAGAGTATAGTCTAATAGGCTTTGGCTCAGGGATATATGGTGCAAAACACCATAAAGATCTGCTTGACCTTGCCGATAAACTACCACAAGTCACCAACAAGAAAGCATTCATTTTCTCAACCAGTGCAATGACAGGAGAAGCCAAAGTCGCCAAAGATCATTCGCTGCTTAGGGAAAAACTGCAATCGAAAGGTTACATGATCGTTGATGAATTTGCTTGTAAAGGTTTTAACACTAATAGTTTCATGAAATATTTTGGGGGAATGAATAAGGGTAGACCTAATGCTGAAGACCTCAAACATGCGGAAGAGTTTGCTCAGAACCTGAAGCAGAACCTGCAAAAGAAGTGAAACTTGAACACATGAATTACAAGTTTTATCCCTCTACCGAAGCCTAAGGAAACTCATTTTTCTTACTGTCAATAGTTATTACTAATTTTCCTTGGTGGTGTCCTTCTTCAAGGTACCGGAAAGCTTCAGCAACCTCACCTAACGGGTAACATCTATCTATAATAGGGACTATCTTGCCGGCTTCAAAAAGCTCAGTCAAAAAAACCAGATCTTCTTTTTTGTTTGGTTTCCACATCACGATACTCATTTTCTTACTCCTTGAAATCAATGATCCTAGGAACATAGCTTTGAAAACTCGAGCCATTGAACCTCCGACCATGCGTAAAACTCCCTTGGGATTCAAAGCACGCTTATAATCGGAAATCGAACGAGATACCACAACATCAAGAATCAGGTCATAACGCTGCCCACTTTTGGTGAAATCTTCTTGAGTGTAATCAATGACCTGGTCTGCACCAATGGAGCGCACCATGTCCAATTTCTCCGTGCTGTCCACGCCAGTCACTTCAGCCCCGAATAATTTGGCAATCTGCACCGCAAATGTACCCACACCACCACCCGCACCATTAATCAAAACCTTTTGACCTGGTTGAATCTGACTTTTATCGCGAAGACCCTGCAAGGCGAGGATTGCTGCTTGAGGTAGGGTCGCTGCTTCCTCGAATGTCATGCTGGCCGATTTCAGCGCTAATGGTTTTTCAGGAACACATACATACTCAGCAAAAGCGCCAAAACCACACACGGATAAGTCCACGAATATATCATCACCTGGCTGAAACTGCTTTACATTTCTGCCAACTGCTTCAACCCGCCCCGCTATGTCAGATCCGAGTATCTTATATCTTGGTTTTCGAAGCCCCCCGATGCGGACCATTGGCCTCCCTCTGAGGTAATCCAAATCAGCAGCATTTAAGGATGCCGCATGAACTTTGACCAGTACTTCATTGTCCTTGGGAGTAGGTTTATCTACCTCTTTGAGCTGAAGAACATCCGGAGGCCCGTATTTTGTGCATACAATCGCTTTCATTTTTTTATTTTCCATTTTTTACTATTTTATTACTTCTAAAAGGAAATTATAACATTTGATTATTTTCATTCTTTTTTTTATTCTCAATAAAAAACTCAATAAAATCATTAGAATAAGCTTTAACTAATTCGAAAGCTCCATTCTCTAAGGCTAATTCTGCTTTATTTAGCTTTAAACTAAGTATTGGTGGATAGATCATTTCAGCGTTTGTATTCTCTTGAAGAGAGTCAATCCAGAATGGTTCCATTTTAACATCGGAAGGTGCAATATAAAAACCTGATAACATTTTAAGACTATGATTGTTAATTTTTGAAATTTCAAAGTATTTTCGCACCCAATTTTGAATTTCCATACTTGGTATTGTTTCACTTATGATATCTCCAATAATCAAGTAATCTAACTTCTCTTCTAACAACAAAGAGGGATCTATCTTTTTAGCAGTTCCTACTGATACATCAATGTAATCTTCCAAGCGATCTTGGAGCCTCTCAGCAATTATCTTTAAGAAACCAATTTCTTCTTTATATATTATCCATAGTTTCATTATTATTCACGTGATTTTATTTTGTATTAAAAAAAAAATTAGTTAAAGACGAAAACGTCCTTTATTCTTCAGATGTGTTCATTTCAGTTATCTTTGCGGCCCTCGACAGACGGTAGACCTTCCATCCGAAGAGGGGAAGGAAGATGAGATTGACAAAGACGGTAGATCCCATTAATTGCATTCCTATTAGTCCCGGGACAAACAGACTGGCAAACACACCCACTAACCCGATCACTCCGAGGACAATGCTCACCCTCCCGAAGCGTCTGCCAAAGGCCGTGGCTCCAAGCATGGCCACGCCGAGGGCGATGAAACCTATCATCATGAATAGGCCCCCTAAGAAGAAGAATGTGGAAGTTATTCCCATGGTCGTTTGCCACAAAAGGACGACCGTCGCCTGCGTCTCGGGCGTCGCGCCAGAAGCGTGATAAAGGTCAGAGAGCGGGGCGAAAGCGACAATCGTGGACGCATCTCCAAGAGCGATTACGATGTAACCTATAACACCCAATACGCTTCCGATTAGGGCGATTGTTTGGCTGGTTCTCTGGAGGGTCCGATATAAGACCAGAACAAAGGCTATCGACAGAAATGCGGTCGCCATGGACAGACTAATGCTCAAAGCGATAGCCATTCTGGCGTCGGGGAACGTCATCAGCCCCTCGGGGGTAAAAGGATCTACAAGAGCGTATAATGGCATGCCGACAATGAAGACGATGACAGCCAGGATACCGGCTAGACCACCCCATCGCAGGACGCTTTTCTCATTCTCCATAGACTCTTCCACCGTTCTTTATCTGCTCCGAAATTGTCAGATTTTGTTGTGATGTTCCTTGATTATAACTAGATTTTTTTGGGGATTCGCGCGCTCGTGCCTTGCGAACGAACACGAATAATAATCCCATCCAAACTTGCCCTACCAGATGTACGAGAATTCCCAGCACCATCAGTACTCGAGCGATGTCGTTGGAAAACCACTGCACCAAAAATCTGAGGAAATCGGGTAACACGTCTGCAAAATAAGCAAAATCAAAGGGAAAGACCATAAGGAGCCAAGTAATGGCGACAGCGGCAAACATCATTCCACCAAAAACATCAAAGTAGCGAGAAAGGTGTTTGCGACCAAATAACCCATACAAAGCACCTGAAACCATCACAGCAATCAGATATCCATAAAACAGGATCATCTCCAACGTGCTGAATTTTGCAGTGAAAAAACCTGTTGACCATATCTGATGGGCAACGAAGTACAACACACCCAAGACACCTAACACAAAAATAACTGTACCCCCAACACGCTCGGAATACTCCATGGTGTCGTTCATCTCTTTCTCTACACTTTTAGAAAACCAACTCTTGTTCTCTTCAATTTTCTTTAAATTTTTAATTCTTATCACCTTTTTTTGAAATTTTATTACGAATTCTAAAACAAATTGAGGCTTATAAGAGTATGTTCACTAATAAGGAAAATAATAGTAATACGAGCTTACTGTCTTTAAAGGAAAGGAATGGAGATAATTGATAATATAATTAAAAATTTTACATTGAAATAATTCGAAAATATCACTGAAGTACGCTTTTTTCCACTCAAATGAATAAACATGGGAACTAAATTACCAAATTTTTTACTATATGGGTGAAATCTGAGAATATAAAATTATTATTTTGTTCGAAGTAATTGATCTATCCAACACTCATACCACCCTATTGATAAGAATATGTGTGGAATAACATCCTTGAATCCTTCGGTTTGTAGTTCTTCCAGTATTAGTTGGGAATCTCGAGCAGTTCTTGACCAGGTTTCTAATAAAATCAAGTTTGGAATATTGCTAAAGCCTGCGCAGAATATAATATTCTGAGAATATTTATCGTAAAAATGTTTTATTATAGAATTCATATCTGTACCCTCGTTCAAATCTATATGAAAAACTGTTACAAAACTATCTTTATATAATGGTGTCCATTCAATCGAAAATGAAGCTAAATTATTCTCAATCATTCGATCTAAATGTTTTCTAACAGTTTTAGCAGAAAGTCCTGTGTCATCAGCAATATTTATAATCGGCTTCCGTGCATCTCTGTTAAGAGACTTTAGTATTTTATAATCAATACCAGTGAGTGGTTCAGGGAATGATGTGTAAGGTAGATTTACAATTCCTATAGTTGGATCACTAATTTGTGCCGTTCTTGAGACAGAACTACTATAATCTTGAAGTTCTGATATATTTCTCACTATGGCAGAGATATAGAGAAATTTTCCACTTGCTATGGCAATAGATAAAATGTTCTCATGTTGCCCTAGCTCTTTACTAACTGCTTCCATCGATCTTGCATTAGAAGTGCCATAAATTACAACTGCTAGACAATTCAACGCCAATATACTTGGTCTTGCGATATAAGCGGTGATAATCCCATCTTCTTCAAGCCTTTTTATACGTTTATGAACTGTACTCACTGACATATCGATCATTTCCGCTAATTCCCTATATGTCAATCGAGAGTTTACTGATAGTTTTTGCCAAAAAATTAAGTCAATTTCATCCATACTACTTCTATGACAAGTAATCTTTCTTGTTAAAAATAATTTTCTCATCAATTTTAATAAAAAGTTGCTGGAAAGTATTCTTTTCAGAAGAACATCAACAACACATACATTCAATAAAAAATTTATATTAATTCTTTTATAAATATTAAAAATTTATACTCGTCTACCTTTTTAATAATAAATAGAATCTTTTATAATAAAGATAATAATTTTTAAAGAGACACTAGATTGGTTCGACCCCCAACTGAAAAAAACATCTGCTTGCGCTGTAAAGGAGCGAGATTATTATGTGGTAAGAAAACATGCCCAATCTTATTAAAAAAATCTGTTTTAAAATCGCTGGTTCCATTTGAATTTGATAAAACATTACGAAATGTAGAGCTTTCTGGACCTAGCCCTCCAGGATTTTTCGTCGGTCACTTCAATTATCCAAACGTATATTTAGGACCATTGGTTCCTTTTCAAAAATTTGAAATAGATCAAAAGATTTCGGATTATCACATCTTAGACGCTCCAGAACTATGGTTTGGAAAAAGCATAGTTGATGTTATAGGATATAGAAGTAGTTTGGTAAGAAATAATTTTAAAATCAATGTTAATCTTGGAAAAAGGAGCCGTAAAAACACGATCCCCATGAAGGCACAAAAATTACTCGAAACTTCTCAAGAATTATCGATGGCCGCTCGTCCTGTAGATACAGAAACAAAGCTACCAAAAATGAATTTAAGAATGCTGTTGGATAATCACGCGTTGCCTATGGGTCCTACTGGTATGGCTGAAAAAATAAGAATCACAGAGAATACAAAGGTACATCCAAAAGTAGATTATTGCGTTGCTGATACCGATTTAAAAGCAACGGAAGCGGTATCAAAATACCTCTATTTTAAAGGACGCGTCCCAGAATCAACAATTAAAAGGGTTTTTTCAGCTGGTTTGTTAGGCGAAAAGAATAAGCGGCGAATTGTCCCGACTAGATGGAGTATAACCGCTGTTGACGACATCATCTCTAAGGCTCTAATTAAAGAAATTAAAAAATTTCCTGAAATAAATGATTATCGCATTTTTGAAAGAACATACTTAGATAATCACTTTAAAATACTTCTTTTTCCTGGCAAATTCACGTACGAGATGAACGAAGTTTGGGCGCCCAATACGTTGTGGAACATATCTCTCAATGGGAATATACGCAATTTAAAACCTCAAATAATGACTGATTTTGAATTTTATAAGGGAAGAAAGAATTACGCAAGCAATATTACGGGCGCTTACTACGCTGCTCGAAAGGAAGTTTGCGAATATTTATACCGGATCGGAAGACAAGCAAGGATTCTAATCTTTCGCGAAGTACAAGGGGGTTATATTGTGCCATTAGGTGTTTGGGTTATCAGAGAAACTGTAAAAAACGCAATGGAACTAAAAAATCCGCAAATCCTCGATAATTTTGACGACTCGATTAAAAACATGGCGGAGGGTTTCATGGTTAGCTATAAATATTGGAAAAAGAGCAGTAAATTAATAAATTTCGTTAAAAATCAGAGAACTATAGATAATTTTTTATAAGTTATCTAATTTTAAAATTTATATTATACTTAACTTAATTTAAATCTATAAGGAACTGGGGAGTTATTAAGATGATTATTGATATGCATGTTCATCCTTTTTGTAAAGAGGCTGATTGGGGCAAAGATCTTGAGTTTTTAGCTAATGTTCTACTTGGTACAAATAAAAAAGGACGTCGTGCGATGTTTAAATTTTATGAAGTTCTACAGACAAAAATATCTATTGATGATTATATTACTCAGATGGAAAAATACGGTATTGATAAAGCTGTAATTGTATCATATAATCTTACGACAGCCTACGGTGTATGTATAGTTACAAATGATAATGTCGCGGATTTTGTTAAGAAATATCCCGAGAAGTTTATTGGATTTGCGTGTATTGATGTTCCCGCACATGACGCTATGGATCAACTTGAATACGCAATAACATCATTAGACCTTAAAGGTGTCAAACTTGTACCTCCAGCGCAGAAGATTGACATTTCTGATAACAAATATGACCCCTTATGGAAGAAAATGATAGATCTTAACATACCTCTTTGGACTCACACAGCACATTTAGTTTCAATAATAGGGGCAATAACAAAATACGGCCATCCAATGCTAGTAGACGCATTAGCCTCTAAACATCAAGATTTAACAATCATAATGGGACATATGGGAATTCCATGGTTTTGGGATGCATGGGGCGTAGTTATTAGACATCCTAATGTCTATATTGATATTTCTGCATATCCTGAACTATATCCGTGGTTTCCTTTTGAAGCATTTTCTAAATTCAATGCGGAGGATAAAGTATTATTTGCTTCAGATCATCCTCTTAAACATTGGAACGAGGTTATTCCTGCATTCAAAGAGGTTCCTATTTCTGATGGGTTTCGAAGAAAAATTCTCGGTGAAAATGCAAAAAAGTTATTAGAATTATAACCTTGTATGATTTAGGAACCTTTCAATATTGTAAATACTAATTAAAAACTAAAGAGGGAACTTTATGATTTGGAAAACAAATATAAATAAAATGATGGGTACTAAGTACCCTTTAATTATGGCAGCTTTTGCAGGGTATGGTAAAACTGAATTTGCCGCATTGTTCTCAAATGCTGGTGGATTGGGGGTTATTACTGCCTTGAATTACCAGACCGGTGATTTTGGATCCGAATTGCAAAAAATGAGAGAATTAACGGACAAACCTTTTGGTGTTAATTTAACTGTGCTACCTCCGGGCGTGAGAGCTCTTAATGTTAAAGTATCAAAAGATGACTATTTAAAATATTTAGACATAGCTATTAATGAAGGTGTGAAAGCTTTTTTTACTTCTGCTTACCAAGCTACTCATTTGGGAAAAAGGATTCACGAAGCGGATTGCTATTGGATTCACAAATGTGCTTTGATTAGACACGCTATTTCGGCTGAAAGAGCGGGAGCTGACGCTATTACTTTAATTGGAATGGAAGCTTCAGGTTTTAAAAATCCCTATCAACATACAACTTTAGTAAATATAACCATAGCAAAACGGTTATTGAAAGTTCCCATCATTGCCGCGGGTGGAATTGGAGACGCGCGTGGATTTTTAGGGGCATTAGCTATGGGGGCAGATGGCGTTTGCCTTGGTTCAGCAATCCTTACAACAGCTGAAAGTCCCGTCCCTAAAGAGATGAAGAAGAAATGGTTAGACATGGATGTACTTTCCGAAGATTACCATAGAAAACTGTACCATCGAGAATTAAAGGCAACCAGGGTGCTATCAACAGCCATAGTACATCAAAAAGAAATCGTTCCTTTACGCGATTTTATCGAAAACATTATGGATGAGGCAGGAGAGATTTTAAAATCGTGGGGATTCAAAGAAAATCAATTAAATATCTCATCTAATTAAATATTAGACATCTACTAAAAAGAAATTAGATAAAAATAAAATAAAAAAAATATTTAAAGCTCTATTGGTTCGAATTCTTTTAAATTCTTAACTTTTTTAACTTTAGGATTCTTAATTAAATATCCTTTAATTACAACCATAGACACTTGTCCTAAGTAATCAATATTCTCTAGGGGATTTCCTGGAACGACTTGAATATCTGCTGATTTTCCAACTTCAATACTCCCGGTTATATCACCAATACCAATATTTTCGGCATTGCCTTTAGTGGCGAAGTGAAGAGCTTCTTGTGCAGTCATATCTGTATATTTCAAGAAGTTCTTTAATTCTTTCCAAACATTATAATGCGTGGCGTAAGGGACTGCTGCATCTGTACCAACTGTCAATATAATTCCTTCTTTGTACGCTTTCTGTAATCCATTGATCATTCCTACTTCAATCAAAACCGCATTTTCTTTTTTTACATCCGTTATTTTCGTCTCTTCTTTAGAGAGTACTGCCATACCCATACCTGCAGAAGTAGTGGAAGTCAATGTAGTAAATCCTCGAAGCGATTTAGGATTATTTTTAAATAATGGTACTAAATCATCAGTTATTTTAGCACCGTGTTCGATGCTGTCAACACCTCCCAAGAGTGCCTCCTTAATACCGTGAGTCGATTCGCAATGAGTGGCAACTAATAATCCACCACGATGAGCCTCAAAACACGCAGTCTCGATCTCTTCTATGGTCATTTGAGGTCGGCCAGCTTCGCCGACTTTTCGCGAATCCATAACCCCTCCAGTTGATAGGATTTTTATAAAATCTACTTCCTTTCTTAGGTTTTTTCTTATGGCTTTTTTTACTTCTGTTGGAGAATCCGCGGTATGCGCCATCATTCCACCGTGACCACCAGTTATACAGATACCCATTCCAGCACAAACTAATCTAGGTCCGATTAACTTTCCTTTTTTAATTTTATCCCTAAGTTTAAGATCTAAGTAGAACGGATCGCTCATCGTTCTCAAAGTCGTCACACCCGCATTTAAAGCATTGCTAGCGTTATTTTTCATCATGTTACTAAGAATTTTTTTGCCTAAAGGCGTTTTAAGTAATTTGGTTAATTTTTCCAGTGTTTTATCGCTTAAGTTCATTATTTTCATCGGCTTTCCGCTTCCTGTTAAATGACAATGAGCGTTAATCAAGCCTGGTAGAACATAGCCTCCCTTTAAGTCTATTTTCCTGTAATTCTCTGGAATCTTGATATCTTCTTCTTTTCCTACCCCGACAATTAAACCGGGCGTCTCATCATCTTCTGCAACATTTTTAATTAATATTACTCCTTTGCTAATTATCGAACTCTTAAGATTACCGTCAATTATATTACAATTGATTAGCGCTAAATTTGCTTTAGGTTCTTTTTTTCTATATTTTAATCGTTTTATCCAGCCTATTGTGAAAAGCGTTAAAATTATATCAATAACACTTCCAATAATTGCCATTATCCAGTACCACACCACCGGCATCCAACTAGAATCCAAACGAGCAAGATTCAATGTTAAGTTGTACATCCCAACGCCGTAAATTCCAAGAATATCTAAAATTCCTAATGGAATTCCTACAAAAGGGATAATCCACGGGAAAATATTAAGTAATCCAATAATCGTATGTGCAAGAGCACCTAAGGTTCCTTCCAACGTCCCGTATGTTATCCACGCAAATAAAGAAATTAGAATTGTTAAAAAAAGTAGAAATACTATACACTTATTTAAAAAATTTAATGTTCCTTTATTCTCGTTCATAATTTTATGCCAAATATTATTACTTTTAATATTTAATGATTTAATTTTTAATAGATTAAAATTGTTCCTTTAATATAAAAATAATTTTAAATATCGTCAAGAATAAGATTAAATAGTTAAGAAAGATGATGCTATTGCTAAATAATCAAAAAGGTAGGAATTATCATGTCAAATGAATCAATAGTATATTGGGCATCTCCAATAGAAGTCGCTTCGTTAAGAAATACATCAAAAAATATGGTTACAAACAATTTAGTGAAAACCAGATTGATTTTGGATAAAATCTTAGATAATATAAAGCTTGGAGATAAAGTTGCTATAAAAGTTCATGTGGGAGAGGCACATAACACTCATTACTTGCGGCACGATTATGTGCGTGAAGTAGTCGAGGCTGTGAAATCAAAAGGGGGCATACCCTCCCTAATTGAGACTCATGGTTTAGGAAATAATATTGAAAATATTGGAATTTGTGAGGACTATTCAATCTGTATTGGTCATCGAAAGAACGCTACAGAACATCGTGAAATTGCTATGTTACATGGATATTTAGAATCAATAATCGGAGCTCCACTGAAATTTATTGATGGAGAAAGTGGTATTGAGAGAAAAGTTGTAAAAATAGATGGACTTAAATTTGAAGAAGTTTCTGTTGCTGAAGGTCTCTATAATTACGATAAACTTGTAGTAATTTCTCACTTTAAAGGTCATCCTCAAGCAGGATTTGGCGGTGCTTTAAAACAGCTTGGGATAGGGTGCGTTACTAAACATAACAAGCATTTAGCTCATTTTGGAAGTAGTTTAGTTGTTAACACTAAAAGATGCGACTTATCTAAATGTAAACAAGAATGCATAGGTTCATGTCCAGTACAAGCAATTAAGATTGATGGCGATTCTGCTTTAATCGATGCTTCTCTCTGTTACGGTTGTTTTCAGTGTACCCAAAAATGTCCAGTTAAGAGAGCTATTAAAAGTCCAAGAATGAATAATATCAGTGATTTTGTTGATCGCTTTATAGACAATGCCTTTGCAGTTATAAAGTCTTTTGGTCCCGAAATGGTACGCTATATCAACTTTGCCTTGGATATTCCTCTTATGTGTGATTGCGTTCCAAATCCTGGTATGAATGTGGTTCCCGATCTGGGAATATTCGGTTCTTCTGACCCTGTAGCAATAGACAAAGCCTGTATCGATGCAGAAATTAACGCTCCCGGTTTACCAATTTTAAAAGAAGATGGACAATGGACTGAACCTTTAGCTCGAGGTGTTGAGAAATTTAAAGCAATGATGTCTTTAACTAATCCAAATCTACAATTTGATGCTGCACTCAAAAATAAAATAGGATCTACGGATTACAAGTTAATTCAGATTTGATTTGAAAAAACTTTTAACTAACATAGCAGTAGATTATTATTATTAGAATAATTTGAATATTGTAGATACAAAATTATTTGAATGTGTACTCGTAGAGGTTAAAAATAATGAGTATTGAAAATGATATATCTGAAAAAAGATCTAAAGGTTATAACTTCGAAAATATATCTTTAAAAATTGCTTTAACCGCTATTACAGCAGCATTATATATTGTTTTAGGTTATGTATTTCAAGCCATTAGTTTTTTAGGTTTGCAATTTAGAGTTGCAGAATTAATTGTTGGAATGTGTATTATTTTCCCACTTGAAGGTTTAATTGGCAACGTCATTGGTGTTTTTTTCGTTAATTTATCATCACCATTAGGCCCAATTGATCTTATTAGCTGTATTGTAAATGTTCCTGCACTTTATTGTATAATATATTTCAAGGATAAAAGAGGTTTAAAATTTCTAGGAGGAATTTTGTATGCTCTTATTATTTCCCTTTATGTTGCATTTATTTTGAACTTTGTTCTGTCTTTACCGATATTGCTTATGTTTATCCAAGTTTTAATTCCTGAAGTAATTTTAGCTACACTTGGGATTATATTATTTGAAAATATCAAAAGGGGATTAAATATAAATGATAAAATAAATAGAAAAAAAGAAGAAATTAGTTCTTAAATTAAATTTCTCCAGCACTTATCTTTTCGATATCTTTCGGTAAATATTTCAAAATTGGTATTAAAAGTAATGAACAACTCAACGCCATTATAGACAAGATAAGATATCCCGGGCTGTATTGATTATTAAAATGCAAAAATAACTGACCAAGTATTAATAAACTTATACTTCTGCCAAAGGTGTACGCAAGATAATTAAGAGAGTAAATCGTTGATCTAATTTGAGGAGGATTTGTTTCTCCTAGAGTAGCTTGCGTAAGTGGATCAATTCCTCCAAAAAGAAATGCGCCAATATATACTATAGCAATAAAAATAAAGGCTACAATAAAATCAGTGGAAATAAAGGTTAACGAGTACGCGATAATATATAAGCTGGAACCACCAATAAGACAAATTAAAACAATTTTCATCCTCCCATTTTTATCGGTTTGGCGTTTTTTATCGCCCATTTTGCCAAATAAGGGGCCACTAACAACCTGACTGCTAAAAACCAATATTAAAAAGATCGTGGCTAAACTTGAAGAAAGCATAAAGTCGTTTTTAAGCATCGAAATGAAAAATGAAGATATAGCACCAATAGAAATAAACATCACAAAATTAAAAATTAATAAGCCAATCGTCGATTTAATTCTCCAGATTTTTTGTAGATCTTTTATTTTTATCTTATAACTTAAATCAATATCAATATCTCCTGATGCTTTATTTAACTTATCCATTGCACCTCTTACTGGTTCTATAAGGAGAAATAATAGCCCTGTACAAAAAAATCCGCTTATCGAAATAATAAAAATAGGTACCTGCCATGTGTAGAAATCGATTAAAAATCCCGATAACATCTGCCCTAGCCCATTTCCTAAAACATAAACCGCGCTTAAAACACCGAATTTTCTTCCTCGATTTTCGGCGTCTACTAAGTCTACAATTAAAGAAAACGTTAAAGGTAATGCGGCTCCAAAGCCAATCGCTGTAAATAGTTGAAATATTAATAACGAATAGAAATCTGTAGCAAAAATAGTTAATAAAGTAAAAATTGACCACTCAATAGTAGCAACGATTAACAAACTTTTGCGTTGGAATTTATCAGCTAAAACAGCCCAAATTAGCGAACTAAATGCTGCTACCATCAAGAACATTGAATTGATAACAGCAATTTGCTCTTCGCTACCTAAACTTAAAGCAAGCGTAAGCTCTCTTGCCATAGGAGTTATAATACTGAATAAAGCTGACGAAAAGAAAATCAATAGAATTAATATCTTTGTTGAATAATTTTTCGTTAGAATCACCAAGTTAAAATATATCTTTAATAGTGATTATATCAAAGTTTTATTTAAGCCTTTAATTAATAAGGATTGAATTTTATTTGAGTTGGGTTTATGTGGGTTAACGCTTGGGCATATATGAGGATGGATAAACAACAAAGATGGTGGAATTTTGAGTGGAACTTTAACGATACGGTTCAAAATCAAATAAATCTACCGGAAAAAGTTATAATTAAAGATGACACTTTAAGGGAGGGAGAAGAAACACCTGGTACTTATTTTACAATAGACCAGAAAATTGAAATAGCAAAACTTCTAGAAGAATTGGGCATCCCTGAAATTGAGGTGGGTTACGCTGCTGGTATCAAAGAACATGCTGATGCTTTTAAAGCTCTAAAGAAGGAAGGCATAAAAATGAAACTGTCTTCGCACGCAAGATTGTATGTTGAGGATGTTAAGAAAGAGGTTGACGATATTTTGGCAGCAGAAGCAGATCATATAAACTTTTTACTTGTTCCCAGTCCTGTCTTAAAAAATAAAAATGATGTATTTAGTAGAATTACGGAGGGAATAGAATATGCCAAATCGCAAGGCGCTTATGTCGCGTTCGGTTCTGGTCGTGTCATTCCAAAGTACTGGGAAAAATTTGTTACCTTGGCTTTAGATGCTGGAGTTGATAGGATCGTTGTATATGACGGAAATGGATGCGCAACTCCTTTAGCCTTCAAAGATGTTGTTGAATTTACTAAAAGAATCGTTGGAGATATACCTATTGAAGTACACACGCATAACGACTTAGGATTAGCCGTTGCTACTACGCTTGCAGGAGTAGAAGGTGGAGCCGAAATAGTAGATGTTGTTTTTAACGGACTAGGCGATAGAGCGGGTAATGCTGCAACAGAAGAAGTAATAATGGCTCTCGAAATTCTCTATGGAATGGACTTAAATTTGAAACTAGAAAAAATTATGGAGATATCTCAACTTATTGAAAAGTACAGTAAAACTCCATTGCAAGCCCATAAAGCAATTGTAGGGAAGAATTGTTTTATACACGAGTCAGATCTACATGTAGAACAAATATTAATTGGTAATTGGACTACTTGGGAATTATACCAACCGTGGGTTGTTGGACAATCTCGGAAATTAATATTTGGTGCAACAACCTTACAAGATAGAGCTATAAAAGCAAAATTAAATAAAATGGGATTAAACCCGAATAAAATGGATCTAAATGTTTTATTAGAAAAAATCCAAGAAAAAATAAAATTTCAAGATTATATCTCGGAAAAAGAGCTTGAAGAATTAGCGAAAAAAGTAATTAAATAATTTAGGTAAGTATCGTGAAAGAGAAAACTAAATGGTTCAATGAAAAGTGGTGGGTTTCGCCTTTAAATTACGATCCTGAGTTAAATAAGTGTTTTAATTTTCCAAAACAAGTTTATGTTAGGGATTCGACAATTAGAGAAGGGGAAGAGACTCCTGGTGTTTATTATACATTGGACGAAAAAATAAAAATTGTTGAGATGTTAGAAGAATTAGGCGTTGAGCACATAGATTGTGGGTACATCGGCCAAGTTCAAGATCAATGGGAATTAGCTAATCAAATCAAGGAATTAGGAATGAAAATAAAAACATATTCTCATTTGAGCACAAATCCTTCACGATGGACAAATGAAATACATAAGTCTTTAGAAGCTAAGTTAGATTATATTGGTTTTGGTATAGTTTTGACTGAATGGCAACTTCAATTATTTACAAGAGATAACAACATAACACCCGAAGTCATGATTAGTTTGATTCCTTCCGTGTTAAAAAGAATTAAAAGGTTTGGAGGTGAAGCTATATTAGATTGCGTCGACGCTACTCGTTCAGATTTCTCAATTTTAAAAAAAGCTATAGAAAAAGGGGTAAAAAACGGCGCAAAAATGATAATGTTATATGATACCGTTGGAGCTTGTAATATTCCTGCCATTTCCTATATGTTTCAGCAGTTGAAACCTATTGTAAAAGAAATTCCCCTTGGAATTCATGTTCACGACGATTTTGGGTTAGGAACTGCATCTACAATCGCTGCCGTGGAACAAGGCGCGCAATATATGGATCTAGTAGTTAATAAGCTAGGGGACAGGGCGGGAAACACCTCTTTAGAAGAAGTAATAATATCTTTAGAAATGCTCTATGGTATAGATACAGGTATTGATCTATCTAAACTATACAACCTAAGCAAACACTTAGAAAAAGTCTCTGGAGTTCCTTTACCTTATAACAAGCCCGTTGTAGGGAAAAACACGTTTTTACACGAAAGCGAGCTCCATGTTATGGGAGCGTTAGAAAAAGAAAAGTTTTGGATGTGTTTTACTCCCTATAAACCAGAAATCGTAGGACAGAAAGAAAAAATAATATTTGGTCCGACTACGCTTCATGGCGACGCTATAAGAATGAAATGTGAACAGCTAGGCTTTAAAAATTATGAAAAATTTATTAACGAGATAATGGATACGACCCATACTATTATTACAAAAAAAAAATACATAAATGAAAAAGAGTTAGAAGAATTAATACAGAAAATTATTAGATAATTTTCCTTTTCATAGTGATCAAAAAAGCTGTAAATTTAATTCCTATATTAGAGCGTGCTAATCATTAATCAGCAGACATTAAATGATTTAGTGAAATTATTATCCAAATTTGTTGAGAGAAAACCTGGTACTCTTTCTGGGAGTTACCGTAGCAACCCTCAGATTGTTCATTATTATTACGAAATTATTCGATATTGGAATAAAATAAATTATATTTTAAAGCGAATGCTTAATTCTACAAATAAACATCTCGTTTCTGGGAGTTCTGATATTGCTAAGTATTTAATTGCTATCTATCGAATTGTATGGGAAAAGGAAAATACTTTAAAAACTGTAAAAGAACTCAATCTAACCAAACAACAATCGAAACTTCTTAATAATATTGAATTCTTTTCGTGGAAGCAAGCCTTAAAAGGAAAAAACGAGGTCGAAAGATTAAGTTTAGAACTCGCAATTCCGTCTTTTTTAATTAATAAGTTATTACCTATAATAGGCGTTAAATCTATAAAAGAAAATTTCGAACCTTTGAAAAATGTGGAAGGTAGTGAGACATTCACATTTAGAACTAACGATTTATGGAATGAGAAATCGAATCATAATTCAATAGATCTTATTTTGAAAGATTTAGAAGAACGCCATATTAGTTTTAAACAAGATATCCATTTTCAAAGATTGTTCCATACTAGTTTAAAAGATAAAAAGAATATCATATTAAGTAAATCGTATAAAGATGGTAAACTAGTTATCCAAGACAAGGCATCTTTTACGGTCGTTAATTTATTACATCCTCATCCTAACGAGCTGATATGTGATATGTGCGCGGCTCCTGGGATCAAAACAAGTATTATTGCCCAATTATCTCAAAATCAAGCAAGGATTATAGCTAGCGATTTTAGCACATCCAGGTTGAATGTTATGAGACAAATTTCAAGAAATCTAAATGTATTAAATTCTCATTTGATAAATTCAGACAGTATTAAATTACCTGTTAGATTTACTAACTTTTTCGATAAAGTTTTGTTAGACGCACCTTGCACTGGAAGCGGGACGTTTTCTACGAACCCCGAGCTTAAATGGCGGCAGAATGAAAGATTTCTACATCAAAATGTTGTGCTCCAAGAGAAATTGCTTAAAAGCTCTATCTCTCTCTTAAAACATTCCGGCATTCTCGTTTATTCTACATGTAGTCTTTATCCTGAGGAAGGCGAATTGCAAATTTTAAAAATATTAGACGAAGTTAAACCCATCAAACTTCCAAATTGGTTTTCTCCTAGCTATGAAATTAAAAACCGACAAATTCCTGGTACAGGAAGATTATTTCCCGCAATACATCAAACTAAAGGCTTTTTTATAGGAAAATTCAAAAAAAAGTGATTATAATAATACTTAAGCAACTTTTTTTAAAGGTGGATTTAAGACGACTAGGTCAAAATTTTGGACTGTAGGGCAAATTGACGCTACGGGAGTAAAAGGACCCCATGAAAAGGAATTTGAAGATATAAGCAACGCAAATTATTCACTTTTCACGGATATTGATAAAATTAAGCTCAAGAATATAATAACAGAGGATATTGGAGGAAAAATAGAAAATATCGGATTTGACGAAGATTGGACGATTACTTTAGAAATGTTTCCCGAAGTAATTATTCATTTAACTTATTCTTATTTTGGAGATGAATTTGGGAATGGTATTACGGCCGAATTTAAATGTTTTTTTTCGGGAGAGCGAGTAACCTTAGTACCCGGTGAAGACAGCATAACTTATGTTGATATTATTTTCAATTTTTTGGAAGGGATGATAAAAAATAAAGAACCCTTTGAAAAGTCTTACGATAAAAAAACTGAACTAATGCAAAAGGTATTAATCCAAAGAAAAGAGCCCTTCAATTTATTAAAAGACGAGGATCAGAAAGATTTAGCGTCTTTTTTAGGGGCAGAAGTTTGGAAAACGGGTAACGAATGGCGAATCAAAAAAGAAGTTTTTCCAGATATTTTTATAGAATTAGTTTATGATAATCAAGAGGGGTTAGATATTTCCTATTCTGGTAAGGCTCTTCTTAAAAAAATCGGAAGTTATCACATGGAATTAGTAGGAATTTTCTTAATTAATCATGTGCTACGTTATATTACACTAAATAATCTCGAAAAGCAGTTACCTGATATATGTTATATAATGTTTTCAAGATTTTTTACTAAACAAAAAAATTGGACTCATAGAAGAACTTAAGAATTTAAAAAAAATATTAGATAGTTGTCCATAATATAGTTCTACCTTGCTTACGAGCACGTTTTATTTTTTTAGAGCTTTCTAAACCAGACATTACTTTCCAGATTTGTGAATTGCTTAACTTGAAATACTTTCTTAGTTCTGGGGTTGACATTTCTGTACCGTTTAATAAATTTACAATTAACCTCTTAATTTCTTCAATTGTATCCTCGCTAGATTCAACCGGTGTATCATTTTCATCTTCCATAAGATCCATTTCATGGACAATTCTTGAAGCAACTTTATTAAGTTGTTTAATGTTGTTATCAATACCACGAGGTTTCATGAACAAACAGCATAATTCTAAATCTTTTGGAAACGCAACAATGTAAAAATTATCGTATAAAATAGCTCGTGGTTTTTTACCTGCATTACCTCCTCGAAATGCTAGATAAAAATTCATAGCGAAATCTTCAAGGTTCATTAAATTGGTAGGTGCTCCATATTCTTTTTTCCACTTGAGAAAAGGACCGTCTATCATATCAAAACCTATTAAAGCCGCACCAAAAAGCTCTTTTTCGTTAAAGTTCAATTTCTTTTAATCTCCTCCTTATTGCAATTTGTTTCAATTCTTTTCTAATAATATCCATTAATTTAATTCTATTATTGGGATTAATAGCCGTAAATCCATACGTCTTAACTCGAAGAATATCTTCTACGCGATTCGGACTCATGCGACCATCGCTCTTTTGCAAATCTTGTTTGTTTGCTATTGCTATAATTGGGCATTCTTTACCGACAAAATGCGCAGCGTAATTAATTAATTCTCGTGAATTTAAAACATTACGCGGAGTCGAATCAGTTATGATAAAGATTACATCTGAACCTAAAAGATAATCTTTTGAATAAGCCTTAAAGTACGACCTTTGCCCCCCCATATCCCATATACGAAGATAATAATCGTCTAATTTGACCGTTTTTAAATCGAACCCATGGGTTGGCAAATATAATCGATCGATCGAATCCTTAGAGAGAAGCTTTAACATAGTTGTTTTGCCGACTGCAGGCGATCCTATGAAGGTAACCTTCATCAAACTTTTTATTTCTGAACTCAACATTTCTTAAATCATTAAGAAAAGAATATATTTAATAAAAAAAAGAGCAAATAAATTACATATATCTATATAATATCGACATATTATGATTTTAACATAAAAGAATCAGAAGTGTTAAAAATCCAAAAATTTAGAGCTAAAAAATTACTCCAAAATTAATATCATAAAAGAATAAGAGGAGGATTATTGAAAAGAGAGTTGGAATAATTAAACTGTATGTGAATAATCCTTGAGACACTTTTATGCTTTTCATTAAAGTATCCATAATCGTTTCAAAATATCTAGGATTACCCCAAATCTTGATCCCCTCAACTACAGAATCGTAATAAAAAAACTCGACTTCTTCTAAATCTTTTTCAGCTTTATTGATTAAGGAATCAAGTTTTTCTAAAATCTTTTCTAATTTAATTTTATCCCCGATTGGTGAATAACCTCTTCGAGTAAATTGTCTAGCAACTGTATGGGAATCCGAAGTTGTTATTTCCCCTCTCTCTATCCCTCTATTTTGTAGCATATTTAAAATATAAGAACGAATATCAACATAGGCATTGTTCGCGTCAAAGTGGATAAATACTGTTTTTTGATCAGTGGTTGTCTCTTTAAAAAGGTGGACTACTAACCCACCTGTTCCAATTCCATCCTTTTCAGAAAATTCGGCCATCAAATCTTTTGCGACACCATATTGTACAATTAATTTGTTATTATTCTCTTTTTTATTATTTTTATTAGAGGTTAAAAATTTCTCTGTTACTGAAATAAGATCTTTCGCCTCTAAAGATTGATTTTCTATTAAAACTTCGTCGCCAATTATTGAATTATGCGAATCAATTATAATTATCTCGCGATAACCTTTTGATTTTGCTACTTTTCTAATTTCATCACCTATTTGAGCTTGCATATCATCAGAAGGTAGAGGATGTCTCGTTAAAAAAACAATAGCTATATCGTCTATATCAATGCCGATTAATTTAGCAGAATTCGACATTTTTCTCGAGACATTTTTTATTTCATCAATCCATTCGTTTTGAGAGTTCTCTTCAATATATTTTACATCTCTTTTTATTTGCCTTAAAACTTTTTCGAGTTCACTTTGAGATGTTAAATTTTGCGTGTGGTCGTTGGTTGTATGATAAACGGTTGTTCCTGGAACGTGTTTGAAAGTTTCGTAAATGAAAGCAGGTAAATCAGAAGAACCGCACGTTTTAAACGGCCCAAAATGAATATGGGGGATAACAAATAATCCCTTTAACTTTTTAGATTTTTTACCCCGAATTGCTAAATATTGAATCTTCACATCAGAAAGAATACCAATTTTATCGAAAAAACCTTCTAACATATCATCGTTGCCTTCTGTCATCATAGAAAGCACGAAAGCTCTAATAAATGGGTAACCGCCTATGCCTGTCGCTTGTCTATATACATTACTCACTTGAGACATATTCCATGCGTAGGGAATTGCGAAGAAAATTGCACATACTGTAAAAAACAAGATAGCTCTAATGAAAAATAATAGTGGGATTTGAGATGCGAAAACACTAAAAAAAGTAATTCCTAATATGGGTTGAATAAACGCTAGAATAAAATTTCCATATTTTCCAACGGTCGTAAATGAATAGTGTAAGACATAAGAAATAATATAAGCTAGAATTGTCCCAAGTATAAAAAATACTTCTTGAAATGTTACATTCCTAAGAAAAATTGTAATTATTTGACCAATTATTAAAGAAAGTCCAATCATACCCGTTATAAAAGCATTCATTTGAATCCCCCATCCTTTCGGAGGCGACGCTAAAATAGGGGCTCGCTTTGAATAATAGAAAATTGATAATACAATCCCTGCTCCCATTGTTAAATAAAACGTGATTAATACATTAGAAAGATAAAAGATATTCCAAATGTTTGTATAAAGCGAATTTAAAATAAATGATAGTAATCCAATTATGACAGGTAAACTAAAAAATATTATGTACGCTGATTTTTTGGTTGAAAAGTAATCTAAGTATGAAATTATTCCCGGGATATTGCGAGTTGGTTGTTGTTGTGCGAACATAACCTGTTTTAAAAAATATTTATTTTTTTATTAAATTTTTTACTATTCCTACTTGTAATTAAATTAATTATCCTTATAATTAACTTTTTTTAAGAAATTATAAATAATTACAAATATAATAAAAATTATGTCGGAAGCTTATCCAAGGATGGAAAGATATTCAAATAAACGGTTTAGCGAAGTAATATCTGAAGGATTTAGATTTTTTGGTAAAAATTACTTGACTTTAATTGTACCACTTGGTTTGTTTCTGCTAATTTCGATAATAATAAAGAATTTATTAGTAGCCGATATGGTTTGGCAATCACTACAAATGACACCCGCCATTGATTTTATTCTTGTTAAAGATCCTTCTGCTCTAACAGACGAGGATCTTAATCTTATGATGGAATATTTAGCTCTTAGTTTATTTAGCGGGTTCATTAACAGTTTAGTAATAACTATTTTTAACGTACTAGCTATGTGCTTGGTTAGTAATTACCTCTATAACAAATTTATTGGGAACGAGACAAAGTTTTTCTCCGAATTCAAAAAAGCAATAAATGGAAAATTAATATTCGTAATTCTTTTATTAGGAGTTGGAATTTCTATAGGAGCTTTTCTTCTCTATATTCCGAGTATTATCATATTTGGGTATTATACTTTTTATGTTTTCACATATAATTCTGATAATTCTGAAGATTCCAATGAGCCAATAAGAGATGCGCGAGAAATAGCAAGAAAGTCTTTTTGGAAAATAATTGGAGTTTTTGTAGTTAGTAATCTAATAATATCGATCATTGATATCGTTTTTCAATTTATCATTGGCGATTTCTTAATTCAATTCTACCAAACTTCTTGGTACAATCCTTCCACAAGAAACTTTGGTATGATAATTTTATACGATTTAATATATTATATCGTTGATTTGATTTTTGCTCCGTTGTTTATATGTTTATTGACTTCTCTGTATGTTTCTTTAAAGACTAGAAGAGAAATATCTGTACAATACCAAACTTCTTATGATCAAACCCCTCAGAGTTATGGAACGCCATATCACGATGAATCAAGGTCAATTAAGAGTATGAATGCAGTTGATAAACCAAGATCTGGTTTATATTGCCCCTTTTGTGGGCAATTTGTGAAAAATAAGACTCAATATTGCCCCCATTGTGGAGAACAGTTTAATTTCGAGATTTAAGATAATTAGTAGTGATTTTTATGAATTTTAACATTATTCGTAAATTTGAATTAAATACGGACGATCTTAATAACCCTATCGTATTAATAGGTTGGCCTGGGATCGCATTAGTGGCAAAGTTAGCGATTACATCTATAAAGGATTCCATTGGTGCCGAAGAATTTTTAGACATAGAATATTTTGATTTTCCGCCCAAATCTAATGTTGAAAAAGGGAAATTGGAAATCCCAAGTGCAAAAGTTTATTATAAATCAAGAAAACAAGAAAAAGAACAAGATTTCTTTATATTAACGGCTAATTATCAACCTCAAACCTCAGAAGGAGTATTTGATTTTTCTCAAAAGTTTTGCGAAGAGATGGATAAATTAACAGATAGTAAAATTAAAATGTATATCAGCACTGGTGCTATGGTCATTGATAGAGTGATAGGCACATCGCTTGTGCATGTTTGTGGAACGGATCAAGAAGTTGTTGATTCTTTTTTGAAATACGAAAATACTAAACTAATGGAAGGTGGTGTTATTGCTGGAGCAAATGGGATCTTACCTGCTTGGGCGGGAAACAAGGGTTATGCCCCTGGGGTGTGTTTGTTAGCAGAAACATTACCTTTGCCTATGATGGCACTGGATCCTCGCGCATCTAAAGCTTTAGTCGCAATTTTAAAAGATTATTTCAACATCAATATGAATTTCGATGAATTAAACAAACAAATTGAAGAAATGGAACATGTGATTGATTCGTATAAAAAGCAAGCAGAGCACTTTATGAAGGGGACTCGAGACGATCGTGGTCCTGATTCTTATTTTCGATAAATCTATCTCTTTAAAATTACTTCCTTTTTGATGTTACTTTAAAGGAGTGAATAGTGCTTAGGACCTACTACAAAAGTTAATAATTTATATTGTTATCAATTTTATTAACTAATGAAAATATTAAATCTAACTAAATTAATGTGAAATAAATATGAAATTCTTCAAATTGTTTGAACCTTTGAAAATTAGCAATATAACCCTTTCAAATCGGATTGTGATGCCTGCAATGCATCTCGGCCTAGCTAACGACGGATTTATTACAAAAAAATTAACCAATTTTTATGTTGAAAGAGCGAAGGGAGGCGCGGGGTTATTAGTTGTAGGCGGATGTTATGTAGATATATACGCAAAAGGATTACCGTCAATGATAGCGGTGGATGACGATAAATATCTTCCAAAATTAACTGAATTCACTAAAACAGTACATGATGCTCGAGAAAATGTTAAAATCTGTTGTCAGTTATATCACGGTGGTGCTTACGCTTTTCCACAAATTATAGGTCGGCAACCAATAGCACCTTCGGCAGTTTACAGTAAATTTAGTAAAACCACACCTAAAGAAATGACGCTGGAAGATATAAAACGAGAACAACAAGCATTTATAGATGCTACCATCCGTGCGAAAAAAGCGGGTTTTGACGCAGTTGAAATCTGTGCCAATGCCGGTTATTTGATGGATCAATTTATTTCTCCAAAGACTAATAAAAGAAATGATCAATACGGTGGATCTCTTGAAAATCGTTTGAGGTTTCCAATCGAAACAATTAAACTGATGAGATCTAGTGTACCTGATTTTGTTATTGGATATAGAATTTCTGGAGATGATTTTGTACCTGGAAGTAATACTTACAAAGAAAAAGCAATTATTGCCGAAGAATTAGGAAAATATTTAGATTACTTTAATGTTACTGGGGGATGGCACGAAACTAAAACACCACAACTGACGATGGATGTTCCAGAAGGGTGCTATACTTATCTTGCAGAAAACATTAAGAAACATGTATCAATTCCGATTTTTTCTTCTAATAGGATAAATACTCCCGAATTAGCCGAACAAGTATTAATGGCGGGCAAAGCTGACGCTATATGCATTGGCCGGGGATTGATTGCCGATCCATATCTTCCAATGAAAGCAAGTAAAGGCGAATTAAGAGATATAATGAATTGTATTGGATGCAATCAAGGATGTTTCGATAATGTTTTTAGAATGATGCCAGTAACTTGTTTAAGAAATGCTCGCGCCGGAAATGAAGCTAGAACGGAACTTAAACCATTAAAAGAAAAAAAGAAAGTGATGGTTATTGGTTCTGGTCCAGGGGGATTAGAAGCCGCGAGAGTTGCTGCTATTAGAGGTCACGAAGTACATATCTTTGAAAAAGAAGATAAAATCGGAGGCTTATTAAATATAATCTGGGTACCGCCTGGAAGAAACGAGTTTAAAAGAATGATTGAAAATTATACTTACTGGATTCAAAAACATGGAATTCGTATGCATCTCCAACAAGAGGTGTCAATAGAAAAAGTAAAGGAATTTAATCCCGATGTAGTTTTTATCGCAACTGGTTCGAAACCAACAAGACCTCCTATAAAAGGCATAGAAAGAAAAAATGTTTATTGGGCTAACGATGTTTTTAGTGGAGATGCTCCAGTGGGTAAAAACAATGTAATAATTGGAGGAGGTGCCACCGGAATTGAATTAGCAATATTCTTAACTAAATATGGTGCACTAAGTCGCGAAGCCTTTGATTTCCTTACTTTTTACAAAGCATTAGAGACAGAGATAGCTTTAGAAATGCTCCATGAAGGAAGAAACCAAGTAACTGTGCTAGAAATGCTACCAAAACTAGGTTCTGCTTTAGGAAAAACCACGAAATGGGTGCTACTTGATAAATGCGACGCTTTAGGCGTAAAATTAATTACAAGTGTCAATATTCAAGAAATTGGAGATGATTATGTAAATTATTTAGACGCTGCTGATAAAGAACAAGTAATTAACAATGTTGATTACATATACTACGCTACTGGTGTGGAACCAAATGATTCTCTCTCTAAAGAGATTAAATTATTAAATATAAAGGTAGAAAAAATCGGAGATGTAAGAAAACCACAAACGGTAATGGAAGCAGTAGCTAGAGGTTATAAAATCGGAAATGTGATTTAAAATCTTTTAAAAAACTTTTAATTTTCATTATTAAATATTAAAAAAAAAAATTTATTGATTAAAGTGCAAGATACCGGCTCCGACGAAGTGGACGAAAAAATAGAGCATAAATTATCTAATAATTTAAGAGGAATTAATGAACAATCACGAAATTACATTAGAGACATTGTAGTTTTAATCAATAGAGAAATTGGAATTAATAAAATTATATCTATTATTTTATTTGGAAGCCAGCAAGCAGATAACGATAATACTATTGTTTCTGACTGTGACCTCCTCTTTATTTTTAAAAATAGAGTTTCAGATCATCATATTAAAGAAATTGAACGGTACTTTATCGCGTTAGAAATAAAACATAAGTTTAAAGAACCAACTTCAAAACTAACTGGTAATGTATTAAGTGTTATACAGCAGTCAACTGGGATGTTCATAAGCCACTTTCTTACTAAACGAAAATATTGGGAACAAGCGGTCTTTTATAAGATTTTCCGAGTAAATAAAGTTTTCTCTGCTGTGTTTGCCCCTCGAAATATTGTTTTGAGCAATGTAATTCAGAATAGTACTATTTTGTATGGCGATGATTTAAGAAATATTATTAAACCAAAAATCAAAATTTCTGTTCGAGAGATGTTTAGAAGTACCGTAATGAACCTATTTATTTCCTTTTTTGCTTTATTAATCGCACCGAAAAAAGAACTTAATTCAATAAAATACCAATTAGAGGCAATTAAATGGTCTTTAAAAGCTTCGAATTATTACTGTTTTGAAGACTCAGAATTGTTAAATACAATTGTCGAACGATTTATTTCGTTTGAAAAGCCTAAAGCCAAATTAAAAGCTAAAAATTTCTATTTTTCGTTTCTTGAACTAAGAAACCAACCGTTTAATAACTTAAAATTTATGCTACAGTGTCCCTTTAGGATCTTAAAGATTCACATTAAAGCAATACTTTTTAGGAAATTAACAAAATTAACAAAAAGACAAATTTACGAAACCAAATTTGAAGTAAAGGAATACGACATATCACCACGGGATTTTCCATTACGATATTAATTAAAAATCAGTAAATCTAAAAATTACAAAAATGTACTATGGAAAAATTCGTCAAAATCGCCGACAAACCCTCCTTGGTCGATAATTGCCTTTTCCTTGTGGTAGAAATCGCGATATTCCTGAGCGCATTGAGTACAGAACCAATGCTTTAAGGGGGCGTTGTAGACCATGTCTCTATCGGTTTGACGGCATCCAGGGCATAAACAAATCGAAGCCTGCAACGCTCTATGTAGATCGCTGCGTTCGTTTTCAATTTTAATATATTGTAATGCAGGTTTATTCTTTACTTTCTCACGATGTAACTTCATCCATTTATCCATAACAGCTTCTCGAATTAGTGCTCTTAAATTAAATGCGATTTTTTTGATTCGCTCGTTTTTGTAAGCGATAATTTTTTTATCTTTCACGTTAATTACATATCCTTTTTTGTATTTAAACGTAATCTCTCACTACAATTATCGAAATGAAAACAAAAAGAAAAATTACCGAAACCAAATTTGAAGTAAAGGAATACAACATATCACCACGGGATTTTCCAATACGATATTAATTAAAAATTAGTAAACTTAAAAATTAAATTCTTTAATGAATTAGAATTCTATAGATAGAATATTTTTATATTATTAATGGTATATTAGTATTTAGTATCAAAAATAAAAATTTATTCTCAACAACCACTGTATTAAAATGGAAAACGACGATATTGATATTAAGGAATTATTTCTTGATATTTTAGCTATAGTAAAGTTCGAGCTTCGCTTCTATAAAGATAAAGAAAGCCCAATGTTCACTCGAATAGTCAAAACGAGAGTGTTCCAACAAAAGCTTCAAAAATTAAGAGATTTCATCAATGCTTATTTTGAGATTATGTACAGAGGCGATGAAAGCCCAATTAATCAAGTTGCTTTGCGTACTCAACTTGATAATGTTGCGAGAATCACAAATTACTATAATGACCTATCTAGTTTCTATAAGGATCAAACACAAAACCTCATTACAAAAGAGAAACTTCTAAGTTTGATTGATTACAGCCATATCGAATCCCTGTTTTTAGTGTTTACAAATATTCTGGACTGGGAGCATTACAAAAGCAGTCTAATCTTCCCACACGATAAGCAAAAAGAAAAACTTTTAAAAGAATTTCTTAGTAAACTTGCCAGTTCTGATATTAAAGAAGTTGAGGACTTAATCGACCTAGAACAAACTATTGATACTTTTGTAAAAAGCATAGAAGTGGAATTATAATCTCTTTAAAATTTATTGAAACTATTGTTAAATATGCCACATCAATATATTCTTTTTTATTCTTTGATATAAAGTAAAGAGTAAATTATTTTTTTAATATTCTGCATCGTATTTCTAAAAAAATCTATTATTTTAGAATTTCTTTATTCTCGTACGACAAATAGTTAAAAATGTTTTTATATTCGAATTTTCATGTAATAGTAAATATAATATAGATTGAATCGATGAGATTCAAGAGCGCAAGCTCAAGTATTACGTGAATTCTTATATAGGTATAGGAATATAACAGAAATGGATTGTATAACCAATATCTTAGATTTTTACAATAACAAATCTAAGGACGAGGAAATAGACCTATCTCATTTCAATAAAGTTTGGCTAAGCAATCTCCTTATTAAGATCATGAAAAATTTTAACGAAGGGCGAACAAACGATTTAGAGCTACAAAATTGTTTAATATTGCTCGTAAATTTATTCTCTAACGATGATAGTCCTGATTTTTATAATAAAAAAGGAAAAAATGTTCGAGAGCTATTGGATGACGATAGATCCAATTATATAAATATATTAAAATCAGAGTTTCGAAATAATTAGAGAGAAGTAAGGTTCAATTAATTTAAAAAACTTTTAATTCTTCTTCTTTAAATTTGTCATAATCGTTAAAAATAGCATCTATTTCGCTCAATATTTCCTTAATGGCCGTTTTTGTCTTTTTATCTTGACCAAAAGTGTCTATAATCACTTTATATAGGTTAACATTATATTCCAAGGTTAGTTCTAAAATCTTTTTTAAATCATTCTCATTTATTCCTTTTTCTTCTAATTTTTTGAAGACACCCTCAATATCTTCTTTCAATTTATTTGTTGCGATTAAAATACTAGAACATTTCTTGAACAAATCTTGCTCTTTTTCGTAAACAAAAAGATCTTCTTCTGTCAATTGCGAATTATCTGTAATCTCCTCTAATCTTTCATTTAAAAGGCTTTTGACTCTCTCGTAAATCTTAATTGCTAATAGAATTTTTTCCTTACTTTTAATTAAGTCGTTTTTTCTTAATAATCGAGCTTCTATGATTTTTAAATACGCGTCTTCGTAATAAATTTGAAGTTCCCCGAATGTACTTTTTTCTCCTTCAGCAATTTTTAAAATAATTTGTCTTAAATCCTCGTTAAGCATATCTATTTCTATAGCAGATAGATCATCTAAATTAAGAATTTGAAATATTTGATTAGCCATAGTTTTAATCGATAACGCTTTAATATTCAATTCATGAGCCCTCTTCTCAATGTTAGTAATACTCCTAACTTCTCCTACTTTTTCGCAATAATTAAAAATCTTAATAGCGTCATCAAGTAATTTATTAAATTTTATTTGATTAGATAATATGTAATATTTTGAATCTTGTATTTTTTGAATAGCTCTATCCATTTGGATTTCCAATTCGAATATATAATCTAATAAATTTACTTGCTTCCTTTCAGAAAGAATTTTAGACTTGTTTGCCATATCGACCTCTACTGATTTACCTGCGAAAAACCATAGTAGAGCAGAAGGTATCCAAAAAAAGATAGCAAAAATCATCATATTAAATACACTTCCAAGAATCGATATTAAAGTAAATGATATCAATAACGTAATTCCCTTTCCAACTTGTTCCGAAAGGCTAAAAAATGAGGTAGAAGTACCCTTATGTTCGGGAAGATTTACATCTACCATAACTGCATTCTTGTTAGAAACCCATCCTGTACTAAAGATCGAACCTATAAACCCAAAAATGAAGTAATAAATGTAGCTCGGATAAATCTTAAAAATTTCAATAATTGTTGAAATTATATAAGAGGTAATCTCTTCAGTAGGGATTGGATCTGGATAACTTAAATTAGTAACAAATTCGCTACTAAGAGTTTGAATAGAAAAAAGAGTTAAGAAGACAAATGGAATGCTTAGTATCATACAAGTTGTCGCTAATCGCGTTCTATTTTTTTTATTTATTCGAAATAAAATATCGCCAATATAAGACATTATCACGTTTCCCAGCAAGTACCCTATACCTAGTAAGCCAGCAAATATCGTCGCGGTTTGAAGCCTAATTTCGTTAGGCAATACGTTAAAGTAATGACTTGAAAGCATAGAAGTCATAAAATAAACTAAGATCGTTCCAGGAATGATCGCGAAAAAGCCTTGTATTATTAAATATCGATTAGTTTTCTTTTTTAAGATACTTGACAAATCTTTTTTTGAGATTTTATAGCTATACTCCAAGTTCATCTCAACCATGTCCAATAGCTCGTTCTCACTAGCACCGCGCTGAGGGATTTTGACAAAAAATAAAACAAATACAATTATAATACTAATTCCAGATAACAAAAAAAATGGAAATCTCCAACCTAGTATTGGTCCTACAAAAGAAGATAAACCTTGACCCACGCCATTGGAAACTGAACTTAGTATTGCAAGCGTACCAAACCATCCAGACCTCTCATCAGGGGGAATCGCATCAGAAATAATTGAATAACCAACTGGCAAGACACATCCAAGCCCCATTCCACTCGCCATTCTAGAAATCAATAACATTGAAAAATTTGTGGAAAAAGCAGTTAGTATCATCCCAAAAGTCCAAGAAAAAGCTCCTGCCATTATTACTTTTATTCTATCAATACGATCGGTATAATACCCCCAAATTAAAGCAAACGAAGCACTAGTTAATAAAAAAAAGGCATCTGGAATTGCTATAAGCGCTTCAGGGATATTAAACTCAATCCTAATTACCCCATAGCTCGGAATTAGCATGTTAGCACATGCTATTGACACAAATAGTAAGAACATGACTAAAATAATAGGGGCTAAGTCCTTTATTTTAATCCTTGTAAGTTTTGGCCTTCCTATAGCAATTACCACTTAAACATTATTCTATTAATTATTAAATAGCAATTGGGAATTAAAAAAGCTTTCAAACAGCTAGAAATATACAAAGAAAGTTCGGAAAAGATGAATTTATGTGGTTCAATTCAGATTTAGGCAATATTCTAATGCGGCTTCTACATGAAGTTCTACTGTATCGAGTAATATTACATCTGTATCATTTTGTTGGAGTATTAAAGGTAGTTCAGTGCATCCAAGAATAACACCATCTACCTCGTAGTTATTTACGATTTTTAAGAGCATATGTTTACTTTCCTTTGTAAACTTCCCGATCACTAACTCATCAAAAATAATTTTGTTTATTATATCTTGTTCTGAATCTAAAGGAGTTATGACTTCCATGTCTGATTTCGCGAAAAATTCTTGGTAAAATGAAGACTGCATCGTAAATTTTATACCCAATAATAGAAGCTTTCTTAAATTATCTTTTTGCGCTTTTTTAGCTGTAGCTTTTACAATACTAAGTATTGGGATTTTTGAAAGTTGAACTAAATCATTATAAACTGCATGAGGTGAATTTGCTGCCATGATTATAAAATCTACTCCCCCATTTTGTAAAGAATTAATGCCAGTCATCAAATAATCTACATAGATACCTTTATCATCACCCAATTCGTAATCGATTACTTTCTTAAAATTAAGGCTATAAATTAGAATTTCTGGATAATAGTAATCTTGGTATCTATCATAATACTTCTGAAGAATCAAATCGTAATATTTTATGGTTGATTCATGGGACATCCCACCTAGAATTCCAATTTTCTTCATTTTACTTGAACCTCCGTTCCCATTCATTTCATTTAAAGCTCTCTAATCTTGATATTTTTTCATTCCTTTCAAGTTACGTTAAGATTTTTTAACTTATAAATACATAAAATCTTCGTGAAATCGGTTTTCAGAAAAGAAAACATATTTTTGGAGGACCTTCTGCCAAAGATTACTTTTTAAGATATTTGGCAGTTTTAATTGGAGGAATTCTTGGTTTTGTTGGAGCACTTGTACCTTTGGGTAATAATATAAATGTTACTCAAATTCCAATCACGTTTTCTGGTTCATTTTTGTTGCTGGATCCGATTTTAATGATTCTTGGTGGCATACTCGGATTAACTTTAAAAATAAACTATCTATTTTTTTTATTTCCTTTTCTAAATTCAAATAAATTAAGAGAGATACTTAAATTAAATAAAAAGTGGAGCTGGGGGGATTCTCACATGACGGGTAAATCCCGCTTATTTATTGAACCCCCGGCCTTTCGCATGCCAAGCGAACGATCTTCCGCTAATCCACAGCCCCATTTAAAGATAAAAAATATTAATTCAGCATTATCGGACACATATAAAATCGTTAACTGTAGAATTTAATAATAATGGATTTTTAAAAAAAATTATGGTTTTTGAACTATTAAACTAAGAAATAAATAACAGATTTATTATTTGAAGACTATGAAAAATTTTTGGAGAAAAATAAACTATCTATTAATTACGGTTTTGATAATTAACGCGATTATTAATCCCGTTCTTGGAATTGGAATTGTGAGAAATATTAATCACAACAATCTTCAAAAGTTAGAGTTAGATTTCAGCGGATTAACGTATACTTCTTCAGATCAAGCAACTAATGAAAAATACAATTCAATATTACCCTTTAATAAGCAAAACGCGCTATTTGACGACTTATTGATAAAAGAATTAAATTTTATAGAATCATCTCAACAACATGATGAGACATTAATTAAGATTATAATCCTATTTAAAGATGGAATCTCAAAATCAGAAAGAATTGAATTAATAGATTCTATTTTTGATGAGTATGAAATAATTAATAATTATAATATTATTCCCGGCGTTTACATGAAATGCAATCCAAAAGAATTGATTGCCAAAAAGGGTTTATTAGAAGTTGAATCCGCTTTAAAAAAGGTTTA
Source organism: Promethearchaeota archaeon Loki_b31 (assembly GCA_005222975.1). Taxonomy (GTDB): domain Archaea; phylum Asgardarchaeota; class Lokiarchaeia; order Sigyniarchaeales; family SOKP01; genus SOKP01. Next base: position 39,273 of record NJBI01000015.1, read on the forward strand.
CAAGTCAAGATTTTATAGTTCACCATCTTTTCAAGAGCAATTTCCAGAAACTAGTGCGTTAAATAAAAATTCATATCCAAATTGGTGGATACCCGCTGTGGGAGCAGATAATTTAGGTTACGACGGTAGTGGCGTAAGAGTTGCTGTGATTGATACTGGAATATACGAACACCCTGATTTAAACTTATTATTAAGCCAGAATTTTGTTTCTGGAGAACTTTCTTCTGAATACCAAGATTATGTAGGTCATGGAACTCATGTTGCAGGTATTATTGGAAGTAATGGAGGAGGTTCAAGTGGTGTTTACAGAGGCGTTGCTCCAGGCGTTTCTTTAATTAATGCAAAGGCTGGAGGCCTTTCAGGTTTAGAAGAAGGCGATGTTATTGGCGCTATTGAATGGTCTGTTGATACAGCTAATGCAGACATTATTTCTATGAGTTTTGGTGGTAATTATCCAATTGCGAGTGATTCGATGATCTTAACTTTAGCAGCAGCTACAGAAAACGGCGTAATATGTGTTTCGTCAGCGGGAAATTCCGGTCCAGATTATTTTTCTGGTGGATCGCCTGCTTCTGGCATAGATGTCATTTCGGTGGGGGCTTCAGATAGAAATAACCATTTAGCCTACTTTAGTAGTTGGGGCCCATCATTATCTTATTTAAGTTATCCTGATATTATTGCTCCGGGAGTAAATATTATCTCTACCGAGGCGCCAGAATCGGTTATATCTGATAGATATCGCTTTATTGGAGATTACTTCGATTTTTCGGCCGATGCAGACTACTTACCTTTAAGTGGGACAAGTATGTCTTGTCCCGTTGTTGCTGGAGCTTTAGCAATTCTGAAACAAGCTTACCCTTTGATAACTCCCGAAACTGCGAGAATTGCCTTATTACAAGGTGCTCGAGACCTTTCCGATGTAGAAGATGTTGAATTTTTGAAATCTGGTTTTGGTTTAATTAATGTGTCCGCTTCGCTTGACTATTTAAATTATTTAAATGCAAATTATTCCAATGTAAATGATGTAGCAAAAATTGCTCCCGATGAATTGCCTGTACAACCTTACGATTTATTGAATTTCCCTGGAGATCGTCAATTATTTAATTTAACTGTTATTTCAGGTAAAAACAATAATTACAACATCAGTTATCCAATTATTATTGATGGAATCTCGTTGTCTATTGACAAACCTCAAATATCTTTTACCGATGCCGGTGTGAATTTCGTAGCACTAAAAGTTGAGATAGAAAGTGATGCAACGCCAGGTATAAGAAATTTTGAATTAAATATTACATCAGGAGTTAGGTTATACGATAATATTACAGTTTCAATAGAGGTTCGATTACCCGAGTATAGAGTTTTATTGGAATCTTACCACGGTTTGAATGATTGGCTCCCCGAACTTTCCTTCTATCAAATGGATTTTTACGATTGGATGAAAGAACTTTCAGATTTAAACATCTCTATCGATTACTTAGCAGAATTTTGGACTCCAAATTACAATTCCAATTTAAATAATTCTATATTGACTGAAGAACGATTAGCTCAATACGACTTGGTCGTATTACAAAACCCTATCTTGCCCTATAGTCCTTTAGAAATCCACAATTTGAAAAGATATTTTGATAATGGAGGTAACATCTTGTTTTTAGGAACGAGATACCAAGATTTGTGTGTTGATAATATAAACGAGCTTTTTTCAGCAATTAACTTAGGAATCCAAATTAACGAAGAGAATGTTGTCGATGAAAATTGGGTTGGAACTGGGGCAACCGTGAGTACTCAAAGCGTAACAGATTTTAACAATTCTCAAATATTTCAAGATGTAAACAAGTTTATATGGAACTATGGAACTACTTTAACAGCTTCGGGAAATGCAGAAGCGATTGCTTCAGTAGATGGGAAAATAGTTGTGGTTGCAAACGATGGTAGATTATCCGGAAGGGGACGATTTGTAGCGTTTGGGGATTTACACTGGGCTGCAGAGTTGTACGAATCGCAAACCTATTATCAAGACCATTATATTTTGACAAAAAATCTAATGCGCTATTTCTTGGAAAAAGACGAAGTTTCTATAAGTATTTTTCCCAATTCTGAAAGAACGCCCACTTCTCAAGTAAATATTTCAATTTATGTGAAGGATCAAATTGGAGAAACGCCAGTTAGCTCAGCTACCCTAAATTCATATCTAAATGTATCAGTAGAAAACGATGCTTATTTTGAAACTGTAAATATGGTTTCAATGTCAGATGGTATCGCAATTAACAACACTTTTTCTTTACCCAGCCCAAGTAATAAACCATATGTTATAAAAGTGAATCTAACAATTGGATCAAAGACTTACAATAAAACCTCCAAAATTCTTTATTATGACAACTCAGAAGTTCCAAAGATACTTAGTTTATGGGCCACTACTGACATCGAAAGAAATGGTGTTGATACATTAGATATCAATGCCACACTTGACGGAAGCAATTTTAATGCAACGGCTTATCTATCGATATATCCATCTACCTATTACACTAAAGAAGGAACAATCAATAAGACTTTTACTTTATCTAATTCACCATCAAATCCATTCAATTACTCTATTAGCAACACTCCTATATCTACGGATCCACCTGGTTATGCTACTTTTTACATTCTGCCTTATAATCATAGTTCAAATTATTACAATCCACATTCGCCTAGATTAATTTCAATTATAATAAATCACCCTCCTGAATTCATTGAAGAAACTTCTACAATATTAATCGATAACAATCAATTAATATCGCTTGATGAGACTCATACGGAAGATAGTTTACTAGTCATTCTTGTATCCCAAGGGAGCCAGCTTGACTTTATTATAAACCTTATTGATTCTGTGAGTTATGAGGATCAAGATAGCTCAAAAATGAGGGTGTCAGTAAACCTTTTTATCGCCTCAATTTCAGAGGACAATACAATTGTACCGATTAATTCAAAGAACTTTGTTCTTTCTGAATTAGAATATAAACCAGGTTCGAATACTCACTATGGAACTTTCGCAATTCCATATACTATGGAATTCTCCTCCATTACTGGAACGAAAAAGCTTTCAACTGCGTCTCAATATGATAATGATGCTCAAGATGGCTATTTAGCGATCCTATTGATCACGGCTTTTGATAGCGAAGGAGAGTCTGAAGACTTTTTTATGGTTTTGTTGATTCAACCTTCAATACCTTCTGATTTTTTATTAGTACTAATTATTATCGGAGTTATAGTAGTAGTTGGAATAATTGTTGGCGTCTCACTTTTAGTTAGAAAGAAGAAAAAATCTCGCATATCGGCTCCTTTTGAAGGATATTACCACCAAGATTATGAAGATGTTCCTTCACAAGAAGTATATGATTTCACTCAAAAGTCAGTATATTTTTGTCCTTATTGTGGATTTCAATTAACTACGCCAAGAAGTTTTTGCCCTAATTGCGGTAAATCTTTAAAATTCCAAGAATAATTTTTTTTTAATCTTCTTTATTGTTCAAGTTTTGGAGATCGGAATGCTTTAACAAATCGATAACCCGATTGGGGTCCTTTGCATTTAAAATAGTACTTGTACTGCTTAAAATATCGGCATTTAACTGGTTAGCGTTTATAAGATTTATCCCCCCATCTATATCAACAATAAAAGCATACTTTTTCTTAAGTATAGCTAGCTGGTTTACCTTTTCAATTGAATGTGGAATGAATTTTTGACCAGACCCACCTGGATAAACTGACATTACTAAAACTAAGTCAACTAAATCCAAGTAAGGAATTATTTCTGCGATTGTTGTATCTGGATCGATTGCTAAGCCCACTTTTTTCTTCCTATTCTTCAGTTCATTTATTAACGCTTTCTTATCTCCCGTTATTTCGTAATGAAAAGTAAATATATGAACATAATCAATAATTTTATCAATATAGTCAAAGGGATTGTTTACCATCAAATGGGCGATGATAGGAATATCATATCTCTCTTTCAATATTCTAAATAAGTCCAAATCAAGGTTTATAACAGGTGTAAACTTTCCATCCGCAACATCAATATGTATGTAATCAAGCCCTACTAATCCCTCAAGAGGATCAAGATTAAAATTTAGGTTTGCATGAACAGCAACAGCAATCTTTTTCATCGTATTTAATTATATGATAAGCACGAATAATTTTTTATTTGTTAATGATAAATATCCTATTTGTTAAAAATTAAACTCTGAAAAGAGACTTATAATTCTAAGAATAATAAAAAAAATTATATCTTTTAATTTGGGATATCCTTTTTACTAAAAACAAATAAACTCCCTGCAATGAGAACTCCGTTGATAATTCCTAAGACAATAATGTCTCGTGTAAATAAGGCTGAATCTGCTTTTACCAAATAATCAACAGGATTATAGTAATAGAAGATTGATATGTATTTAATACCCTGGATAGCTTCATCCATATATACGTAAAATGAACCGAGAAAAAACATTATAAATAAAACCATCACTCCCACTGCCACCGACTTTTTCGTACTTAAGAATATCGTCGAACTGAATTTAGCTACCATTGCAAGTGCTCCGAGGAAGAGAACAACAGAAAAATAAGTTGCAAATAATCTCTCAAGAAAAATTCCTTCCGTTCTAAATGTTGATGAAGCTACCATACTTCCTAGCGTTATTAGAAAGAAAATACCGATAACTGTCATATTAAATACATATAGGAATGTAATTTTACTTCCAAGGAAATTATACCGAGAAATTGGTTTAGAGAGGGAAAGATCAATAGTCTTATTTTCTACATCACGGGAAAGGAGTGAACTAGCCATAAAGATAAGATAGATCCCGGCATATAACCAAATGAAGCTTAAAAGTTCCATAGCCCAAAATCCATAAGGATTAGCTATTACTTCCAAGTCTCCTAAAAAAGCCATCAAGTCCTCAGGATATACGCTAAAAAAACCCTCCATTGCTTGTAAATCTATATCTTCTATTATAACTATTATATAAAAGCTTAGTAAGCCAATTACACCACCTAGTATTAGAATCGTGAATTTCTTTTCGAAAATTAGCTCCTTAACTGTGCTAAAAAATCGTTTCATTTAGGATGCCACCTCATAATATTTTAAAAATATATCCTCAAGTGCAGGACTTGTAACCTCTATGTCTACGATCTCAAATTTCGAAAGTAAGTTGAATACATTAGATATTTGTTCACGAGTAATCATGAATGAAGCATGGGTTTCATTAAATATAACAGATTCTACAGTTTGTGATGGTAGTTGATCAGAGAATTTCTGAAGTGCTTCTTTAGTAGCAAATTCAACTCTAATCTCTTTCATTGCCATGCTTTTTAGTTGTTGAATAGTAGCTACCTCAACTATTGTTCCTTCTCTTATGATACCCACACGATGAGCAACTTTTTCAACTTCTCCAAGCAAGTGGGAGCTAAGAAGCACGGTTGAACCTGTTTCTTTTTGTTGTTGACGAAGAATCTTGTAGAATTCAGCGGTTATTAAAGGATCCAGTCCAGCAGTAGGTTCGTCTAAGATTAGAAGATCCACCTCAGGGGCTAAAGCAAGTACTATTCCGACTTTTTGTTTATTCCCCTTACTGAGTTCTTTAACTTTTCTGTCAAGTTCTAACCCGAATATCACTGCCAATTCCTCAATTCGTCTGATAGGAATATGATTTTCATAAAGTCCAAGAAGATATTTTAGGTTTCGCCTGGCAGTTTTGTCTTGAAATAAACCTAGGTCCCCCGGTAGGTAAGCAGTGCGTTGACGAATTTCAGTCGAATGATGGTGAATGTCAAGATCAAAAATCTGTGCTTCACCTGAAGTTTTTCGGATTAAATCGAGAAGAGTTCGAACTACAGTCGTTTTCCCCGCTCCATTAGGTCCAAGTAAGCCAAAAATTTCTCCCTGATATACTTCAAGATCGAAGTTTTCAATACCTCTTGATTTACCGTAATATTTAGTTAAATTTTTGGTTTGAATAATTATATTTTTAGACATTTATTTTACACCGTAAAATTTTATTTTTTTATCTCTCTCTCTCTCAATTTTATTTATAAAACAATAACTTTTCCATCTTTTTGTCCTATATACGCTTTAGATGTCATTCCTATGAAAAATCCTGTATCAACGACACCAGGAATCTGAGAAATCTTAAAATCAATATCAGATGGAGAATCTATAATACCAAAATCAACATCAATGATAAAATTACCATTATCAGTAACTAAAGGGCCTACTTTTGCTTGGGCCATCCTTATTTTCGGTGTACCTCCTAATTTTTCTAACTTTTTCAAAATTGGGACATATCCAAAAGGAATAACTTCGATTGGTACTCCCTTGTTCCAATTCTCTCCTAATTTTTCTGACTTTTTGCGATAATCTGCGATAATTACTAATTTTTTTGATGAAGAAGCAACAATTTTCTCTTGAACTAAACACCCGCCACCACCCTTAATTAAATTTAATGCCTTATCAATTTCATCAGCACCATCGATATCTAAGTCAATTTCAGGGTACTGATCTAAAGTAACGAGAGTCAGTCCATTATCTACTATTAATTGACGAGATTGAAAAGAAGTTGGGATGCACTTCAAGTTCAAATCCTCTGTTTTATTGATCTCCGCTATTTTTTTGACGGCGTATTCAACTGTGGAGCCACTTCCAATTCCCAAAATCATGCCCTTTTTGACATTTTCCTCGACTGCTTTAAACGCAGCGTTTTTTTTGCTTATTTCAATTAGATCTTCACTCACAAGTTTCACCAAGATTTTATTTTTTTAACAAATTAAGAATTCTGATCGCCAAATAAGCAGCATTCTCGCCCCTATCTATTCCTACGCAAGCTACAGGAATTCTTGGGGGCATTTGTACAATAGACAATAACGCATCTAATCCGCCTAATTTGGCACTAACGGGTACACCAATAACAGGCTTGTCAGTTTTAGATGCAATTACACCTGGTAAAGCAGCTGATAATCCAGCGATAGCAATATATACTAAGGATTGACACGATTTTAAATAATCGTCTAATTTGTCTGGATCTCGGTGAGCAGATATAATTTGAAGCTCGTAAGTTATTTTATATTCTTTTAAAACCTTCTCTGCTTTTTCATACACTTCTTTATCTGAAGTACTACCCGCTATTATTGAGACCAAAGTCATTTTACTTTTATCTACATTTGTGTCTGGCATATTTAATTTAAATCTCCTAAAAATAAAAATAATTCTAATAAATTCTTAATAATTTTTTAACTAAATTATCAAAAAGAACCATTTCATTGTTAAGGTTCAAAAACAATTTTATCGAAAACTTTAATATATTTTTAAATATTTTCATAAATTAATATCAATTGAACTTAATATAATAATAATCTTAAAAATTTGAGGGATTTATAAATATGGAATTAAAAGAAGTATGGTTAATTGATTATGCGCGAACAGCTTTTTCTCGATCTAGGCCAAAACAACCAGAAAGAGATGTATTTGGTGAAATTAGAGGCGACGAACTTCTTGCTAAATTGTTAATGAAATTTTTCGATGGAAAATTAGCGGATAAAGGAATCGAAAAGAAGGACATTGACGAGTTCACTGTTGGATCTGCCATGGGCGTCTGGGAGAATTGGGCTTATGGAGGTAGACTTCCAATGTTCTTAGCAGACTTTCCTTACGAAGTACCTGCTATGTTTGTAGATAGACAATGTGGATCAGCTGGTAGTGGAATGCATGTTGGAATTATGGAGATTATGACAGGATATAGTAAAATTTGTATGGCTACAGGCGTGGAACACATGACTCGGGTCGATATGCAGAATAATCACATTAACCCAAATCTGAAAATGATTAATAAAAAGAGTGATTGGTATAGACCTAAATATGATTTATTAACAACAATTAATATGATACAAACAGCTCAAAAATTATACGAACAAGAGGTGCCTGCTTTCAAGAAAGAAGATTTGGATAAATTCGGAGTGAGAGCTCATAATTTAACGGTTAAAAATCAAGAAGCTGGTTGGTTTAAAGGAGAAATTATCCCTATTGAAGGCCATGTTGGTGGCAATGTAGAAGAACCATTAATGGTAGATAAAGATATGGCTGCGAGAAAATCAACTTTAGAAGGTGTTGCGGGATTGCGAAGGTTATCAAAAGCTTTTTTCCTAGAGAAAAATGGAGGCAGAGCTGGCTATAAAGAGAGAGAAGGAACTTCTGAAGGAGTAATAACTGCCGGGAACTCTTCACCTCTGAATGCTGGAGCTACAGCTTGCATTGTAATGGCCGCTGAGGAGGCCAAAAAGCGAGGACTTGAACCGATGGCTAAGATAGTTTCAATTGGATGGGCAGGAGTAGATCCAAGCGTCATGGGTCGTGGTCCTGTTCCTGCAACGGAGATGGCCTTTAAGGCCGCTGGATTAACTGCTGATGATATCGATTACTGGGAAATTAACGAAGCTTTCTGCGTTGTTGCTTTAAATTGTATGAAACATTTTAATATTCCCGAAGAAAAGGTCAATGTTATGGGCGGCTCCACGGCAATCGGTCATCCATTAGGGGCTACAATGATAAGGCTACCAGGCACATTAGCTCGCATCCTAAAAGATAAAAAGGCTAAGTACGGCGTTGCAAACGCGTGTTGTGGTGGCGGACAAGGCGTCGCTACATTAATTGAAAACCTCGATGCCTAATTAAATTCTATTTTAGGTAAATTTTTCTTTTTTTTATTTTCTTACAAACTTAGAATCTATTTAGTTCTCTTCTGATTATATTTCATCATTATTCTAGAAATATTTAAATATTAAACAATAACAATTAGACTTACTGTAAATTCTACAATAAATTTTGAAATAATAAATTTTGTAAGGTGAATTGAAATTACTGTATATAAAAGTATTCAACTTGTTGCCACGAGCGATAAGAGTTGGGCTGATGCAGTGAAAGTAGCTTATGCTGAAGCCAAAAAATCCCTTCGTGGTATACGAAATATTCAAATTATCGAATCTGATGTAAAAGTTAAAGAAGATCAAGATAAACTTATTTATAGAGTTCGAGTACAGATTAACTTTCAAATAGAGCGATAAGGGCTAGGAAATTAGCCCAAAAAAAAACAAATAATTTTTTTTTTTAATTAAACAACAAATTCCAAATCTTAATTTTTTTTAAGAATTAATTTTAAAAAGAGTAATAATATAAATTTTTATATTAAATTAATTTAGTTAATACTTAGCAGATTTGTTATTATTATGGAAGAGTTAATAGCTTCTTATGGATGGTATCTTGTCGCGGGGATAATTACCTTAGTTATATTAATCACATGTTGCACAATCAATAGAAAACTTTTAAAATAATAGTTGTCAATAATTCGGGCGTAGTATTCGTTTGGCACTGTTTAACTAAATCCCTAAACCATTTCTATTTAGATCGTCTATTAATTTTGGTAACAATTCTTTATTTATGTTAAGATAATCGCCGTCTAATTCAAAGTTATACTTTTGTCCCCACTCAATTAGAACTTTTATTAGAGTCTCTTTGTTTAATTTGAGTAGTTCTTGTATCATATCAACCTTAATACATTTTGAGACGCTTAATAATGCTTTTAATCGTTCAATAACGCTCTTGTTTTCTTTAGATTCGATTTCTATTTCATTTAGGTTATCTAGCTTCTGTCTAATTGCCATAAGAGCTTGTTTAGCGTAAACAAAATCGGGATCGATTTTTAAAGCTTTTTGGTGAGCTTCTACAGCTTTTTCTAAATTTTCTCTTTCTTCGTAGATTAGACCAATGTTGTAATGGCAATGCTTATAATCAGGTTTTATAGCAATCGCAATTTTACAAGCGTTCAACGCTTCTTCAAATAGTTCTAAGTTAAAATAGGCGATCCCGAGGTTATAATGCGCTCTATAATTATGGGGGTCGATCTCTATTATTCTTTTAAAATTTTTAATCGCTTTTTCATACTCTAAAACGTAATAATCGTTAAGGTAACCCCCGTAAGCAAACAATGCGTCAATAAGACTTTTCTTAATTTCGAGCTCGGGGATTTCTTTGAACAAATCCTCTAAAATTTCTATACCTTCTTCGAAATCTTCGTTATCTACTAATTTTTTTGCCTTTTCAAGGATTTCTATGTTGTCAGTCAATTGATTTCACTTAAATCTCATTTCCGTACCAAAAATTTTTAGATTTTTTAATGCCAACTTTCATAAAAACGCTTCTTAAGGCACCGTCTGAATCCGGACAGATGTAATACACTTTATCTAATTTAAGCGTTTTCTTTATGTATAGTTGTAGTTCTCTGATTATTTTCTCTTCAATTCCTTTTTTGTAAGAATCTTCTTTTTTTGTTAAAATTTGATGAATAATTGCTCTATCGTTGCCTAAATAATCCCTAAAAGAAGTGTATGTTCCCCAACCAACAATTTTCCCATCCTCTTTGGCAACCACCATAGAATTTCTATATTGAAGGTCTAAGACTCTTTTATTTAACTCTTGTTCGAATTTTTGCCAATGTGAGAAAAAGTAAGACTTATTTTCAATAAAATCTTCAAAAATTTCTTTAAGTGCCTCTCGATCTAATCGAGGATCGTATCTATCGATTATAATCATGATAGTTCTGTTAATGATTAATGGTTTTATAATATTTTTTCTTTTGAATTTTATTTTATTTTAATTAATCTTTAATAAAAACTCTTTTTTATGTTCTGAAATATTAGAATTTATGAAACAGACAGATGAAATAGACAAATTGATTATACCTTTCAAAAAAACCAATAAGGACGCTACGCTTCCTATAACTTCAAAAAAAGGAGATGCTGGCGCTGACGCTCGAATTATTGGCTTTAAACAAATCGTTAATGAAAACGGTAAAAAAGAATTAATCGAGCTTGACACTGACACTTATACGCTTAAACCCCTAGAGCGAATTGTGTGCCCTTTAGGATTCGCCACAGCTATTCCCGAAGGCTATTACTTTAAGGTCGTTCCCCGCAGTGGTCTCGCGCTATGGGAGGGAATATCAATCGTTAATAGTCCTGGTACTATCGATTCTGGTTATAGAAACGAATGGATGGCTATTGTTGTTAACCTTTCAAATAAAGAAGTACAATTAAAAAAAGGAGATAGAATATGCCAAATAATTCTTGGAAAGTTATACGAATACGAAATTACCGAAAAGAACGAACTACCAGATTCAGATCGAGGCTTAGGAGGTTTCGGGTCAACAGGAAAAAATTAATCTGAAGCTTAAAAAATCTTTTTTAAATCTCGTATAATAAAATTCAAATTCTTAGATTAATTTAATATATTATTCGTTTTCATTTAATTAGGATATTATAAAATTTGGATGAGAATTTGACCGAGTCTAATAATTTTGAACCATATAAAGATCACTTTTTGTATAAGATATTAAATCCAAAGAGTTTAGCAATTTTTGGAGCAAATAATAATTTATTAACAACAATGGGCTCTATGCAATTGCGTAACATTATCGCTGGTGGAGGATTTGATGGCAATATTTACCCAGTTCATCCTAGATTGGATGAGGTTCAGGGTTATAAAGCGTATAAATCCGTAAAAGATTTACCAGTAGTACCCGATCTTGCTTTTCTTATATTACCTACGAGAGTAGTACCTCAAGTTATGGAAGAATGCGGAGAAAAGGGGATTAAAAACCTTTTAATAACTTCTGGTGGTTTCAGAGAGATTGGAAAAGATGGAATAGAATTATCTAAAAAAATTGACGAAATTTCAAAAAAATACAATATGAGATTTGTCGGTCCTAACTGTCTTGGAATATATAATGGATGGTATGGATTTCCTGAGAAAAAAGAAGCTTATTTTAACACTTTTTGGCCTTATGCGATACCTGAACGGGGAAATATTTCGATTATAAGTCAATCAGGAACTATCGCTGCCCAAACTTTCTGGCATGCGAAAGAGATGGGTGTTAGGGTTAGTAAATCGCTTTCTGTAGGTAACGAAAGAAATATTGATATGGTAGATTTTTTAGAATATTTCAAAGACGATCCTCAAACAGGTGTAATCGGACTTTATATAGAAGAGATAAAACGGGGAAAAGAATTCATTAAATTGGTTAAAGAAATCACTCCAAAAAAGCCAATAGTTGCGATCTATACGGGAGGAACTAAAGCAGCAGATAGAGCGATCAAGAGTCATACGGGCTCTTTAGGTGGCAATCAAAAGATTTACGACGCAGTTTTTAAAGATTCTGGAATCATCTCTACTAACTCTATAACAGAGTTCTTGTATTACTTAAGGACTTTGTCCTTTGCTCAAAAGTATAACATATTTATGAAAGGTAATCGAGTAGGGATTATTACCGATTCAGGTGGTTCAGGTTCTATGATGACGAAATCATCCGAATTATATGGTTTAGAGGTGCCCGAATTTTCTAAACAACTAAAAGATGAGCTTTCCGAATTAATACCTTTTACTGCAAGCGCCAACAACCCTATTGATGTTACTTTCGATGTGAATTTTTTAAACATATTTTACAAATTTCCAAAGATGTTAATGAAATCGGGAGAAGTTGACTCAATAATTATTTGGGGAGTTTTTGATTTCGACGATGTGATAGAAACAATTGAAAAATCAGGGATGGTGGTTGACGAGAATGTGAAAAATATGAGTCTCATGTTAGATAGGGCTATTATAAAGCCGATTAAGCGTTTAATGAAAAAATATTCCGTTCCTGTTTATTTTAGTGGACCCTTTCCATATAGATTTTCTTGGTTTCAAAAATTTCTGTCCTACGATATACCCATTTTTGACTTATGGGATGCACCACCTAAATGTTTAAAAATTCTGTATGAGTATTCAGAATATCGTAGATGGGTTTCGTAATTATTAAACTTCTATTTCATTTTTTTAGTCATTTTCTTAGATCAGGCATATTTTTTAGCTGATTTTTAAAAGTAAACTTGAAATTAGTCAATTAATTTATTAGAAATAATAATTTAACTATTTAGTTGTGTTAGAGATTGACTGAATCAAATGAAATTCATTTAAAAGATCATATTCTATATTCGATAATAAATCCTAAGAGTATTGCTATTTTTGGGGCAAATAATAAATTTCTTGATACAATGGGCGCAATGCAGTTGCGAAATATCATTGCTGGAGGATTTGCGAAAGAACGGATTTACCCTATTCATCCAAAATTAGATATAATACAAGGACTCAAAGCTTATAAGTCTGTTTTAGATTTATGGGAAGTTCCGGATTTAGCATTAATAATTTTACGACCTGATGTTGTTCCTGAAGTATTAGAAGAATGTGGACAGAAGGGAATTAAACATGTTATTATTACATCTGGAGGTTTTCGAGAGATTGGTAAAAAAGGTGTTATGTTGTCTCAAACCATTGACGATATTGCTAAAAAATATAATATGAGATTTGTTGGACCTAATTGCCTTGGTGTATATAATGGTTGGTATGGTTATCCTGAAAAAAAAAATACTCACTTTAATACAATGTGGATATATGCAATTCCAGAGAGAGGTAAAATATCAATTGCTGCTCATTCTGGGACCATCGCTTCTCATTTATTTTGGTTTTGCAAACAAATTGGAGTTAAGATTGGTAAATCTCTTTCTATCGGGAACGAAAGAAATATAGACTTAGTTGACATTTTAGAATACTTTAAAGATGATCCCCAAACTGATGTGATTGGGCTCTATATTGAAGAAATTAAGCGGGGTAAAGAGTTTATTCAATTAGCGAAGGATATCACTCCATTAAAACCGATTGTTGCAATTTATGCCGGTGGTTCTGAAGCAGCATATAGATCAATTATGGGTCATACAGGTTCTATTGCCGGGGACGATAAAATATTTGAAGCAGTCTTTAAGGAAGTAGGAATTATATCTACATTTTCTGTAAAAGATTTTCTTTATTATTTGAGAGCATTTTCATATGGTATTATTCCAAAAGGTAATAGAATAGGGATTATTACCGATTCTGGCGGTTCTGGTGCCATGATGGCAAAAGCAGCAGAAAAATATGGTTTAAGTATTCCTGAATTTTCAGAAGAACTGAAATCGAAACTTAAGGCCTATGTTCCATCTGTAGCTAACATTGATAACCCTTTAGATTTAACATTTCAATTTAATCAGTATAATTTATATGTTAAAATTCCAAAGATTTTAATTAATTCAGGAGAAGTCGATGGAATTATTATTTATGCTGTATTTGGTTTTGAAGAAATTATGGATGTTGTGAAAAAATCTGGAGGGAAATCTTATGAAGAATTTGATATCTCCAATCAAATGATGAAAGGTGTTTACTTAAAACCCATGCAACGGTTTGTCCGCAAAAAAATAGCTCCAATCTTTTATATTGGTCCTCAAGGTTATTCAAATCCGTGGGTAAGAGAATTTATTAAATCAGATATCCCGATTTTTGATTTATGGGATATGCCCATAAAGACATTCAGCGTTTTGGCTAGATATTCCAATTATCGTACACATCATTTATAATATTTTCTTATTTATACATATTGTTTTAGAAATCTTTTTTTAAATTTAACGATCTTCTGGATTCTATCGCTTAAAATTTAAGATAATATAATGAACATTACGAATTAATGGAAATTTAAAAATATGTAATCTATTAATTTAATAACTAGAAAAATTGAGACTATTGTAAAAGTGTGAAACTAGTTAAGAACCTTGCCAAATCCAAAAAAAGGAGTTTCGGAATCTATCACCTTACAAGATAATTACAAATTGTTATTTGACAAGACTCCGATTTCTATAACTTTATTAGATCTAAATGGCGTTATATTTGATGTTAATTCTTCAACTGAAAATTTATTTGGATTTAAACGGGAAAAATTAATTGGTACTAATTTTACAGATCTTTATACATTATCTCCTAAAGAAAAAGCTCCTATGAACAAGATTTTTGCTGAATTAGTTAAAGGGAGTATTTTTGGTCCAGAGGATATTCAAATTTATAATAAGGATAAAAATTTTATTTGGGTTAATGTAATTGCTTGCAAAATAGAAATAGAGAAAAAAATCTATATTCAAGTTTTAACACAAGATATAAACCAACGCAAATTATTAGAACGAAGAATTGAAGAATCTGAGATGAGATATAGGGGACTTTACGAATCATCTCCATTTGCTTTGACGGTAACTAATAGCAATGGTGTCGTATTAGATGTTAATTCTGCTACAGAAAAAATCTTTGGATTTAAAAAAAGTGAAGTAATAGGAAAAAAATATTTTGATTTAGGAATTTTTTCACCTGAACAAGTTGAGAGATTTAAAAAAGATTATAAAGAAGCTTTAAAAGGAAAAAAAATAAACCCGATGGAAATTCAAATAAAAAGAAAAGACGGTACCATTGCATGGCTTAGCGTTCAAAATTCTCTAAAAAAAATTGGAAATGAAATTTTAATTGAATGTATAGCCCAAGACATTACCGAAAGAAAAACAGCAGAGCAAGAATTAATCAAATCCGAAGAAAAGTATAGAAATTTGGCGGATTCTCTGCCAGAAGTTATTTTTGAAATAGATTTAAGTTATAATATAACGTATACAAATTCAATCGCATCTAAAATCTTTGGATATTCAAATGAAGAATTCAAGAAAGGAATGAAAATATTTCAATTTGTAGAATTTGATGATAAAGAATTGGCTTTAAAACAAACACAGCAAATATTTAGAGGAGAATATGTAAAACCGTTAGTTTTGAAGCTAAAAAGAAAAGATGGAACGTTTTTTTTTTCTAATATTCATGCAAGCCGAATTTTTAAACATAAAAAAGTTGTCGGAGTAAGATGTATAATACATGATATTACAGAGATGAAAACTACTCAAGAAAAAATAAAAGAATCCGAAGAGAAATATCGACTTCTTGCAGAAAACGCGAATGATTTGATAACCGTTGTAAATTCCGATTTTAAAATAGAATATGTTAACCAGGAAGCACACCAAAGAATAATGGGATACTCTCCTGAAGAAATATTAAATCACAATGCTATGGATTTCGTGCATCCTAAAGATCGAGATACAATTCTTAAGACATTTAACCAAAGAGTAGATTTTGTAGAAGCACGGATTAAACATAAAGATGGACATTATGTTTGGACAGAGACCGGTGGTAAATTTTTTAATGATAAGAGTGGCAAAACTAAAGTTCTGACATTTTCAAGAGACATAAGTGAAAGAAAAGAAACGGCTCAGAGATTAATCGAATCACAGAAAAAATATAAGGAATTGGCAAACTCATTGCCAGAAGTTATCTTTGAAATTGATTTAAAATTTAAATTAGTCTATACCAACGCAATCGCTTCAAAAATTTTCGGATATTCTCATGAAGAATTCAAAAAAGGATTAAATGTGTTTGATTTCATTCTCGAAGAAGATAGAGATGAAGTTATAAGGAACCTTAGCCTAATTTTTAGGGGTAAAACTGTCGATCCTTTAATTATGCAATTAAAAAAAAAAGATGGAACAATTTTTTATGGAAGTTTAAATGCTACTCCTATTTATAAAGGTACTACGATTATTGGTATGAGAAGCGTTATTCACGATGTTACTGAAATGGTAAAGGTTGAAGAGAGAATAAAAGAATCTGAAGAACAATTCCGTACAATTGCAGAGCAATCTTTGATGGGTATTTCAATTATTCAGGAAGAAAGAGTTAAATAGGTGAATAAAA
>NJBI01000068.1 GCA_005222975.1 Promethearchaeota archaeon Loki_b31
ATGAAGAATCATTTATGGAACCTTATGAAGATTCATATAAATATTGGAAAAATCCCGATGGTACTATGCATGTACCAAAAAGAGATTTAGATGATATTATTTTCAAAATTTTTTAAAAATTAAATAATAATTTTAAATCAAGTTTATTTCTTAAAGTCTATTTTTCCATCTCTAACGCTTCTAATCATGTTAAGAAGAATAATTGCTATTCGATAGTTCTAGGTTTATTACTTAATACACCTATTACTTAATGAAACCTAGCCCCACCCTAGATTTTGTTTTTAGTTGTTTAAAGAAAAAAGATCAAAAATCTTTTTTTAAACAATCTTCCCTTTGATACTTTGTAACCTAACTCAAATTTAAGGTTTATTCCCCAGAATTGAGGACAAATTTTGATAATTGCATATTATGTCCTCAACATTGGAGAAAAATTATTGGTAACATTAAAAATGAGGTTCAGATTTTCGTTTTCATAAAATTAGTTTTCTTTTATATATAGAAAGCGATTTTCAATAACCAAAAATTTATATAGGTTTTCTTGCTTCTATTTTTTACTGATTTGACAATAAGATTAAAAAAAAATATTTGATATTCATAAAATAGCGAGTGGTGTATGGCTCGATATCTAATTTAACAATTAAAACTTGATATAATATTAATATGACTCCTCAGAAAAATTCTGTTAAAAATCCTAGTTCAAATAAAAATAGTTTTAACTTAAATAATTTATCCATGCGAGAGTTTGAAACCTTTCTGATTTTTTTAAGGCACGAAGGAGAAGAATTAAGTGTTTTGAAAAAATTTATCGATTTGAGTTTTGATTATACAAGTAGAACAAAAGCTTATGATTACATCAGTAGCTTATGCAAAAAAGGTTTAGCATTTAAGAGAACGACTCTTGAAAAGGGAAAAAACATAACGAGAATTTTTATCAGAAAAAAAATTAGAAAAGAATACGAAAAATTTATACTACCCACGATTGGAAGTATAAAAGAATCGCTGAAAGATGTTTTCGAAGAATACCTATATGACCTTAAAGACGTGGAAAAAATACGCGAAAAATTTAGAGCATACACAGAAACGGTTATATTATCAATTAGTAATTTATTAGTAAATGAGCCTGTAAAAACTTTAAATAGTAAACGATTCCAAAAAAAGCTATATGACACGATTTGGAAATATTTTAGAGCTGAAATGCTAAAATACGAGATGTTTTCAAAATAAAAGAGAATAATTTATAAAATCTAACAAATAGTTTTAAGTGCAAATATTTAATATTTAATTAAAAAACTGGGAAAAATTGTTACTTCAGAGCGCTTTAACAGAAAGAATAATTATAGTTGGTGTATTCCAGATATGGCCAATTATATATGATTCTTTTTTTGCGTATAAATTATTAAAACGCGCAAAAAATCGTTCAACAGCCACTCTAAGTTGCTTTTTTATTTTTAATGCACTTGCTTTTTTCCTTGCTCTTGTTTCAATTATTCTTGCAAATGCCCTTTTTGCATATCTCTGCTATGTAATTGCTTTTTTTATCATTATGCTCGCTCAAAGTTTTGTAGTAATATTTAGTTGGCTTATCGTAAATCTTGGCGAGAAATTATCTTACAAAAAGTATTACTTAGGGTTTTTAATTTATGGAATCATTTCAACTTATGTCTTCTGGATAGGAATATTTTTAAAAGGGATTAGATACGATTCTAGCACAGGTTGGATACCTGTTTTTAGCTGGTTATTTCTTTTTATAAGTTGGAGCTACATAATAATTTTTTTAATCGTTCCCGAAATAATTTTAGCAGTAAAGCTAATAAATATATTTGAAGGTGTAGCACTAAAACGAAGAATTAAATTATTTATTCTTAGCGTATTCTTAGAATTTGCTATTGTACTTCTCATAGTTTTGTATAATACTGGGATAAACAATACTGTTTTCAAGGTAATTAATTTATTTCTAATGCCACCCTTAGGCACTTTAGCAGCTTATTTTATTTACAAGAGCTTTGGAAAAGGATTGGAATAATTTAATTTGTAAATATTCAAAATTCTATTTTATACTCTTTTACTTGATTAAATTATCAATAAATAGTTTAAAAGGTGACTCCTAGCCCCGGGACCTAATAATAAGGTCTGAAACTAAATAGGGAGAGAAGGGTGAAACGAGTGTGCGTTCAAACACACTACCAAAAGACAAAAATCCAGGGTGGGGCAGGAGTCTTTGTTAGGTGTTATGGTTATATTTTTAAATTTAAGTTTCAATTTCTGTCGATTTTTAGCTAATTCTCCCTTTAGTTCTAATTATTATTATTATAACATACTATAATAAACTTTTGTGTCATTTAAATTGAAGATTAAGTTGAAATTTTTTTTATGTATAATATCAAGATTTTTGAAGAACATTTAAAGCAATTTCTGTTGAAATTTTTGCTTCCTCAACGGTAACCATTCCAATCGTCGAGCAACATATATTATGCTTAGAGATATATTCAAACGCTTTAAGTGGCTCTAATTTACCTGCTGCTAAAGTTTTCATTCCTATAAAATAATGGTCTTTATGACTATTTACAATATTTTCTAACTTTTTTTGTTCTCCCATGAACATACCTCGAGCGTTAAAGGGAATTAGAAAAGCTTTAACATAAGGAATATGTTCGAAAGCGTATTCTAAAGTAGAAACGGGGTTATGAGCGGCAATTCCGGGAATTATCCCTCTTGACTTAATGTCGTCTAATAACTTTATTAACTTATCATCCTTCTTATCAGAAATCATTCCATGTACGAAAATTAACTTAGCATCCAGTTTTGCAAGTTCTTCAATTAAAGGATCGGGTCCAGGAAAAGTAGAGCCTATTATTATAAAATCGTTGTGAGTTTCTGCCATTATTCTGGCAGCTTCACTAACTTTACCCGCTGGCACTAATTCTATACCACGCCCCCCAGCTTCATAGCACGCTTCTAATATCTCTAATACCGCTTCCGTGTTATGCAAAAACTTTTTGCGGTAAATTCGGGCGTTTATTCCAAACTGCGAAGCTCCAAAAAAAGGAGAAGTCCCTGTCGAAACTAATGGGATTTGTTGGCCTTTTATTTCATAAAATATAATATATCACTTTAATTTGTTAATATTGACGATTAGTTTTAACTTCTTTTTTTTATATTTTTGTAAAGATTTAAATTTTTTGTCAGTATGATAAGAATGAATAATTTTAAAATATTAAAAAAAACATAAATGAGGAATAAAAATGATTTTTCAAGAGACTATTCAAAAGCTTATGTTTGTAATTACATGGTTTAATGTAATTATTATAATAGTCATTATTTGTGTAATATCAATAGCTATAGCTGTATGGGTTTACAACGATGCTAAGAAAAGAGATATGAATGCTGTAGTGTGGTTATTAATTGTGTTATTAACTAGCTGTGTCGGATGCATTATATATTTGATAGTTAGAGAATAGTCATAAGAAGATTTTGGAAGTAAAAGTAGATTAAAGACATTCCTAATATTGACGATTAGTTTTAACTTCTTTTTTTATTTTTAATTCACTTTTGTTTTTGTATGTTTTTGTTTTAATAAAGAGAAGAAGTCGGATAAATCGATATTTCCCCCGCTAATTATAAGCCCAATTTTTTTACCTTTAATTAACGATGGTTCTATATCACCGTACAATAATCCTGCTAAGGGAACTGCTCCCGAAGGTTCTACAACTAATTTCATGCGTTCCCAATAGAATTTCATTGCGTCAATAATTTGTTCTTCGGTCACCGTAATAATATCGTCGACGAACTCTTTGATTATAGGAAATGTTTTTTTCCCCACTGAAATTCTCAATCCATCAGCAATAGTATTTGGGTTTTCTACGGGTACCCTCTTTCCTAATTGAAACGACCTAAATGTATCGTCAGCGTTTTTAGGTTCTACACCAATGACTTTGATTCTCGGTTTCAACCCTTTAGCTGCTATAGAGCATCCACTAATTAACCCACCTCCACCAACAGGGACAAGTAATAAGTCTAGAGCTCTATAATCGCTGATAAATTCATAAGCAGTAGTTCCCGCACCAAAAATTACGTTATAGTCGTCGAAAGGGTGAATTAGTCTATAATCGTTCTGTTTTATTAATTCAGCGGATAATTTGTCTCGATCACCCGGCTGGTTCCCACATAAAACGATTTCAGCTCCATAACCGCGTGTAGCAGTTATTTTAGCCGGTGTCGCATTATTGGGCATGACAATTGTAGCTTTAATGTGTAAAATTTTAGCTACTAAAGCAACCGCTTGAGCAAAGTTCCCTGACGAGTGAGCAATAATTCCCCTCTCCATTTCTTGCGAAGGTATGTGACTTATACAATTCCAAGCCCCCCTGAACTTAAACGAACCTGTTCGTTGAAAATTTTCACATTTTACTATTACTCGTTTTGCACTTGTCAACGAATCTAAAGTTCTGCTAGTCATCAATGGCGTTAGGTTTGCAACATGGGACACTATTTTTTCGGCAAGTTTTATGTTTTTAAATATTTTAATCAACCTCTTAATCGTCGTTTATAAATATATTGTTCAATTTAGAGTTTTTATTTGTTTTTATTTGTTAGTAATAATAAATGTGTGTAATCTTAAAAAAAATGCTTAAAATTTGAATGTTCAAAATTGAATTTAAATAATAAAAAAACAATTTAATAATTCTTACTCCGAAAATCGGTCATATGATTCAATACGAAGCCTATGAAGATTATACAAAAGCAATTGAAGACTTTTTAAAAACCCTCTAAAAATCATAAACCAACTCTTTTTTTTGCCAATCTATAATTAGTACTTGATTAAATAATAATAAACCTCCTTCCTATTAATTTTTTAGTTCGACAAAACTTTAAAATGGGCATGTCGGTATTTATGAATTATCGTAATACGGTTAACAAGACAATTTTGAAGAGTTCTTTGAAATAAGCCATCTTATGATATCGATTTGAGACTTAGTTGATTTTCTATAGCTTTTTTTAATGTTTTCCTTGAGGTGGAGTGCCCAAACAACAAAGAGATTGATAGTCTACTGAACAAAAAATTAATAGATAAAATGAGATCAATCTAAATTTTTAGCAAAATAAGAAAAAAAAATATTAGAAATAATTATAGGATTTAAGTTTAATTTATTATTTCCTCTTTCTTCTTATTAATACTACGACTACAACGCCTATTACTGCTCCTCCGCCAATAACCGAAGCTATAATAATTAATCCGAAAGGAATTGCTCCTCCCCTCTTTTGGACTTGTA
The DNA here is from genome assembly GCA_005222975.1 of Promethearchaeota archaeon Loki_b31. Lineage (GTDB taxonomy): Archaea > Asgardarchaeota > Lokiarchaeia > Sigyniarchaeales > SOKP01 > SOKP01. The sequence goes on from NJBI01000068.1 coordinate 5,271, forward strand.
TAACCGCCAAGCCGGAATTACCATCCGCCACATAGGCGTAATCTCCGCTTACGTAAACGCCAAGGGCATCTCCTGTCGTGTCTTCGTAGACGGGCGTTTCAGGGTTTGTCGGGTCTGAAACATCGATAACCGCTAATCCACTAGCTTCATCCGCCATGTAGGCGTAATCTCCGCTCACGTAAACGCCACACGCATATCCGGTCGTGTCTTCGTAGACGGGCGTTCCCGGGTTTGTTGGGTCGGAAACATCGATGACCGCCAATCCGCTGGCATCATTCGCCACATAGGCGTAATTTCCGCTCACGTAAACGCCACACGCATATCCGGTCGTGTCTTCGTAGACGGGCGTTCCCGGGTTGGTCAGGTCAGAAACATCGATGACCGCCAATCCACTGTAAAGATCTGCCACATAGGCGTAATTTCCGCTCACATAAACGCCAAGTGCATATCCAGTCGTGTCTACGTAGACGGGCGTTCCCAGGTCTATAGGCACGGAAACATCGATGACCGCCAATCCCGAAGTATAATCCGTGTTTTCGTAATAAATAGAACATTCTTGGGGTGGTCGTGTATTAATAATCTCGTTAGGATTCTTCTCGTAGATGGGAATTCCGAGATCTCTCTGAATACTTATTAACAAATTTGGAATTACGATAAACATTGAAATCAGTAGAATAACCAGCAAGAAATTTATTTTTTTTGATTTCTTTTTTGATTTCTGCATTAATTTACACCACTATCTTTAATTTTCTTAAAGATATCGTTTTAATATTAAGATACTATTACTTTTAAAGAATGAGATCGGTAATTGAAAATGACAGCTTTCCGTTGCCCTCGCTATAATGGAAAGAAAATTATAGCGACTCTTTCGAACGTGCTGAATCTAATTTAAAATTTAATAAAGCCGATTTAGAAAAGTTTGGCAAATCGAACATATTAGCCTTTGAAGAAAAGAAAAGTACTTTAGAAGTGCTAAAAGAAAATAGAGGAATTAGAGAATAAAAGTAATTTTTTATTTATTTAGTCAAGTACCGATAATGGAAAAATCAAATTTACCAAAAATTGGATAATATTCAAATATTGATATTTGAACCGGCGAGCTTCAAGAATACATTAAATTTAAATTAAATAAAGAAAAAAGAAGATTAATATATTGACATTCAAATAAATAAAAAACTAAAAATGGTAAGTTGATTGTAATACCCTTTTTTATTCTTCTATTTTTCCAATATTGTGGTATTATTTATAGCGAATCTATCCAAAGCATTTTCGTCTAGTTTTACACCCCATCCAGGACCCTCAGGAACTTTTGCCATTCCATTATTATAATCTATAGGCTTTAAAATTAGATCATCTTCTAACATTTCTTGTCCAAATAATTCTGTCGCGTAATCAATAAACGGATATTTTGCGGTTACAAAGTGAATATGCATCGCTGTGGCAATTCCTAACGGTTGGTTATGTAAAACAACGCCTAAACCACGCATTTTTGCGTAATCCAAGGCTTTCAGGGCTTTAGTTACTCCTCCTGGACGATCAGAGTTTAGCCCTAAAACTCTTACTGCTTTTAATTCGACTAGCGTAATAAAATCTTTTAACGAAAAAAATCCCTCGTGAGACATTAAAGGGACATTAACTCTACTTTGAACGTAAGCCATTCCTAAATAGTCCGAAGCATTCACTGGTTCTTCGGCAAAGTCAATTCCGTAAGGTTCAATGGCTTTGATAGCTCGAACGGCCATTGAAGGACTATAAGCTTGATTGTAATCTACGCGTAAATTAATTTTGTTTCCAAAAATTTTCCTTATTGCTTGTAAGATTTTTACGTCGTCTTCAACGCTTTTTCCGAGCTTTAGTCGAAAATTTCTAAACCCTTTTTTGTAATAGGTTCTTACAAGTCCTTTCATTAACATTGGGTCTCCTAAAGGTATAAGCGCCGCTAAAGGAATCTTATCTACGAACTTTCCCCCCATGTAATAACACGCAGGTAAATCAGTTATTTGACCCATTAAATCGTAGCAAGCCATATCGATCATTCCTTTTGCTGCTTCGTTACGCGCCAAGTTTACATCCATCCGATAATTTATCTTTTCGATATTGAATGGGTTTTCACCTAAAATATACTTCGCTAAACAATTTTTTATTGCATCAATAATCTGGTTGGGCGATATGCCAGTCTCAGGTAACCAAAGAAAAGCTTCTCCTAATCCTATATTTCCAAGTTTACTAATGAGTTTACAAACTACGAAATCTCCCCCAAGCCATGCCTCTTCTGCAGCAATTGCCATTCCTAAATTCCCTTCCCCTTCGCCCATTGCCTTTATAACGTAGTCTTTAAATGGTACATGTAAAGGAGTTAATTCAATGCTAGTTATTTCATCTTTTATAGTCATATTAAATCAAATAGTTTTATTTTGGTAATACTAAAAATAAAAAAAAAATTAAATTAATAATTTATTGATTTTAGAACGGACCACCTAAGCTCATAAAAACGCAGGGGTGATCAGCAGCGGTTCCTCCTGTGTATGTGATAAAAGTAACTGATGTATTAAGCTCCCCAGATACGAAGATATGATCAATTCTTCCATCTGGAAGTCTAGTCTCCCAACCTTCGGGAACATTGCCAATTGTCTTTCCTATAGTAGGAGCAACTTCCCAACAATCGTATAATTGTGCTACTGTTATATTGTATTGTTCGGTACCAAGTTCAAAGTTAAAATCCCCCATTAATATTACATTGCTCAAACCGTTAATTACCGATAAAATATTTTCTTGTTGGACAATTTGCGAACGATCTTCTGCAGGGTCCTCGTAATTTCCGAGGTGGGTAACGAAGATATTGAATGTAGTGCTTCCAACAAATATTTGAGCCCATATCGTTGCTGTTTGTTCGCCCTCGCTTTCCATATAAAAGGTTTGAGGGTTCAAGATCGGATATTTTGAAAGCAATGCAATTCCAAAAGTCCCAGTTAATGTTTTTGGTCCATAGTATGAATATAACTTCAATCGATTACTAACGAATCTTACAATGTCTGAATTACCACTTGAAATTCTACAAGTATCTGATTCTTGTAATCCTATGATATCGGCATTCAGATCTTTGATGACTTGGTATTGAGCGTCAAAATTTTTGTTACCAGTTTCGTCTGATCCTTGCTGTATGTTATATGACAAGACTCTTAAAGAATCTCCAGATACATTGTGATCTATAGGGAATTCTAAAGCTACGGCTCCTATAATAGTCGCTAAACTAATTATTACAATTATTAACAAGGCTTTTTTTTTGTTTTTGACGATTGAATTAATTGATTCAAATGTACCTCTTGAAGCTTTGTTTATTAAAAAGAGCGGTAAGAACACTAACACTCCTAAGATAAGGAATATAACCCAAATTGCGTCTCTAAATAAATCTCCGATTAAAGGAATGTAATCCCAAACAATCGTAAATACCGCAGATAAAATCATAATTAGGAAAAAGCCAGACGAGACAAAAAAACTACCACCTAATTTTCTTATACCTGGTCTACTTCTAAACAATTCACTCGATAGTAAGATGAAATCAAGTAAAATTATTGGGCTTAGAACTAGCATTATCATTAGCATTGCTTCGTTTAACATATTCGCGTCAGGAGTAAAGAATGGATAAGACGGAACAAAGGCAAAGATTACAGTATTGCCTAATATGGTTAAAATTAGAGTCACAATAAAAGTAAGATTCCAAATAGTAACTATATATGATTTCAATTTCCCTATTATGCCCGGGTTAGAGATTACGAGAATTATAAAAGCAGAATTCATTAATACGAGAAGGGTTAGAATTAAAATGTAGTTTGATTCCGTCCACCTTGCTATAACTGTAGGGCTACTAAATACGAAATATATTAGAGTTATCACGCTTATCATCCCTAGAGTTAGTCCAATAATTTTCCATTTGCTTGCTGGTTTAAAGTTACTTTTAGTTAAGTCGTTTGAAGGGGTTGAGATTTGCTCTGAAATTGGTAAATGGATTATCATCAATCCCGCAAATATTGCTAATATCCACCCAATCCACATGAACCAACTATATGCAGATAGATCAATAGAAGATCCCAGTGTTCGCAATAAAATCGATAATAATAATCCTAAACCTAACCCAGCTCCTAATAAAATTCCGTTGCTTTCGTAGTTTCCTTTTGTTTTTTTATGAAGATAAAGAGGAAAAAAAATCATAAAACAGCCCAATCCGAATCCAGTAACAAGCATTTTTAGTTGAACATCTAAAAAAGGTTGTAAAACTCTACAAATAACAAAAATCTCACCGATTGCGATAAAGGCTTTGTTAGGAAAACCTCTTTTAAAGAATAAAAGTAAAAAAGGAGTCAAAAGAAATAACAAAGCTAAGACATTTTCGTTCAATTCCACTTCAATAAGATTTAACGCATATATAGATTCTAAGAACTCTGTCATGAGTTGGAAGAAGAATAGGAACATTATACTGAGAAAGATTAATTCTGAATAGAATTTATTAATAAATTTGTTATAGATTTCCATATTAAAATTTAATATTTTAGAAATATATAAACTTTTAAAATAATCTAAAAATTAAAGTGAAAATTATGAGTAAAATAATTAAAAAGGTCGCAATAATTGGAGCGGGCTTTACTGGAAAGCAAATTGCAGCAATAGCTGCTTTATATGATTTTAATGTATCTCTTTTTGATATAAATATTGATACTCTAGCGGAAGCGAAAAAATACATATCTGGATTTTTAAAAAGAAAGAAGAAAAATGACGCCCTTAAGAATGTCTCCTATTATAGTGATATGTCTGAAGCAGTTTCGGATGTAGATTTAGTAATCGAAGCAGTTCCAGAAAATCTCGAATTAAAAAGAAAAGTGTTTTCTCAAATTGATAGCTTAGCCCCTGCAAAGACTATTATTGCTACTAATAGTTCTTCTTATCCCGTTTCGAGAATTGAATCTGCAGTCAAAAGAAAAAATAAAGTTCTAAATATTCATTTTTATCCTCCAATTCCTACACGACCAATGGCAGATATTATGCGTGGAAGTGAGACTAGCGATGAAACTTTTGAAATTGGAAAAAATTGGATAATAAATATTGGATGCGAACCTCTTATAGTGAAAAAAGAATGTTTTGGTTTTGTTTTCAATAGAATATGGCACGCTGTAAAAAAAGAATGTCTTAAAATGTGGGCCGGAGGTTATGCAGATATAGAAGTTATTGATACAGCTTGGAAAATATTTACTAAAATGAAATTGGGGCCATTTACTATGATGGATGGCATCGGTTTAGATGTTGCATATGCTGTAGAAATGTCATATTATAAAGAGAGTGGAGACCCAAAAGACAAACCACCGCAAGCTTTTAGGGCGATGGTGGAACGAGGAGATTTAGGCTTAAAAACGGGTAAGGGATTTTATACTTGGAAAAAAAAGAAATAATTTTTTTTATTTTAGACTCCTAAGATTAATATTAAGACCCATATAAGACCAAAACTAATTATAATTGACAGGTTTACAATCATCGTCACTAATTTTTGATCGTAATCGTATTCTACAGAGAATGGTATAACCGCAAGACCCACAGGCAAAAGTAAAGAAAGGCAAATAATAATCCTAAAAAGTGGGTCAAATAAGCTTGTCGGTAGAAAAAAGAATAATATTAACCCTACAAATAATCCTAACGCATATCTTAGCATAAGAACTTTAATTATTGATATCCATTCAGCTTTACCGAATTTAAAATTAAGAAAAATTCCCAATAATAACAACGCTAAAGCTGTATTTGCTCTTGCTAATACATCTATTAACTCAGAGAAAATAATTGGGATTGTAAATCTCGAAAAATTTATCGTAAGAGCGATAACATAGCTCATTAAAGGAGCAGACTTGATTAAACGCTTTAATATGAATCTAAAATCGATTTTAACGCCTTTTTCGTGATTTTTCGGAGAATAGATCGATGCTAAAATATAACATAATACGAAAATCGTAAAAGCATTACCTGCGTCAACAAGAGCAATATATCGCATTCCATCGGCGCCCCAAATGCCTTCTACTAGCGGAAAAAAGAAATGTGCGATGTTAAATCCTACCATAGTCATAATCATCGCTCCCTTTAAACGATTCGGACGCTTTCTAAAACTTAATATTCCAATTGCGGCCATTCCAAGGCCAAAAGCTAAATTAACTAAAGGTAGTAACATTAATGACAATTCAAATTGGATTGTACAGGTAAATTTAAGAATTACTGCTGGCAAAGTAACGTTAAAGATGATTTTAGCAATAACATCCCCATTTTCTTCTTTAATTATTCCTAATCTTTTAATTAAATAACCAATAGCAACGATAAAGATTGATATCAAAAAAACGACATTTACGTCAGTCATACCAGCGTTAATTAATGTTTTTTTAGTAGATTATTAAAATATTTAAAATAATTAAATAATTATTTAATCCTAAAAATTAAAATAATAAAGAATACATTAAAAGTGAGGAAAATTGAAACCTAATCTACTTTCAGATAAAAAAGTAATAATTACGGCAGCAATTACCGGTGGAATTCATGGTAAATGGGCTAATCCCGCTTTACCATTAACTGCCGAAGAACAAGCACAAGCTGCGCTAGAATGTTATGAAGCGGGGGCTTCAATTGTTCATATTCATGTTCGTGGCGATGATGGTCAAAATACTCCTGATTTAAAATATTACGGTAAAACAGTAAAGCAAATTGGGGAAAAATGTCCCATATTAAGACAAATAGGAAATGGGATCGGTGCTAAAGTTGTAGAACATTCATTTACCACCAAATCTGGTAAAAAAAGAGTTACGACGGAAATTGTCCAACCCTCTTTAGAAGAACGATTAAACCTAATAAATATAGAACCCGAACCTGAAATGCATACTATTAATGCTGGTTCATTCGAATTTAGAACTCCCTATGGAGGATCGCTATTCCTAAATCCACAAGATTTCAATCGTAAATATATTAAAAGGTGCAACAAAAAAGGGTTTGGCATAGAAATCGAGGTGTACGATTCGAGCCATATTACTAATGTTTTAGAATTTGTTGAAACCGGGCTCTTAACACCCCCTCTACACTTTAGTTTAGTATTAGGTATTAAAGGAGGCGCTGAGGCTAATCCTGCTAACCTTTTACGCATGGTTGATCAAATACCAGAAGGATCAACATGGCAAGTAGTTACCGTTGGCAAATTCAATTTGCGTACGACTGTAATGGCTATGTGTATGGGAGGTAATGTAAGAACTGGTTTGGAAGATACTATTTATTATGGAAAAGGAGAACTTGCTCAAGGTAATGCTCAACTAGTAAAAAGAATGGTTAGGATAGCTAAAGAAATCGGAAGAGAAGTCGCTACTGTTGATGAAACTAAACAAATTTTAGGAATAATATAAAAATTGTTGGAGTTATTCAACGTAACTTATTTTTTGGACATTACCATAATTTCATACTAACATTTATTAAGTGAAGTTAGATCATAATATATAGCACTATTGAGAGTGAATTTGATGAGTAGAAAAAAAATCACTTGGTTTGGATTTAACTTAACGCAAAAACAATCTGTACAAATATTTATATTATCAATTGCAGGACTCTTCATTTCAGCATTTTTGTTTATGACGATGTTATACCCATTAATGATGAACATCATGTATAACGATCCTTATTATTATCCGGAGGATTACTTTATTATGATGCTTTTTAGTATGCTTCCTTATATGTTTGTATTTTGTGGCGTATTTGTATTAAGTCTTTATTCCTTGATTCGATGCAGAAAAATAGCTAAATATTACTCTCCCTCAATTGATCCTGTGATAGAACAGAAACCAAAATCCTCTCATACTGAACAAAAACCGAAATCCATTGCTCAATTTTGTTCTAACTGTGGTGAAATGAAGAAAAGTCATGAAAGATTTTGTACTAATTGTGGGCATCAAGTAGGGTATCAATAAAAAAAATAAAAAAAATAATAATATTTACTTTAAGCTCAGTTTTTTTTCAATTCTTCTCTTATGCGTTCAAGTCTTTCTCCATGTAAACCATAAGATTTCATGGCTAGAAGTCCAATTACAAGTGCGATACTAGGAAAGATAACCATTATGGCTTTTAGACCTAATATAACTAAAAATGGATCTGAAGGTAAGGGATCAAATTGTTTGTCCCAACCTATATTTCCAAACATGAGTCCAATAGTTAAAATGACTAAGATTATTGAGATTCGATGAATAAATGCGTTAATTCCATAAAAGCTTGCAGATCGCTTAACTCCAAATTTAACTGCGTCTTCGTCTATAACATCAGCGTGTAAAATGTCTACGTAAAACAATGCTCCCGACAATGGAAATCCTTGAAGTGCTATAAGAAGAATAAAAGCGATTTGAAATGCTTCTCCAGTAATAAATAAGAATGGAAACAGCGTACAAATCCAAATTCCTAATGTTATCATGAAAGCTTTTCGCATTCCGTATTTAAAGCCAAGTTTTTTGTGAATTGGCATGACAAGTGCAGCAATGATAAAAGCTAACATTAGCGCTATCCCGACTATAATTGAGCCGCCTCCCGCAAAAAGAGGACCTCCAATAACGAATTCAGCGTAAATGGGAATAATCATAGGTAAAATCGAAAAACAATACCAAACCGCTGTATTTGCTACAACAAATTTTATAAATATTTTATTAGTCAATGTAATTTTCATTGATTGAAAAAACGATGGTCTTTTTTCGAAATCTTCCGCCATTTCTACTTTCTCTTCAATCCCCTTCAAAAGAAACGGTATTGAGATTATAAGAGTAAAAATTGCTATGACGATCGCCATCGTAAAATATTGGCTTTTAGCGAAGGGAATTGCGTCGTCTGCTGGAACGTAATCGGAAATAAATATCATCGGAATAAGTGAGCTTAAAATTAAGGCAACTACGGTTAGACCTTTTATAAATAAATTGGTATTAGCTCTCTGTTTCTCATTTGGGAACATTTCTGGGAAAATTGCGTTCACGTTCACATCAAACATAGTATAGAAGAACTCAAAGATAACAATCGTTGATAAGAAGTAAAAACTCTAGCATTTTATCACTTGTATTGAAAGGCATGTAGAACATTAAAACCACCATAACGCATAACGAGATTATCGAAAGGAGTAGATAAAACCTCCTTTTTCCCACTTTTCTCTATGTTTGGTCCTTTCCGAGAGCGCTCCGAGCATTGGGTCGTTAACTGCATTCCATATACCCCAAATAATGTATGTAATTATCATTAAAAGCAAAGGTATTTTGACGACTGTAAAATAGAAGGTAAAAATCAAGAATTGAAAGATTTGGTAAGTAAGCTGGTCCGGAAATGCACTAAGCCCAAAAAGGAATTTTTTCTTAAATGTTAATTTCTCTTCACTCATATTTTTTATCCCTAAATTGTAATTAAATTTTAATTAAATTTGATTACATTATATCGTATTTAAAATTATGCATAAATGAAGTTAATAAAGAGCTCTTAAAAGGTTAATTCTGAAACTCTCTTCTAATGATATTCAATTATATCATATCTTACATCTAAGTTTTCTT
>NJBI01000016.1 GCA_005222975.1 Promethearchaeota archaeon Loki_b31
CTTCTACTAAAGTCCATGAATTTAAAAGTGCCAAATATTGTTATAATAAGCTATAATATCTACGTGATACCATTAAACGAAAACTTTTTTTTTTGCCCATCCATACACAAAGTATAGGAATTAATCCCTTTCAACAATTTTTATAAAAAGATTTAAATGAACTTTTTCTACATAATAATCATAAAGTACTTTTGAATATGGTGGAATGATTTGGTAGATTATGTAGATTTAAGTTATGAACCGAACGAAAATGATCTTGTTGTTATGTATTTCGTTGAAAAAGCTGTTGATTGTGAAAGTCTGGAAAAAGCTTGCGAGGAAATCGCTAAAGAAAGTTCAATAGGCACATGGACAGATATTTTGACGATGTCTGCAGATATTGCCGAACGCCTTGAACCGTCTGCTTTTTATATAGATCCACAAAATCAAATTATAAAAATTGCTTATTCTGAAGAATTATTTGAAGCCGATAACATGTCTCAAATTCTTAGCGCTATTGCTGGTAATATTTTTGGTATGAAGGTGATTAATAATTTAAGGCTTATAGATATCACATTTCCTAAATATATAGTCAGTAAGTATAAAGGACCTAAATTCGGGATTAAAGGTATCAGAAAATTAACTGGAGTGGAAAAAAGACCTTTGTTAGGAACAATCGTAAAACCTAAAGTAGGTTTAAATGAGATCGAACACGCAAAAGTTTGTGAAGAGGCATGGATGGGCGGTTTGGACATAGTAAAGGACGATGAGAATTTAACTAGTATGGTCTTCAATAAATTCGATAAAAGAGTTGAGGAATCTTTAAAAGCTCGAGATAGAGCTCAAGCTGAAACGGGTGAAAAAAAGATTTATATGCCCAATATCACAGCAAAATTAAGTACAATGGAAGAAAGAGCAAATACAGTAATAAATAACGGTGGAGAATATGTAATGGTTGACATATTTACCGTAGGATTCTCAGCTTTACAAGAACTTCGAGATTATCTAGACGATAAAAATATCGTAATTCACGCTCATAGAGCTATGCATGCCGCCTTTACACGCAATAAAAAACACGGAATAACGATGTTGGCTTTAGCTAAAATAATGAGGCTAATCGGAATGGACCAATTGCATACTGGTACTATCGTTGGAAAAATGGAGGGTGGTAAAAAAGAAGTTTTAGAGATAAATCAAGTAATTTCAGAACCAAATATTACAGGAAACAATACAACAATTCTGGATCAAGAGTGGGGTGATATCAAACCTACTCTACCCGTTGCTTCAGGAGGTCTAAGCCCATTACACATTCCTGATTTAATAAAGTATTTAGGTAATGATATCGTGTATCAATTCGGAGGGGGTTGTCATGGACATCCAGATGGTACTAGAGCCGGCGCAAGAGCGATAAGACAAGCAGTTGATGCTACTTTGAATGGAATTGAATTAGAGGAATACGCAAAAACGAAAGAAGAATTAGAAAAAGCAATCAAAAAATGGAGAAAATAATTAAAATTTAACTTTTTTTAAGTTTTATAACATATCAGGATATAATTTTGCAAAGTAATTATGGACATGGCTACTTGCGAAGATCCCTGCTTCAGTTATAAGTCCATCTATATATCTTCTACTTACAGTCTCAAAAGCAGGATTTAGGATGGTTAAACCCTCTGGGGCGTCCTCCCATACTTCTTTTGGGTCTCTCATTTCAATTTTTTCCAAAATACCAAAGGAAGTCTGAGGATTATATTTTAAAAGAGGGGATGCAACATAGAAAGGTACATGTTCTTCATGGGCTACTAATGCTAGCAATCGAGAACCAATTTTATTAATAATCGTACCCTCTGAAGTAATAGAATCTGCTCCAATAATTATTAAATCAACTTCGTAATGATTAACAACCCAACGCATAGCACTATCAACTACGTGAATAACTTCAATTCCAGCATCAAGTAATTTTCTGACGGTTTTTCTTCCTTGTAATCTAGGTTGAGTTTCTGTTGCTACAACTTTAAAATGGTCTTTCCCCTGTCTTTTTGCTTCTAATAGGATAGCATTTACGATGCTTGAATGACAATGAGTCATTATAATAAAGTTATCGTCCGTACTTACATCAGGAATTCTCCTTGCACCTATTTCAGCTATTTTCTGCTTTGAATTTTGCATCAATAATTTATACTCATCCTTACAACTGCTAATTAATTCCAAAATTTCTTTTATTGATAACGAATCTATTTTTTTTTTTAATTGATTCATAATATAATTAAGTCCATTTCTCAAAGCAGGCTCGGTCGCCCTCGTTTGGAATAAGATGGCTTTAGCTTCTATTAATTTATTAAATAAATCTTCTGAAGTAATAGTTTCACCAATTCTTTGCGCATAATCGCTTAAAAATTGTATTGCACTAATTGCTACACTTGAAGCACCCTGAATTTCTAAGGATTTAATCCTTTCAGCGTCCTTTAATAATTGTTGTATATTTATTCACCAATTTTTTTAATGTTAATATATAGGATATTCTTATTTTATTATCTTACTTTAATTGATCTTCATTATCTGAATTCTGGGTCAACTCTAAATCCTTCGGATTTATCTCTATATAGAGAGCTCCAATATAATCACACGATGTACATTCAAATATGTTTGGTGTTAACCAACCAGCAACATTAACAGCGGTTTTCAAAGTAGCTTTTTTACACTTAGGACAAATTCTTATGCGTACCTTTTTGCTTTTAATAAATTTCATTGTAATTAGAAATGAATAATTCTTTTATTTCTTGATCTATATTCAATAATCACAAATAATTTTTTAGTTCCTAAAAAATTGTTTATATCTTTTCTGTGATTTTACAATTTAACTTAAATAATCACTGCTTAATCTATTAAAATGAATGATTTAGAGATAAAACGAAAAAGTATGCCAAACGAACCTGGAGTTTACTTTTTTATCAACAAAAAGGGTTCTATTATTTATGTGGGTAAAGCTCTAAATCTTAGAAAGAGAGTAAATCAATATTTCCAAAAAACAAATTACAACGATCCCTTTTACGAAGAAAAAATTAAGGAGCTAGTTAAAAAAATTCATTCTATTGATTTCTTCGTTACAGAAAACGAAAAAGAAGCTAAAATTTTAGAAAACATACAAATTAAGAAATATCAACCTCGTTTTAACGTAATAATGCGCGATTCCAAGACCTATCCATGGGTTGGGATATTTTTTTCAGAAACATACCCTAGAATCCGACTTATAAGAGGACCAGAAAAGTATTCCCAAAAAAATTTGTTTTTAGGACCTTATACAGATAAAAAGGAAATCAGTAGAATCTTAAGAGATTTGCGAAAAATTTTCCCCTATTGTTCTTGTAAAAATAAAGTTAAAAAAAAAAAGATAAGACCTTGTTTGTATTACCAATTGAAACTATGTCCGGGACCATGCATTGAAGCAGTAACTAAAGAAGAATATTTAGAAAATGTAAAACAAATAGAACTGTTTTTAAAAGGTCAGACTGAAGAATTAAAGGGTCAAATTGAAGAAAAAATGAAAGATGCAGCACAATTGCAAGATTTCGAAAGTGCTGCTTTTTGGAGAGATAAACTCAACGCAATAGATAATTCTACAATAACTCAAAGTGTTTTATTAGAAAACAAGGAAGATAAAGATATTATCGGCTACTATAATGACGAGGGACAAAAATACATAGCGATGGTTATGATTCATATACGTGAAGGAAAGATATCGAATAAAAGTTCCTTTTTGTTAAATATAAAAGAGAAATTAATTCATAAGGATGAGATTTTCCCATCAATAATGGAACAGTTTTACCAAAATGTGACACACAATTTACCCGATGTTATTGTTGTTCCGGAATTTTACGATGGAGTAGGTGTATTTAAAGAAATTCTTAAAGATTTTCGTGCCAATTTAAAGATTCGAACACCTATGGAAGAAGAATATGGCTTGGTTCGAATTGCGGATAAAAACGCTAAAATTATTGTGGAACAAGAAATTCAAATGGAGGAAATTAAAAAGAAAGAGGAAGATCAAATTAAAAAAGCGTTGGAGGAAGCTAAAGAGATTTTTAATTTACCCAAAGCGCCTAGAATAATTGAAGGGTTCGATATTTCAAATATTGAAGGGACAGATGCAACTGGATCTATGGTTTATTTTCTTGAAGGGCACCCTTATAACAAGAATTATCGCCATTTTAAGATTCACACAAAATCTACTCCGGATGATGTCGCTATGATGAAAGAGGTAATTAAACGGAGATACACCATGATTTTAGAGCGTAATTTAGAGTTACCAGACTTAATCCTCGTTGATGGAGGAAAGGGTCAATTGAACGCAGGACTTTCAGTTTTAAAGGATTTAGGCATTGAAGGCATTCCAATTATTGGCTTAGCAAAGAAATTTGAGGAAATTTATGTTCCCAACAAAAAGGACCCTATTATTTTACCTAAAAATTCACACCTTCTTAAAATATTTCAAAGGGTCAGAGATGAGGCTCATCGTTTTGCAGTAAGGCTTCATAAAAAACAACGAATAAAAAGGGTAAAAAGATCTATTTTGGATGAGATAAAAGGTATAGGCCCAGCAACTAGAAATAAACTCCTTACAACATTTGGCAGTGTGAATAATATTAAGGAAGCTTCTCCTGAAGAAATCGCTAAGGTTGTTGGAAAAAAGTTGGCTGATACAATATTAAAAAAGCTGAATAGTTGAAAAAACTTCATTTTAAATCTGAAATTACTAGCCTAATAAGTTCAGCTGTGGTTTCGCAATACATTCGAGCTAAAGAATCGCTTTTAGCTTCGCTAATAACCCTGACTATAGCTTCTGTATTTGAAGGATGAATAAGGACGAACCATTCCTTTTCTTTACCAAATCTAAGGTCATGATCTATTTGGTTAACCACTTCACCCTCATCCACCAATTCTTTCTTAGTTCTATCAATTATTAGTTTTACATCCTTTCGAGCTAATTTTATACTTTTTCTATAGGAAAAGAATTTCGGTAGTTTAGAGACGAGCTTTGATATTTTTTCTCCTGAATCTACTAGTATCTCAACAATTTTAGCAGCAGCAAAAATTCCATCTCTAGTGTTATTAAAACTTGGGAACATTACGCCCCCACACGAACCTTCGCCGCCAAAAATTAAACTGTTTTTCGAAGTTTTACTTCGATCTTCTATCAAATTGTACATTTTTTCAACTAAAAATATCTCTCCTATTGGAGTTCTTATTACTCGCGCGCCGTATTTTTCAGCAATTACATCAAACATTAAAGAAGACGCTAAATTTGTTATAAAAATGACTTCTTCTGTTTGGTTCTCGTAATTTTTTAATTGGTATTCCATAATAAGAGCTAAGCCAATATCCTCAGGATAACATATACCATTCTCTCCTATAATTGCCAATCTATCGGCGTCGCAATCGTGGGCAAATCCAACATCGTATTTACCTTGCCAAACCTTCATAATTAAATCTTTCAGGTTAATTTGTATAGGTTCAATCTCCCTTGGAAATTTCTTGCTTTTAGTTAAATCGTTGTTGATTACTTTAACTTCACACCCCATTCCTTCAAGCATTTGAGGTGTAGCATGTTTGCCCGCTCCCGCTCCAGTATCTATAACGACTCTAAGATTGTTTTTTTTTTTAATACTTCCGATATTAAGATCTTTAAATAGGGCTTGAATGTAGTTTGGGATAGGATTGAATTTAGAGATATTTTTCTTTAAATTTCGTTTAGTTATTTTGTAAGTTTTCAAATCAATATCTTTTAACATACGAGCAATCTGTTCTAGATCCTCGTTATGTAAATAAGTTTTTGAAGATAACAGTTTTAAACCATTACATTCTTGAGGATTGTGAGAGCCTGTAATAACAATTCCCACAGGAATGTTTAACTTATTTTTTGCATGAATAATAATTGGTGTTGGACATACTCCGACATTTACTATATTAAATCCTGTAGAAATTAAGCCCTCAACAATACCCCTTTCAAGAGTCTTTCCACTTGGTCGCGTATCTCTACCTATTATAATTTTTTTATTATCGCCTTTAAACCATTCGCCAAAAGCGATAGCAATCTTTTTTGATGTTTTAAAATTCAAATCTTTACCTGCAATTCCCCGAATTCCACTAAAAGTAAAAATTAAATTATTTATTTCCATAATAAATCGTTAGTAAAGAGAAAATTAGGGTATTATTGGATTTCCTTCTAACTTATACTTCACGAGAGTCAACGCTCCCATTACGCCGATAGCATCCAAAAATTTTGTTACTTTTATTTTTGGAGGGTGATTTATCGTAAATAATACGGGGTCTGTATTGAATTGTTCAATAACGGGAGGTAAAATTAAATCGTGATCTTTCATCATAGCTCCACCAAAGTATATCGAAGTACAATCGTAATAATTGTTTACGAGTCCAACTCCCACTTTAATATAAAATATACACTGCTCTATAACACTCTTAGAAAATTTATCTCCTCCTCTTTTTGCTTGAAAAATTTCTTTCGCCGTAATCTTAGACTCGTCGTTATCAATCATGTACATCAAAATTTTAGAGCTCAACTTAGTTGTTTTTATCGCGTCTAATGCTAAGTTTTTAACTCCTGTAGCAGAACTATATACTTCCCAACACCCATAAGCACCACAATTACATTGAAAATTACTCTGTCGATTAACAATCCCATGCCCGATTTCTGCAGCATTCCCATCCTTTCCGAGAAGTAAATGCCCGTTACAAATAACTCCACCACCAATTCCCGTCGACACTGTTATATAAACTAGATTATCTTTTTCATCGTCACTTGCTTCAAAATAATGTACCCCTAAAACCGATGCGTTGCCATCATTAATTAAATAGATCGGGACTCCTGGAAATCTTTCTTGAATTGGTTTTTTTAGCGGTATTTCTTTAAAACCTAAGTTAGCATTATTGAAAACTTCGCCAGTTTCTGCATCTAAAGGACCGGCTGATGCTAGACCAATACCTAAAACTTGTTCTTTATCAATATTGTTTTCAATTAACAACTGCGTAATTAAGGAAATTACTGTATTGCTGATTGAAAACTCGTTATCTTTAGGTGTTTGGGCAACTTTAGTTATTATATTTTCTTCCTTTAAATCAGAGGTACATAGAGAGACTCGAATCCATGTACCTCCAATATCCGCCCCAACGATAAATTCCTTTATTATTATCACCAATTATATTTGTTCAAAACTTAATAATAATTTATCTCTATTAAATCATTTTTGATTATTTCTTTAAAAATCTTTACGATCTCTTTTTTTCTCTTTTTATCAATTGCGTATACAAAGTATTCTGAAGGTATTCTTGCGATTGAATATAATTGTACAATATCGGGTTTAATTTTTTTTATCGCATAAGCTAATTGCTCAATATTTTCTTTATTATCATTGGAAATAAAATCTTCTCTGTAAGAATTATAAATTAAACATTGAATTGCTAATTTCTTATTTTGCATATCTTTTCTCAATTTAACAAGCGATTCAACAATAGTGTTAACATCTGGACTATCTTTATGTGGTCTATTGGTGTTTGTAAAGTCGTTTTCAGTAGCGGCGTCTAATTTTGCTAATACAAGATCAAAGTGTTTTACTCTTTCTCGAACTTCGCTTGAATAAAGAGTACTTGAATTAGTAAAAAGCGTAATAAGAGGAGGTTCGTTGGTCCATTTCAAATCTCTTCTAACATCTAAAGTAATAGAGTAAAAATCTAATAAATTTTCGTTGAGCGTAGGCTCACCTTGATATCCTGTAAAGCTTAAACTTTTTAAATGGGGGACATATTTTAATATATCTTTAAGTTCTCTTCTAAAGTTAAACGACGGCGGAGCATTAATTCTATATTCTGGAGAAACTAAGTTTTCTTTATTTGTTGCGCCGATCTCACAATAGACACAATCATAAGAACAAACTTTATAATTTAACAGTATATTTATTCCCAATGAGAGACCTAAGCGTCTTGACTGGAAAGGTCCATAGGTATATTTTCTAGGCATGGGATACGGATTTGCGAAATACTATTAATTAGATCAAACTATTTATCATAATCTATTTATCCTAAAAAATTTTGCTTGTAGGCAATATGAATTTAGCTTTTTATATAACTCATCCATTTTCCGCCAAATACTGTTTTTTAAAATCGTTATATGTTTCAATCTCGAAGTGATCATCAAAAAATTGTCGAATTTATGAGGAATTCATTCCGAAAAAGAGTCTTTGACTAACTCTAGTATGATTATGAGCTGTGGACTTGCTCCAACCATACTTATGATAAATTGAGCTAAAAGATTCATAACATTTAATTTCTTTAATTATAAGTGGTATAACTAATTCTTTTCTAGCTTCTTCCCATGTCGAAAAACCTAATTGATTATATATTTGTCTTTGTAAGGCATATCGGTAATAAGGTTTTTTATATTCATGTAAATATTTCTCAATTCTTAAATCATTAAGGGCTACGTTTTGTTTTAGGTACTTAATAATTAATTTTTTTAGAAGACTTGCTGGAATACTTAATTTTGTTACTCCTTCCCAACCATCAAGTTTTCCTATAACTGGTAAATTAAGAATGTTTTCTGTATCAACAAGATATTTCAATTTTTGATATGATTTACCACCAAACAATGTTTCAATATATTTTCGAGTGAAACGATTAAAAACATTATTTATTTCATGAAGTTCAAAATGATTTTTTAATAACAGATAAAAGACAGGTCTTAAAAATTTTATTTGAGCTTCTTCAAATGATCCCCAAAATTGATTAATTCTCCTTCTAACTGTAGACACACTGCATACTATACCATGTTTTTTTAGTTTTCTTTGAATTTCAGTTTCCATATCGCCTAATGCTATATAATAAGCAATTGCTATCATTGGTAGATTCATTTTACTCACCCCTCCTCCCCCTCCTGTATTTATATTAAGACCAGAACTTGTCAGATTATGTTCTGAAATGTAATCAATTTCTCCAGATCTTAAAGAATTTGAGGAAAAATGGATTTCTACAGGTGTTCTTGTAAATCTTGAATTTAATATACCAAAAATTAATCTCCAATTATAATTTTCATTGACTTTAAGATTCTCAAAACCAACTTGATTTAATATGTTATAAATTAATCTATGGAGTTTCCCTCCTTCACCATGTTTAAAAACAGCTTTATAAACATAAGACATCCATCGAGAATTCATCGTATCTGTTGTAAATCCCGCAATGGTTTCACCCTTAGATTTGTCAGATTTTATTTCAGTTATCTCATATACTAAACCATACCATAGATATTTCCCTCTTGAATTAACAATTCTTTCAAATTTGGAAATATCTTCAAAATCAGATCTTTTAAAACTAAACTCTCCGCTCAAGCGTAGTTGCTTAGGTTTAAATCCTAATTCCTTGAATGCCCTTAAAATCTCCTTTTTATAGCTCTCAGAAGTGATTTTTGCATATTTTCTAAGAAATTGTTTTCCAAATTTTAATTTCTGCGTTAGGCACATTCATATCTTCTTTTTGTTCATTAGAATCTTCTTTTTCTGATCGTTCTTTGGGTTTATATTTGTCAAATTCTTCGATAATAAACTTTTGGATTTCTTTCAATAAGTTGGGATAAAAAAGGTTTAATTGTCTTAAAGTTTTTAACGATTTGAATAATCCACCACTTGAAGTTAATATTTTATGCGTGTTATCTTTGTCAATTTCAGTTATTGGCAGATTATCTAAAAGAATTTTAGCTATATTCTTTTTATAGTCAAAATTAATTTCAAATCTATCAAAATCCTTTTCTAGTTCCTTTCCTATTTGATTAGGTATTTCTTTAATATCATTTTTTACCATTATACTTCCCCCGATTTGAACTTGGGTTATCATATTTAATTCCTTTCGATTTAAAGTAAAAATCGATACATTTTCTTATATATGTCGCAATCGTTTCATTTGTATTGCATAAATCTTTAATCTTGTTAATCAGACTTAGCGATATTCTTACTCGGATCGTCACTTTTTCCAATTGTAATTCCCTCTTTTTCTAATTTTTCTTTAACTAGCTTGTGAATCCATTTAGAAATATTTAGACAGTGCTCCTCTGTGTATTTCCTTAGAGCTTCATCAATCTTTTCTTTTAAGTGTATTGCTGTCATAATTTTAACCTTTTTGTTTATAGGAATAAAAATAATTTTTTTATCCTTACTATACTATAGCAAGATTTTTGGATTTGGGTATATTTGTACTTTTTAAAACTTTTTTATCTCCAATAATATTACTAGGAGAATTATTATTTAAATCTTTACAATTCTATCAATTTGACGATTAGAAAAGTATTTAATTATTAATCTGCTCGATGTTTTACAGGTTTTTGATGCAGGAAATTGTCGATAGGGAAATATGTGATAGATGCGTACTTTTGCATACTTTGTTTACAAAAAAATATATTTGTATATATTTCTCAATTGGGAAATAGGGAAATTTTAACAATTTAGTCAAAAACATGTCAAAAAGTCTAAAATTCGATTGCAAAAGAGTGGAATTAGTTAATCTTCTTCCTTTTTTATCGCGTTTTAAACGATTTTATCAAATCCCACTAAAAACCCATTATGAGTAGAGTTATAACTGAATTATATGTTATTATATACTTGGCTAACGTGTAAATTTTAATCACGTTCTATAAATTTAAATTAAAAACATATAAATAATAAAAAGAAAAAAATAAAAATCGAAATGAGGGAAAAATGTATAATAAAAAATTAAGAATCTCAGTAATAATAATAATAAGTTTATTATTAGTAGGCACAAATATTGTTTCTATTGCAAACGCGGCCGTTCCAACTACATCTTCTTCTGACGTTTTATTTGTACAACTAGGGGATGATTCTATAATTGAAGAAACTACTCAAATAATAATGGATAATCTAAATGACAGAAACGAACATTTGTTACAAGAACTTGAAAAACAGGAGATGGAAGAATATGTTGAAAAATTATACGGAATGATTGGTACAACTTCTGATATTAATTTTGGTCAACTAAATATTATTGGTCCCCGTATTCTCGATATCAATGTGATTCAAATATCCGTTGAAAGCCTTGAAAATGGAATTCTGGAGAGTTATAAGACTCAAGTACTGATAATAATAGGGCATGGAAGTGAAGAAGGTCTCATAGGTGAAAATGATAAAATACTTTGGGACGATATTAAGAAAATAATTACAGATAATTCTGCGAAATATTCGATAATTGCATCCTGTTATAGTGAAAGAGCAACAAAAGATCTTCCGAATGCTATTGGTTTTCCGAATATCATAGATGGAATTGTTGCAGCTAACATTGTTTCAGCAATACTTTTTAAAATGTTGGAAGAGACAACTTTAATGAAAAATTGTCTTAATAATGCACTTAAGCGCTATATGTATAT
The DNA here is from genome assembly GCA_005222975.1 of Promethearchaeota archaeon Loki_b31. GTDB lineage: Archaea > Asgardarchaeota > Lokiarchaeia > Sigyniarchaeales > SOKP01 > SOKP01. Next base: position 11,414 of record NJBI01000016.1, read on the forward strand.
CAGTATTAATCCTAAATCTGCTCAAATTTTGGAACTTGACCCTGGAGGTCCAGGTGGTGGTGGTGGTTCTCCTCCTCCTCCTTCAGGTCAGTACTTTAGTGATATGGAGATTGAATATTACATTATTGCATTTATAATTTTAATTTTTGCATCGACGATAAATGCAGTGATACCTGCAGACGCTTCTTGGGCAATAAAACTCTTTAGCGCTTTTAGTGTCATTGGAGTAGGGAGCTATATTTTTAATTTCGCTCTTTACGCAGCTGGTCTGATGACAGAGGCAGCCATGTTGTCTAGTTTAGTGGGCTTTTTCAATGTGATGTTAGCGGCACTAATTAATCTTTTTTACATAGTAGATCCGTTTGAGCTAAGTTGTATGATCATTGTATTTGGGGTGGGAGCACTTTTGACGATAATTGAACTTCTTGCATCAGGAGGTACTCTTGTAGTTGCAAAATTTTGTCTTATGGCAATAGCATTTGTTTCATTAGGATTAGCTTGTTATTTTGATTGGTTGGATTCTGATGGCATTGTAGGTTAAAATAATACTCTAACTATTTTTTTTTTCTAAAGTTTTATTACGAATTAATCTTAAAATAATCATAAAGGAGAGGATAATTATAAACAATAATTCTAAAAAAACTCAAGATTACTATATTGAGATAAAAAATAACATTAGTGTCTCGAAAAATGGTATAGTCGGAAAGATTTTTGTTGGAATTATGTTTACATTTTTTCTAACCATTTTTTCAGTCACGGCATATTCAAATATCTTTTTTGCCGTTCCAACTTATGCTAAAATGTTAACTATACTTGGAACCGGATTTTTATTTGTAAATATTGTATTCGATAAAGCAGAAGCTATCTTATATTGGAAAGATCCGGGAAAAAGACCCGTGATTTTGAATATAAAGATGAAACAATCGTTCATTGAGACCATAGTTGTATTTTTTGTTAATTTTATTATTATTATACTTTCCCAATTTTTAGGATTATTAAATTTTATATATGAACGTGAAGGGATGAAATATTTTATTTCTTATTATCAACCACCCCTCTTTGAAACAGTATTAATTGCCATAATTACAACTCTATCGTTTTTCGTCATATGGACATCTATGTATTGGTGTGTAAGTAGATTCCTTCAAATTAAAAATTATTCACACGATTTCAAAAAATTTGATATAAAAAGATTAGGTATTTTTTTTGGTGGAATGATTTTATTAATAATTTTTTGGGTTGTTCTTTATATACCGGATATGTTATATAAAGAGGTTAAAGTGAATGGGGACTTCAGTGGTATATTATTTTTTAAAGAATTTGCTCAAAAAGATTATCTTAGGATATTGACGGCGGAGATATTTATTCTTATTGGCTTAAATCTATTATTCTATTTTCTAGGTGATAAAAATTTGAGCGAAAGAGATGATTTTGTTCTATTGGAGAAGGAAAACAGTGAGATTAAAAGTAAAAAAGAAAAATACCAAAAAAGAGCGATCGAAAAACGTTTTATAATAGCAATGTTTGAAATTATAATAGTAACGCTAATTTTTATGCCTTTATTTTTTATATTCGCGTTATTCTATTCAACAATTGGATCTATTTTAATTTCCGTTCCCTATTTTCTTATGTTAGGAACTATAATTGTCGTATTTATTTTATATGGCGCTATACTGACTGGGAGGATTTCGATAATTAAATCAAAATCGAGACAAAGTATCGAAAGTTAAATGCAATAAATCAAAGAATTTTAGAAGTAATCTTTTTTTTCTAACTCTATAAATCATTAAATCGTTAAAACCAACAAGTACATATAACGTGTCAAATTTTAAACAATTCAAAAACTTTAAACATGGGGGAGGATTAAAACGATACGTTCAGGAATGATTGCCATCTGATGTATGTGTCAACCTAATCCTTTCCCACCTTTTTTAAATTACAAATATTCGAACGTTTAAAAGAAAAAATTAAAGATTTTGATAAGGAGATTTAAGAAAATGTTAGAATGTATCTTATGTGGGAAAATAATCGTTCAAAACGATAATCCTAAGCATTATAGCGTTTGTTCTAAGTGCGACGTAAACGATTTAACCGAAGAACAAAAGAAATTCATAGAAATGGGAATAAATTACATAAAGTTAGGAAAAATCGTTAAAACAAAAAGCAATTCGCGATCTTTGCAATTTACTCGACGATCTATATTTTTACGCTAAGGAATTAATCCCAAAGAATATGAAACATAACTTGAGTTTTAGAAAAGAAAAATTGAAAGAAGAAATCGAAACAAAAATAAATGAATTGTAAGAAATTAATCGAAATTACAAATAAGGAGTGATTAAGAAAATGAAAATAAATTTTTACAAGTACATGTTAATGACGATGGCTTTTCTCTTAGGTTTCCACTTGTATTACGTTGTTCAATACGAAGCCATATTTTTAAGATACATAAGTGAAAATCGTGATGAGCTCGTATATATAACGCTAATGAGACTAGAAATGAGTTTCCAACACATAATAACTTTTATGTTCTGTGTGGCATTACTCGTTATAGCTATCGTCTTGTACCTTGCAGAGTTTTACGCTTGTAAGTACATTAAAAGCAAGAGGGCAGTTTAAACTAATATGGGGATTTTGAGAAGGGATAGGGTTTGATTCTCTCAGCCCCCAACATGGTTATCTACTTCTTAAAAATCCCCTCTTTTTTAAATTAAAAAAATGAGCGTGATAAAAAATGAAAAAACTAAAGTTTGATAAAAAAGGGTTTCTAATACTTCAAAAATTAAATTATGAAATACAACACAACGATAGAACCAAAGATTTAATTGATAATATTAAAAAAGAAAAACTGAAAGGGGAAATCGAAACTAAAATAATGAAATTGTAAACAACAAATAAAGGACATGATAAAAGAAATGAAATACTGCATAAATTGTAAGCTAATAGTACAACCTAAAAAGGATTTTAATTTATGTGCTTTTCTTTTTCTTGCTTTGTTGGGTAGTTTTTGGATATATATAATATATTATGTTTTGAAGTCTAAGAAATGTCCTATATGTAATAGCACTAATTGGGGGGGCAATTATTTAAATCTCTAATCAGTTCGATTAGAAAGAATAACGCTAACCCTTTTATTCTCGGAGATGCGAGCACTCATTTATGTCTTTTGAAACTTTTACCCTCTCTAACCCTTTCATTTCTCGCATCTCCACACTTTTTATTTTTACGTTCATTTTAATTAATCTAATGTTAGATGTGTAAAAAATGCCATATAATTGGAAAATAGAATCTCAAGAACTAAGAAAAGAAAAAAATCGTTTGTTAGATAAGTTAAAAGAGTTAAAACGATCTTATGAGAAATTTAAAAAGGAATTCGAAACAATATTAAATAAAAAGTGAAAAACGTTCAAATTTGCTAAAATGGATTCTATGGGTATTTTATTGATAAAATTATAAATTGTCGGTAAAAATACGGCAGTTTAATTATAATAAATATTTCACAAAGTATTTAAAGAAAAAATGAAAAATTTCTTTACTAGAATTTAAAGAAACAAGGGAAGGCAAGTTGTAAATCCCGCTATTAATCCCGTTACGATGCCAGTAATTAGATAGATTATTGATTTTTTTGTATTCATTCCTTACTTATTAATTATCTGCCATAGACTTATTGTAATCGTCAAGAGAGCTAGAAACGAGAAAATACCCATTCCATAGTATGTAGTTTTCTCGTAAGGATACACTGTCTTACTTATATCCGAAATGCTATTCGTAGCAAATGGATCGATTATACCTGAAAGAGAGATAAAATTAAAAATGAGTCGATCTGGTAGTGGGTCTAAAACGACAAGCAAGAAGTATGTGAACCAATCGAGCAGAATTCCAAACGCAAAGACTATGTATGATGACCCCAGAATCATGCGAGGCTTTGTCATAGGATTGTCTCCTAATTTTTGTTCCTTGCTGTATCTTATTCTTTCTAAAAAGTATTTACCTCTTAAACTTAATAAGGTTAAAATCCCGATAATTAAGAGTATCGCAAAAAAGATGTATTTAATATACCCAAAAAACAATTCAATAAATGAATTAATCTCGATAAACAGACCGTCAAGGTTGGGTAAAAATGGGTCAATTATACTTAAAAATTTTACACGAAAAAGATAGGTGATCATCTATATTACCTTTAAAATCACCTATTTAAATTCTACAGATTAACTTATTTTTTCACTGCAAGATCTTTTCTCGAACTTATGTTTTCCTTAGTAATTATGAATTCATATATTCCAGCAGATACGCCTAGAAGTAGAACATATATATTGCTTAGAATTATGTTAAATACTGGAACATCAAAAATATCTATAAATAGATACGGAATAGAATCTAGAATAAAAACAGTGATACTTGATATCAAAAGAAATCTACTAACTATAACCCATGTTGAGACTTTGCGATTTCTATGACGAAAGATTAAGACAACAATATTTAAAATATACAATCCTATTAACCAACCAAGAAAAACTAGATAAAAGAGCTCTGAATCTAAATAACCAATCATTATATTATTACTGAGAAAAAGTCATATAAACTCCTAACTTTTTAATCTAAGATTTAAAAAAAAAAATTTAAGAGACATATTTATCTAATGTTTCTAAAGTTTTCACAGCTATACTTGATGAGATCTTAGTCATTACAATGATACCCTTAACTGAAGATCCTGAAAAATGCATAATTTTAGGATTATTCAATAACATAATAGGAAAAGGGGTATATTTTGAAAGCAGTTTGATATGGTTGGATAAATGTATAGATCAAAAACGCAACGAATTTGATGATTTTACAAGGGAACCAGCTCTAACTTATGGAAATAGTACAGATCAGTACTTTAACACTTATTTGATGATTATGTTTAAAATAATCTCTATCCAAAAGATTTCAGTAGATCACCCTGTATTAGGTAAACTAACCTAATTGAGATTAATCATGTTTAATGAGATATTAATAAATAAGAATAAAACAAACAAAAATTGTTATTAATCTAATTTTAGTAATAAAGATAAATTAATTTGTATTAAGAAAATTAATCCAAGAATAGATAAGAAAAAAGATGAAATTTCATGTCTAAAAAGACGGAAAGTTATGTACATAAAGAAAAAAAGCGTAAAAATAACCCTGAAGTAGGATTATCAGTATATGATAAAGAATTCCCAAGAAAATCCAAATATGATATGATCCGTATTTAGATCCTCAATTAATTTGGACAAATAAATCAGAGAAAACTTCATTCGAAGTTCCAATTGTATCACTATTAACTCAAGAAAAAATTAATCCAAAACAAATAATTACCAACACGATATAGATTCTATATTCTGGGGAAACTACTTCTTTAGTAGGGCCTATTTCACAATATACGCAATTGTAGGTGCATAATTTATTTTTTGGTAGAATATCTATTCCTAACGAGAGCCCTAGCCGTCTTGATCGAAATGGACCATAAGTGTATTGACGTGGCATGTGATTATTCTTAATTAAAATAATTAATGATAAAATTCTCTATCGATTTATTGACCTCACTTGGTTTTTCTAACATAACCATGTGTCCAGCATCGTTTATTATGTTTAAATCTGAATTCTTAATTTTATCGAGAAAAAATTGCGAAAATTTAACCGGCGTCATCTTATCTTGTTTCCCTACGATAATTAGGCATGGAACTTCAATACTATCTGTTTTATCTATGGTATCAAAGTTATCGCAAATTTTAAAATCTTCATATGTGACTTCTGCCGTAATTTTCGAAGTTTCTTGAACATAATTATCTATTAATTCTCTTGGTGTTTTTCTATAGAATATCCCATCGGGTAAAGAGTCTAAAAACTCTTGGTAATTGGATCTTAAAGAGTTTAGGATAATTGGGGCAACTCTTAACCTTCCCCCGGTGCCACATAAAATTAAACCTGAGATTTCTTTAGGGTATGTAAAATAATATTGTTGAGTAATAGCTCCTCCCAAAGAATGTCCACATAATATTACATTGTCATAGTTTAAAGATTTAATTAGGTGCCGAATTACATCGACATACAAATCGAGATTTAGCTCCGAAAATTCATTTGAATTGTTATGGGAAGGTAAATCGATAGCGATAAGATCGTAATTAACTTCAAGATCGAATTGATTTTTCCAAGTATTTGAACTTCCTCCTGAGCCGTGTATAAAAATAATTACATTTTTACTTTCGGTTTCTTTAATCCGATAAAAGATCTTCTTCTCTTTATAACTCAAGAAAGGCATTATTTTTTGTTGAAATTATTATTTAATCTAATTAATAATAACTGAAAAGAAGAATTTAATTTAGTTTTTTCACTTAAGAAATAAAAAAAATTAAAGTTATTGATTGTTAATTTCAATATCTCGGCGTTGCATTTCTAAAAGACGATAATATTTACCGTTTAAAGCTAATAAACTTTCATGGTCCCCTTGTTCTACGATTCCATGTTTATCAGAACCTAGAACGATAATCTGATCTGCATTCTTTATCGTTGATAAGCGGTGTGCGATGATAATGGTGGTACGACCCTTGCGAGCTTTATTTAAAGCATCTTGGATCAAAGTCTCGGTGTATGGGTCCACAGAAGAAGTTGCCTCGTCTAAAATCAAGATTTTAGGGTCAGTAATTAGAGCTCGAGCAAAAGCAATTAATTGACGTTGTCCTATAGAAATGTTAGACCCATTTTCTTTTAATTTTTTATCGTATTTCTTGTTTAAACTCTCAACAAAATTGTGTAATCCTAAGAATTTAGAAACTTCAATCATCTTATTTTCGATTTCAGAGGTGGGATTATCAATACCATAGAGTAAATTCTCTTTGATCGTTCCCGTAAAAAGAAAGGCATCCTGAGGAACAAATCCTATTAATCCTCGTAAGTCCTTTTTGTTTACTTTCCGAATATCGATCCCATCAATAAGTATTTTTCCGCTATTTACATCGTAAAATCGAGAGAGAAGTTTTACTAAAGTTGTTTTTCCTGCTCCTGTCTCACCAGCAATCGCTAAAGTAGCACCAGGAGGAACCTTGAAGCTTAAGTCTTTTAACACGTAACCTTTAGATTGTTGGTGTCTAAGTAAAATCTTTTTTTCTTCTATAGCATCTTTCACTACTTTTGGAATCTTATTTGAGATCTCCGGAGGAATTGATATGCTGGCAAGAGATTCGAGGATTGCTTGAGGAGACATCTGCATAGCGCCACCACTCATTAGTCCTTGACTGTCTCCTCCCATTCCACCACTAGTTGGTTGTTTAAAACCTGATTTTGAGCGAAGTATTTTTTCTAAGTTTTTAACCATCATTTCGATCATTTTGGGAGGAATTAATTGCCCCATTGACGATAGATCTTTTGAAGGTCTGCCTTTCTTTAGATCGCTATCTTTACTTTTAAAGGATGTCCCATATTCAGGATGTTTTTCTGCTAAATCTGTATTTGGAACGGCATAATGGTATTCGTCTAAAATTTCGTCAATTATCTTAGGAGCGTCCTCGGGCTTAACTCCCATTAAGCTCATGAACAATTTCTGTCGAATATTTTGAGGCATGTACATGCTGTTTTTAAGTAAGAAAGAGGAATATGGTTCCGGGAAAGTTTTCATCATTTCTATTGCTTTTTTAATCATTGGATTTTGCAACATGAATTTTCCTGCGTCAGGTGCTTGAGATCCAGATGTAATTTCGGGTGATTGTTTTCCCTTATTATTATCTAAAACATAGCCAAAACTAACGTTAATAAACTCAATATTTCCTTTAGGTTCGGAAAATGTTTTCGCACTTATTGGCTCAGGTATTTCTACGCTCTCTTCCAACACAGATAATATTCGATCTGAAGCTGCCAAAGCGCTCCCTATAATCTGTTGCATTTGTAATAACATCATAAAAGGGCGGAAAAATTGAGAGAGTAACGAAATAAAGGCAACTAGAACTCCAACCGAAATTGTTATACCAAAAACATTAATTTCTCCAATTGCGATAAAACCTCCAAGTAATAGTATAATCACTGTGAGAACCGTAACTATTAAGGTAAATAGAGGGAAAATTGTAGCCATAATTCTTCTAATCTTAACCATTATCTTATAATTAGCTGTATTTGCTTGATCAAATTCGGAAGATGCTCTTTCTTCTTGCCCATATGCTTTTACTATCCTAGCTCCTGCAATATTCTCTTGAATCGAAGTTGTAACTTGACCAATAGTTTCTCTAGCCTTCTTAAAAACACCTATTATAATTTTTTGAATAAATATTGCCATAGCAAAAAATATAGGAATTATTATCAAGCTGATTAAGGCTAAATAGATGTTGAGCAAGAACATAATTAATATAGTAATACCAATGGATACAATATTGGTTATTATCTGTACAAATTGCCCTCCTACTAGTAAGTTTAGTTGAGTAACGTCGTTAGTTGTAATTGAGATTATATCTCCTGATGGACGTTGATCAAAATAATTAAGAGACATGTCTTGCAATTTAAAAAAGAGATCATTTCTTACTTCGTATGTAACTTTTTGCGATATTTTTCCCATTCCATATTGAGAAATATAAGTCGTGCTTGCCATGAAGACGAGTAGGCTTAAAAACACTACACTCATGATTATTACGTGATATGGATCCCTTGCTACAATCCCATTATCTATTATAGTCGCAGTAACTAGTGGACTTATGGTTAAAATCATGGTCCCTAATAAGAGAAATATAGTATACAACACAAATTTCCATTTAAACGATTTTAGATATGAAAGCATCCATTTCAACAGAATCTTGCTAGGATGTTCTAAGTCTTGTTTACTTTCTCCAAACGAGCCATGCCGATGAAAACCTAAAGATGGCTGATTGATTTTTTTTTCTTCGCTTTTATCTTTCTTTTCTTCTGCATTACTCATGGAAGATCTCCTTTTTTACTATTATTTTGTTTAAAATCTGGTAATGACTTTTGTTTGTAATATAATGTTTCATAAATTTGTCTATATAACACATTAGTTTTAATTAAATCATCGTGAACACCAAAACCTATTACCCTTCCTTTATCTAAAACTAATATCTTATCAGCATTACGAATGGTCGAAATTCGTTGAGTAATAATGAAAGTTGTAGTTCCCTTAGTGATTTTTTCTAATCCTTTTTGAATTTCAAATTCGGTCTCAACATCTACAGAACTGGTAGAATCGTCAAATATTAGAATTTTTGGCTTTATAATTAACGCACGAGCAATAGAAAGACGTTGTTTTTGACCCCCTGACAGCCTTGTACCACGTTCACCTACTATAGTATCGTATTCTTTTGGTAAAGAAATGATAAAATCATGTAAATTGGCAATTTTAGCCGCTTCAATTATTTCTTCCATAGTTGCGTTTTCTTTGCCATACGAAATATTATCAGCAATGCTCTTATTGAACAAAAATGTTTCTTGAGAGACAATCCCAACATTTTTCCTTAAATCTTGTAGACGATACTTTCGGATATCTTCTTGATCAATTTTGATTACCCCATCATTTACTTCATAAAACCGAGGAATTAAATTGATAATTGTAGATTTTCCAGAGCCTGTCGTTCCGAGGATTGCTAATTTTTTTCCAGAAGCAATATTAAATGACACATTTTTTAAAATCCTATGGTCAGAAATGTAACCAAAAGAAACGTTTTCAAATTCTACATCGCCTTTCAAATGTTCAATCGGGGCTGCGTCTGGTAAATCTTTAACTTCTGGAGTTGATTCTAAAACATCTCTCACGCGAGTTAAAGCCGCATCGGCTTGAATGTACATCAACATAATTTGTCCTAACATAACTAAAGGGAATCCAAGAGTCGCGATAAACGATTGTAAAGTAATCAAGGTAGCTAACGCCATTACCCCTTCTATTACCCAAATTCCACCAACTAATAATGTGAATACGGTCATGAAGCCAATAATTATGTATATGCTTGGCATATAGAGTGAATTCAATTTTACTGAACGAACGCTAGCTTTATAAAACCGCTCATTGTTTTTAGAAAATTTTTGAAGTTCTTTACCTTGAGTATTAAACATCCTTACTACTTGAGCACCTACTATATTTTCTCTAATTGTATTAGTTAATTCCCCAAAACTATTCCGAGTCTCTAAAAATATTGGTTTTAACTTTTTAGCAAGATAATATGATAATAAAAGAGAACTTCCAATGGCTATTGATAATAACCAAGATAATTCTATGCTAAAAAGAATGAACCCGATAGTGACCCCTCCTAATTGGAGAATGGATCTAAGTCCTAAAGTTAGCCCCATACCAAAGATTTGTTCGCTTTCTTCCACATCACTTGTAGCTCGTGAAATTAATTGACCCGTCTCAGTTTTATCAAAATAAGAAAAAGATTGACGAGAAATGGCGTTATTGATATCCGTGCGAAGATAATAAACTGCTCTTGAGGAAACTTCAGCGCCTCTTAATCGCGCGGCTCTTTCCAATATAAAGGCTAGAAAACCAAACATAAGAATTAAGCTAAATGAAATAATTAGCTCACTAGCATTAGAAAGCACTGAAAGATTCGGATCTAAACCACCAATCATTCTTCCTATTAATATTGGGACGATTACTAAAAACAGCGTAGACATTAATAAATAGATTATTTCAAGAATGAAATCCTTCTTAGATTTCATCCAATATTTTAAAATCATTTTAAATGTATTCATACTACTTTTTTCTCCTCCTCTGAGTTTTTATCAATCGCTTTATTTTTTAATTGTGAGATTACTTCCTCAATTTTCTGATATTGTTTGTTAAATCGGTTAATTTTTTGCGAAAGTTTCAATTTGTGAAACTCTAATAATTTTAATTTCTCCTCGTCGGATTTTTCTTCAAGTTTTTCGAAAAAGAAGTTAAATGGCCCATATTTTGGAAAAAAATGTCCTGATAATTCCTTATCTGAGCCTATAGTTGCCGCTATTAGTGTTTCTATTGACTCATTAATTATTTGTTGCTTTTCAACCATTAATTTTAGTGTTTCTTCTCCTTTTTTTGTTACTTCGTAAATTTTCCTAGTTCTTCCTTCTTCTTGTTGCTCTATGTATTTAATTAAGCCATTTTTAGTCATTTCCTTAAGCACTGTATACATTGTAGATGCGGGAGGGGTCCATATTCCGAGAGTTCGGTTAGTTATATCTTTGCTAATTTTATAACCGTATGAAGGGTTCTTCTCGAGAATTAACAATATAAGCGCGCTAATGAAGCCTTTTTTCATTGCTTTTTCAAAATTCTTTGTAATTTCTTCAACCATCCTATTAAACCTTCAAAAAAGTTGTTTATAAGAAAATATAAATTATATAATATCTCACTTATGGATATATATCGATTATTGATATATAAATTTTGTTATGAAATATTATAAATATCATAATAAACAACATTGTTACTAAATATAATTGGTGTTTGAAGAATGACAGAAGTGTTTATAGTCGATACTAAACAAGGTTTAGAATCGGCAGTTAACGAAATGTTTAATAATTTAGAAAAGATTGAACCAATTTTGAAAAGCTCGAAGGAAGTTTATATTAAAGTAAATGGTATAGATTTTCAGAAACATAGTTATACATCTCCAGAAGTCTTAAAAGCAGTAATAGAATATCTCAACAATATTGGTGCAGATGTATACGTCATGGAAAACTCTACGCAAGCAAATATGACTCGAATTGTTTTTGCAATTAACGGTTTTAAGGATGTATGCGAGGAGACGGGTGCCAAAATCATATTTTTAGACGAAGAAGATACTAAAACTTTTGAATTTAAAGGGAAACCTTCCGTGGCAGAAAATTCTAAAGGATACATCTTAAAAACCTTTCGATTACCTAAAACAATTACTAAAATTATGGAAAATAGAGATTCTATGACTTATATTAATCTTCCGAAACTTAAAACCCATTCAATGGCAGGAGTGACGCTAGGAATTAAAAATCAATGGGGTTTTCCCCAACACGCAGACCGGGGTAAAGACCACAATTATAACTTGCATTCAAAATTAGTAGATGTGTATGAATACATTAAACCAGATATTTGCATAATTGATGCACTTGAAGGCACAATCCATGGACATTATCCTCCTACAGTATGGGAAGATAAATTAGTGATTCCCTTTAATATTTTAATTGGCGGGAGAGATACTTTAGCAGTTGATGTCGTTGGTGCGAGAATTTTTGGTTTAACTTTAGACGATGTGCCTCATTTAAAAATAGCTTTTAAACGAGGTTTAGGAGAAGGTGATTTGAGCAAAATCAAGGTTACGGGAAAGAATTTAGAAGAATATAAGGAGAAGTACGACACGAATATATTGCAAGAGTTCCCCGAAGATGTAAAAATTATTAAAGGTAAGGAATTATTGTGTCGGGAAGGCTGCGAAAACAACCCGTTGTCGATGATGCAGGTATTTGCTAATGATCATAAGGACAAATTTAAGGGAGGCTGGTTTATCGTCATGGGTAAAGGTCACGACGAAAACATTGTGGAACAACTGAAGAAAGAAGGCTATACTAAGGGACTCGTAGCAGGCCATTGTGCGATTGAAGAGGTCGGAGATAAGATTTTAAAAGAATTTGGGAAACGCAAAGTATTTTTTTCTGGTGATTGCAACAATCTAGCTGAGACTGCAAAAGCGATATTAAAACTATCCAAAATGACTGTTTTTGATTTAGTTCCAATTTCAAATGAAGAGTTAATGGCTCTCATCGATGCTGCTAATGAACAAGGTAGTACCGCATTAGTCCCACTGTGATATAAGGAAATGTAAAATGAATTGATTCTCACATATCTTAATTAACTCTTATTTTTTTACTTTTTTGTAAAATAAAATAACGCTCTATTAATAATATGGTTCAATAAAATAATTAATGGATTTGGGATCAAAATATTTTGAAATAAAACAGTTCTTATCGATATCTGATGAGAAATTTAATTTGGATCAGAAAATTGAGAATAATTTTGATTCAGACAACCTAAAAATAGAAATATTAGGTAAGATTGTCCAGTTTATCTATTATTTCTCGATGTTTAAAAATATTAAACCGTTTATGAATTCCGTTTATAATTGCATTGAATCTACTTTAGATTTAAGAACCGAATCTGTAAATGATTTTAAAGAACTACTAATAAAAAACGCATTGATGAGATTTATTCAAGATTATATAGATTACGCACAATTAACGCAGAAAACGCAAATATTGAGACTTTTTTCAGATTCCTTGGATAAACTTCAAATCCAGCCACTAATAATAAATTTAGGATTGCTTCTTAAACCAATGTATCAAGATCAAGAATACCTTGATAGAGCTAATAAATTTCAAGAAGTGGAAATCTCTTATTCTCTTAACGACGATATTGAGATTAAAATAAAGGACGCAATTGACAAATGGTAAAAAAATCAAATCATAAATTTAGACAACCAAGATAGTTTAAAAACGAACTTGAAAGACAGATACGATACCTTAGCAACAGAATTCAATATTACAAAGGGGTCAGAATTTTATCAAAAATTATCAACGGAAATTATGGAAATGCTATCAATGAAACTTACAATGATTAGTCTAATGGATTCGATGTCAGACGAATCATTTGAACCAATTCCAATAAAATCTTCTCTTTAATCGAAAATATATTTGTTTTCCTTTTCCTATTCCTTGAGTAATTTCGAAAATTTGTCATTTCAAGATTTAAAATATTGAAATCTATTAATTCTTGGATAAGTAAATTATTAAATACAAATTTTGATATTATATTTTAAAAAACCCATTAATCAATTCCTCAAGTGAGAAAATTGGAAGAAAATGAAAAGCCTTTAACACCCGAAGAAATTGAAGCCCAAAAGAAGGTTGTTGAAGATCTATATAAAAAAGAAAAGGAAGAAAGAGAAATCTACTTAAAGAGTTTCGAGGTAGAACGGAAAGCTGCTTTTGAAGAGAGTAAAGAAATGATTTCTGCCTTGATATCCGAGAAAAGTTTCATGAGAGAAAAACAAAGAGAACGAGATTTAGAAAGAATGGAACTAAAACTTGACATTGAACAAACTGGTGAAGCTATCGAAAAAGCCATCGGAGAAAAAGCATTTATGAGAGAAAAACAAAGAGAAGCAGATTTTAAAAGGACAGACCTAAAGCCTGACTTTAGAGGTATTAGTGAAGTAATAAGTAAAAACGTCGATGATAAAGCGTTTTTAATTGAAAAGAAAAGGGAAACTGATATCCAACGATTAAAAATAAAACCTGATATGGAAAGCACAAGGGAAGCAATTAGTAAAAGTATTAATGAAAAAGCTTTTATGATTGAAAAAAAGAAAGAGAGCGATTCGCGTCGGTTAGAATTAAAACCTGATATAGAAAAAACAGGAGAAGCAATCTCTCATTCAATAGGTGAAAAAGCTTTTTTACGAGAAAAACAAAGAGAACGAGATTTTGAAAGAATGGAGCTAAAACCAGACTTTATGAAAACGGGAGAAGCAATAAGTAAAACCGTGGCGGAAAAAGCGTTTAGAAGAGATAAACAACGCGAAATGGATCAGAGAATGTTAAATTTACAACCCAAAATTATTGAAAAAAGCGAAGCTATTAAGGAGTCTATTGACGAAAAAGCTTTTATGATTGAAAAAAAGAAAGAGAGCGATTCGCGTCGATTAGAAATAAAACCTGATATAGAAAAAACAGGAGAAACAATCTCTAAATCAATAGGTGAAAAAGCGTTTTTACGAGAAAAACAAAGAGAACGAGATTTTGAAAGAATGGAGCTAAAACCAGACTTTATGAAAACGGGAGAAGCAATAAGTAAAACCGTGGAGGAAAAAGCGTTTAGGATCGATAAACGGCGCGAAATTTACGATAAACAAAAAGAATTAAAACCTGATTTTTGGACAACTTCGGAAATAATTAATAAATCGATACAAGAAAAAGCCTTTTTGCGTGAAAAACAACGCGAAGACGATCTCAGAAGGATGGAACTTAAACCTGATTTGGAAAAAGTAAGTCAAGCTATTAAATCTTCAATTGATGAGAAAGCGTTTAGAATTGAAAAACAAAAAGAAATAGATCAAAGAAGAATAAATATTAAACCTAACTTTGAAAAATCTAGCGAAGCAATCGAAAAAATCATTGAAGAAAAAGCATTTGTTAGAGAAAAACAAAGAGAACGAGATTTAGAAAGAATGGAGCTTAAGCCCGATATAAAAGGTATTAGCTCTAAAATTGAAAGCGAAATTGAAAAAATCGAACAAAAGAAAAAGGATGAAGATCTTACTTAAAGACTAAAATCTTCTAATGAACTATTGGAAGTCATAAATGAATATCAAATTTAAATAACGAATTTAAATTCATATTTTCTAACCTTTTTTTATATTTTAAAATTGATGGATCAATATTTCCATTAAAATGATTTATGCTATATTCAAATTTATTATAGAAATCCACCATAATTTGATGTAATATTACTCTTTCTACTTGCAAATTTGTTTTCTTTGTAATCGCAATAACGGATAATCTACCTTTCCTTTCGTATAATATTCGGGTTTCTTTAAAGTTGATTTCTTGAATTTCGTCATCCATTGAATCGGGTTTGAGTTCAGCTATAAATTGGTTTAAAGCGTTTAAAAAACCACTAATTAAATCCCCATGAGATAAAAATTTTGTCTTATTTGTATATTTATTGCTTAATAGTAAAGAACCCGTTAAATTATCTAAAAAATATAAAGCATAAAACCGATTTTCATTTGAATTAAGTTTTTCTAATTTAAATCCATATGTTTTTTCTATACCTCTATTATTCCAGTTGTACGACATTTTAATAAGACTAATGATCTCAAGAATTTTCCTATTAAAACATAAAGTCAATCTTGATTTAAAACATAAATAATATCTCAGTGTTATGATATTTTCGAGTTTTTAAACGATTAACTTCTTGTTTTAAAAATATCATACGAGTCAAACATCATATTATGAAAATAATTGGAAAAAAAAATAAAAATTAAAAACAAACATAATTTATTATTAGACATATACTCTTCTTATCACATTTTATTTTTGATGAAAATGGTTGTAAATGACAACGAGGGAAAGCAGAAAAACAAAATTTCTGTTGGTTTAATTATATCAAAAGATGATTTTAATTCTACTATTTTTCCCGAAGAAGTTAAAAGTGAGATTATTGGCACCCCCTATTATCTTTTAATTTTTATTTCTCGCGAAGATTCTATCAAAATTAGCTGTTTTCCAACTGAAACGAAAAATATTAAGAAAATCTTAATAAAATTAATCGAATTTTCTCCAGATCTAGTTAAAGGGATATCTACAGTGTTAGGCGAGCTTAATTTAAGTCGAGACATCTTACATACCACGGGAATATGCTATGAGCTTGAAAAGTGTTTCTATGAAACTTATCTACTTGGAGAATCACTAAATGCAGGGGACATTACTAATGAGGTAATAAAGGAAAGCTTTCTGGCAATTGATAAAGTTGTTAATGTTGAAATTGAAGATATTTCAATTCATAATGAATAGAATTATTGAAATATGAATAACAAAAAATTACCCCCGCCTCCAACTCTCCCACCAAATTTTACGGTTTCAGAAAAATTTTGTTTGTTACATAAAGGTGAATTGTCAGAGGAAAATTATACTTGCCCTAAATGTAAAACTAAATACTGTTTAAAGTGTGCAAAAAAAGCCAAAATTGAAGGCAAATCGTGCGTAAAGTGTAAACAATTAATATTAATGTAATTCTTTTCCTTTAAAAACTCGTTCTCGTTATCTAGTTTTAATTGAACTTAAACTACGCCATGTTTTCCAAAATATTAACCATAAAATTATGAAAATAAAAATTGTAGTAGCAAATGTGTAGCCACCAATAAAGAGATCAACAAAAATCAAAAATGGAATACCCGCGCTCGCGAACCCGATTAAATAACCGTACCCCCAATATCTATTAATTATGGCTATAATCACCCCAGGAATTATTGTCGTAATTATGATTGATAAAAACGCTAGAACTTCTATCGCCCGAGGAGCTTCCAAAATAAAGATCATATTAAACCACGATGCGATAAAACCTATAACGGTAAATAATAACGTCCAAATCTCTAACTTTAGGTCAGGCTCCGCCTTTTCTCTCGCTTTATTTATTTCGTTGTTCTTTGTTTCCATCAAAAATCTCTTTGTTTTTTGTTTTATGCTTAAAAAAAGTTAATCTATTTTTTTTGTTGTATGTGATAATTAAACCATATTTAAAAAATTATTAACAAATCAAATTAATGAAAACAACATTGTGATTGTTGTAAAATCAACAATTCTTTTAAATATCACTAAATATATTAAATACTTAAGATAAAAATATATATGTTTAAAACATATAATAATCGTAGAAGATAAGAATTATTAAACAAAGTAATATAAATTAAAGCTAAATAAAATAGGGAATTTGTATAAAACCATGACTCCTGCCCCACCCTGGATTTTTGTCTTTTGGTAGTGTGTTTTACACACTTATTTCGCCCTCCCCCTATTTTATTTCTGACCTTATCATTAGGTCGAGGTGGCAGGAGTCTCCCTTTTATATCGATTTTATTTGATTATAATTTGCTCTGTGAGGTTTTTAAAACAAACATTTATCTTAAAGAATCTTAACTTTAGACGAAGATAAGACTTGAATTAAATGAATTGTTGGATTTTAATAATTTATTAACTCTTTTTTAATAATAAATAATATTGATAATACTATTAATAATACGAAAGGTACGAAAACAAATAAATACAATAATGTTTTTTCTAATCAAATAAATAATTATTTAATCATAATTTTGTTAAAAAAAATAAGTTAAATTGATACTTATGACAGAAGAAATTATAAGACGAACTACAAGCATATGTCCAGAATGTTTACAACTTATCGCAGCGGAAATCTATGTCGATCCTGAAACTAACTGGGTCATGATGAGAAAAAATTGTGAAGAACACGGTGACTTTAAAGATAAACTCTCAATTGATCCAGAAGAATACAAATGGGGTGAGACCTTTACGGATGATGTCGGGTCTACTATAAATAATTCTACTAAACCTGAATATTTAAGCTCAGGAATAAAAAAGAGTGTGAAAGGATGCCCATACGATTGCGGACTTTGCGAAAATCATCAAAGCGCTCCTAACATATGCCTTATTGACATTACTAATCGTTGTAATTTAACATGTCCAATTTGTTTTGCAAACGCAAGCGCGAAAGGGTATGTTGTAGAACCCACATTTGATCAACTTGTTAAAATAATGGAACACTTCAGATCAATGAAACCCATCGCTGCTGTTATGTTACAAATATCTGGTGGAGAACCCACTATTAGAGATGACCTACCAGATATAATTCGTAAAGGGAAAGAACTTGGTTTTATTGAAGTTATGGTCACAACTAACGGCATCAGATTTGCAAAATCTATCGATTTCTTAGAACAATGTAAAGATGCCGGGATGGATGCCATCTATTTACAGTTTGATGCAACTGACGATCCAGAAGCCTGGAAAAAGGTACGGGGAGTTAACCTATGGCCTTTAAAAAAGCGAGTAATCGAAAATTGTCGAAAAATAGGATACTTTGGAGTAATGCTAGTTCCCGTAATAGCTAAAGGCGTTAACGATCACGAAGTAGGTAACATTTTAGACTTCGCAAGGGATAATAGCGATGTGATTTCTGGAGTAGTGTTTCAACCAGTTGCTCTCTGTGGGCGAATAAGTTTCGAGGAATTAATGGATTTGAGATATACAAGTTCAGATCTAAAGGTAGCAATTAATAAACACACAAATAATGCAATACCAAGATTTTATCCCATAGCATTTACAGCAAAAATGACTAGATTATTAGCTTGGTTCGATAATGTGCCAGAGTTTAGTATGACGAGCCATAAAGAC
The DNA here is from genome assembly GCA_005222975.1 of Promethearchaeota archaeon Loki_b31. Taxonomy (GTDB): domain Archaea; phylum Asgardarchaeota; class Lokiarchaeia; order Sigyniarchaeales; family SOKP01; genus SOKP01. The sequence continues at coordinate 30,341 of NJBI01000016.1, forward strand.
TGCGGATTCGCCAATATCATGATAATTGACGAAAAAGAGCAGTGGAAGTCGCTCGACCATTATTTTGACGCGGAAGGGCTTGTAAGATGGTCAAATAAAGTTTATGACATGGTTCAAGGAAAAGAAGTTCCAAAACCTACGGGATTCTTAAAAGGTATAAACCTAGAAGATTTTGGCGCTGTTGCCAGTACTGTTGGAAAATTCATTGACGATATGACCAACCTCGGATATCGGCAGATGATGAAGGCTTATTACTTTGCAGGCGCAGTTAAGTTTGTGAAGCAACCAGAGAAATTCTTAACCAGCAAAACTTATCAAGGTTTTGTACGATTGATTGTGTCTCCGAATTTAGCCTCTGCGGCGAGTTTCTTGCATACGCGCAATCTAATGATCAGTGCGATGCATTTCCAGGACGCTTACAACTTTGATCTCGATAGAGTTAGCAAATGTTTGGTACACTATGGTGTAATTGACCCTGAAGACCACTCAAAAGTTTTAGAAATCCCGTTTTGCGCTATGAACACGCTACATAGAGAACGCATCGAATTGGGCAACGCCATTACAGATCAAATTGCCAAAAAGCCAGATATTATCCAAGCTGAAATAAAGGAATTGTTAGAAACTGTTAAAGAATAATTTTTTTTCTTTAATTTTTAGATGTTTTTATACTATTTTTTAATTTTTTTCTAATTTGATATTTATTTATATAATTAAGAAAGTTAATTTTGAAATAGTAATTCTAAATTATAATTAAATTGTAAACTATAACATGAAGTGAAAAAGGTTATTATTATGAATATTTTATTAAATCCGAAACAACATAAAAGGTATTATCCGGACGCGAAGTCAAAAGAGATTATGCTTAAAACCATAGAATTTTTCGAAAACAAAGGGAAAGCGAAAATTAAGGAGGATGATCATAAGCGAGTATGGTATTCTGATTTCCTTGAATTTCAAAAAAAAAATAAGATTTTTGCCCAACTATTAACCCCGTCTCAATACGGAGAAGACGAGAATTATCGATGGGATACATGGAGAATATGTGAGTTTAATGAAATTATTGCATTTTATGGACTGGCCTATTGGTATACTTGGCAGGTTACAATTCTAGGACTCGGACCTATTTGGATGAGTAAAAATGAAAAAGCAAAGGAGAAAGCAGCGAAATTAATTGAGGAAGGCGCTATATTTGCGTTCGGACTATCTGAGAAAGCACATGGCGCAGATATTTATGGAACGGAAATGGCATTAACTCCTCAAGAAGATGGTTCATATAAAGCTAATGGAGAAAAGTATTATATTGGTAATGGTAACGAAGCGGCAATGGTCTCAAACTTCGGTAAATTTGCTGATAAAGATGGCAATATCCCTCCCTATGACATGAAAAATAAAGAACAATACGTTTTCTTTATAGCAAATTATAAACACAAAAACTATGAATTAATAAAAAATGTCTGCGACAGTCAAAATTATGTTGCAAATTTTGCACTTCACGATTATCCCATAACCGAAGAAGATATCCTTTCCAAAGGAGAAGAGGCGTGGAATTCATCCCTTAACACGGTTAACGTGGGGAAATATAATTTAGGATGGGCTTCAATAGGACTTTGTACACATGCATTTTATGAAGCAATTCATCATGCAGCTAATCGAAGGCTCTATAATATGTATGTGACTGATTTTCAGCATGTTAAACAAAACTTTGTTGATGCTTATACTCGTTTAGTTGCTATGAAATTATTTGGGCTAAGAACGGCTGATTATATGAGAATAGCATCTAATAAAGACCGTCGATATCTACTTTATGCTCCCGCTATGAAAATGAAAACAACTACTCAAGGAGAGGAAGTTATCAATCTTTTATGGGATGTGATTGCGGCAAAAGGCTTCGAAAAAGATATGTTTTTTGAAAGCGCTGCAAGGGATATTCGTGCTTTACCGAAACTTGAAGGCACCGTTCATGTAAATATCGCCTTAATTTTGAAATTTATGATGAACTTCTTTATGAATCATAAGAAATATGAGGAGTTTCCAAGACAAGATCAAGCTAAAGACGATACATTCCTTTTTAATCAAGGTCCAACTCGTGGGTTGGGAAGGGTTCGTTTTCATGATTGGAAACCAGCGTTTGAGCAATTTGATTTACCTAATGTCAAAATCTTTTTGGAACAAATTAAGATGTTTAACCTTATGGGCGTAAAGGCTATGCCTAGTATCGAACAACAAAAAGATATGGACTTCATGCTTTCAGGGATTGGCGAAATCTTTTCTCTTATTGTATACGCCCATTTAATCATTGAAAACGCTAAAATATATGATATTGGTGAAGATACTATAGACCAAATATTTGGTTTTCTAGTGAGAGACTTTTCCAAATACGCATTAAATCTATATAATAAAACTAGTACTACTCCTGAACAGATGGAATGGTGTTTGAAGATGATTAAGAAGCCTAATGTCGATCCTGAGCGGTTTGGTAAAGTGTGGAAGATAGTTCATTCATTAAAGGACGCATATGAAATGAATGAATAATATTAAGTATTTTTCTTTACTTTTTTTTCTTTACTTTTTATATAGTTTAAATCCTAATTTTTAATTTTTTTCTAATTTTTAAGGATATATTAATTTTAATGAAATTACATCCTAATTTAGAAAGCAAAAGCGTTTTATACTTAAAATAAACAACTAACATGAATTTTGTTGAAAGAGAAATAGTTAATATTGGGAAAATAAAACTAACATTGAAAAAAAAACCTTAAATGTTTTAAAAATTCTAAAAATATAGAGCTAGGCAACACGGAGATTTTAGCAAATAAATTAGCTTTTTAAGTTTAACATTAATATCTAAAGTTATAACATGTATAAAAATGATTTATTAATTCAGACTCTATGGCAAATAATTCGGAAATAATAGGGGAATATCGAGGAATAGTTAAAAATAGAGTACTAACCGCGTTATTGCAATCTTATTTAGATAACTTAGATTACGATGGGATGAAATCGATATTGAGAGAAGCCGAATTATTGGAACTAAAAGATATAAGAGATGTAGATCCCGATGGTGTAATTGACTTCTTTTCTTTTAAAAAAATTATATCTGCTCAAAATTGTTTGTTGTACGATTCTACTAAATTATTATACGAAATTGGACGGAAGTTCTCGTTTTATTTGTTTCCTTTTGGAAAAGATTTCGGAGAAATAATTAAAGAAATTAATCAATTGATTGATGCTGATTGGCAAGTTAAAATTGTGGAAAGCACACCTGAATTGGTGGTCATTCGAGTTGATAAATGTATGTTTTGTTCAGAAATTGGAGTTTCTTGTGATTTATTCAAAGGCTTTATAATTCATTCGTTGGAAAAAAATTTACCTTCGGGTTTTTGCGTGGTTCCATTTGGAACCATAAAAGAGAACGTTAGCGATCCAAATCACAACTCATTTATTTTGAAATTAAAAATTGAGAAAACATTTATATCCTAAAATAACAAAAGCTTATATATAACAAAAATCAAAATAAATTTTGTTGTATTTATATCTTTTATAAAAATCACAAGTCATTAATTGGTAAAATTGCCAGCAGATGGATTATCCACAGAAACAAAGGAATATGTTTTTAAAATCACAATTCTAGGAGATTCAGCCGTTGGTAAGACGTCACTTATTAATCAATTTGTAGAAAGCTCGTTTGAAGACGACTACAAACCTACATTAGGAGCTAATATAATCAGGAAGGATGTTACTATAGGCGATGTTAACGCAAAAGTGCGATTAATAATGTGGGATCTTGCAGGTCAAGAAAAGTATAACGTTATAAGGTCTATGTACTTCCAAGGATGTGTTGGTGCATTATTAGTTTTTGATCTTACACGGCATAACACCTTTGACAATATTAAGTCAAAATGGTTAAAGGATTTTAAAAATTATGTCAAAAAAGAAGGCGCATACATATTAATCGGCAATAAAGTCGATTTAAAAGACCAACGCGCAGTCACTAATGAAGAGGGTACTAACCTCGCTAAAGAGGTTAATGCTAGCGATTTTATTGAAACGAGCGCTAAATATGGCGAAAATGTAGAGAAGGCCTTTAAAAACCTAGTTTTCCAGATCTTGAGAAACTATGGAGAAAAAATTTGAGATAAAATTGGTTGGTTAAGAAATCTTCAATTATATTTCTTTTAAATTAGTAATCATTCTATTTAATTATGAAGGAGTTATCAAAAAAGGTTAATTTAGCACCAAGATCGAAGATTAGAGAACTTTTCAATCTTGCCGCAGGGCGCTCTGATGTTATAAGCTTGGGAATTGGACAACCAGATTTCCCAACCCCTGAACCTGCAATAAAAGGAAATATTAAGGCGTTAAATGAGAAAATTACATATTATGCTCCGACTAAAGGCGTTCCAGAATTATTGCAGCAACTTGAACATAAATTGAAATCAGCGAATAACATTGAAGCAAATTGGAAAGAAAACATTATTGTTACTAACGGGGGCTCACAAGCGCTTAATCTCACGTTTGCTTCGTTGTTTAATCCTAGTGATGAGCTTATTATATCGTCTCCAAATTTTATCTCATATTTCTATTTATGTGTTTTTTTTGGCGTAAAAGTAATTGAAGTTGAGAGGAAGAATGATTTTAGTCCAGATATCGAGAAAATAAAAAAATTAATCACCGATAAAACTAAAGCGATTTTGATAAATTCGCCTAACAACCCTACAGGACATTCTTTAAGCAGAAATGAATTACAAGGAATGGTTGAAATTGTTAAGAATAATGATTTGTATTTAATCTCCGACGAAGTTTACGAGAATTACCTTTACGATGGGACGGAACATACGAGTCCAGCTTCGTTAAAAGGTATGTTTGAACGGACTATTACCTTAAACGCTATGTCAAAACTGTATTCCGCTACGGGATTTAGATTGGGATATGTGGCTGCTAATAAAGAAATTATTGATTTAATGGAAAAATACCATCAATACACAGCAGCAGGCACAAATCACGCGGCTCAATATGGTTTCTTAGAGGCTTTGAAAATGGGAATTGGCTTTTTTGACGAGATTTTGGAGAGTTTTAATACAAGACGTTTACTAGCTTATAACCGGCTAAAGGAAATGGGTTTTGAAGTTGTAAAACCGAAAGGAGCGTTTTATATTATGCCAAAAATTAACCAATTTGGTCTTACGGGAGCTGAATTTTCGAAAAAAATAATGGAAGATCAAGCAGTTGCAGTAGTACCGGGTAATATATTTGGATCCTACTCAGAATACATGTTAAGAATGTCGTATGCTACGAAATTAGAAAGGCTTGAAGAAGCTATGGATAGGGTCGAAAAATTTGTTAAAACTTTATGAATATTTAATTATTTATCTTTTTCTTTGCTGTAAGTTTGTAGGAGAGCGTTTGTTAAAAACTCCGTTGCTTGAAATACTTGTTCTAATTCAATAAATTCATCTATTTTATGAATATTGTTTGGATCTCCCGGGCCAAATATTACAAAAGGGATTGGACTATTAACACTAATGAGATGAGCGGCATCAGTTGCATAGGATAAACCTAAAAGCTCGCTTTTAGAAACTCTTTTTAGGTTTTGAATGAATAGATGGTTTGAGTCTGTTTGAAGAGCCGGCAACTCTTTTAAAATCTCAATATTTATTGGAAATTTAATGAGTTGTAAATTATCTAAATTATTAATTAAAGTGTTATGATCTTGTTCGGGGATTAACCTATAGTCAATATCTAAGACAGCTTGATCTGGAACTATATTAATTGCGGTACCTCCACTAATTTTTCCAATATTCAATGTTGATTTTCCTAAAACAACATTTCTTTTTTTTTCTAAACAATTATATAATTGAGGAATAATTTTTATTGCTCCTTCAATTGCATTAATTCCTTCATGGGGCATTGATCCGTGAGCAGATTTTCCAATAATTTTCAATTTAACCCATAACAAACCTTTTTCAGCAATTCCTATCTTTAAATTTGTAGGTTCTGCTATTATTAGAAGGATTGAGTTGTTCATAACCCCTTGTTTTGAAAGAGAAAGAGAACCCATCATTCCTATTTCTTCATCAGCAGTTCCTACAAACACTAACTTATATTTCTCTAAAAAACGGGGAATTTTACTTAAAATTTTTATCACGCCAATTAAGGACGCTATACCACCTTTCATATCAGCTGAACCACGACCATATAATCTACCATTTTTAATTTCAGCGGAAAAAGGATGGTATTTCCATTGAGCGGGATCCCCTGTAGGTACTACATCAAAATGTCCAGATAAGACAATTTTTTCCTTTCCATTTCCAATAGTAGATATAAGATTATGAAGTTCTACACCATTTTTTCTATTAATAACTACCTGGTTTTGAAAACCGTGTTCTTCTTTAAAGACATCTAAGATGAGAAATTTTACTACACTTGCAGTTATACCAGGAGGATTTTCTGTAGGTAGTTGAACTAAGTTTTTTAAAATTAAAATAATTTCATCTCTTAGGGGTTTTGAAATCTTCATTTTCTAATTAGTATGATTTTTGTTCTTATTTTAATTTAATAAAAAGTTATATTTTTTATAAAAAAGTATTAAATATAATGCAATAATCATTTTGATTTTGATGAATATATCGATCGGTCAAATACCCATTCAGAGAAATGGGATGGTGTTAGTCATATCTTCCAAAAACCTAATCTTTTACCATTATGGGTAGCAGATATGGACTTTCTTGCACCACTTCCTATTAGAAAGGCACTTATCAAGCGGGCAAAGCATGGAATATATGGTTACACATTTTTTCCGACTGAGTATTATACTGCTGTAATTAACTGGTTTAAACGGCGCCACAATTGGGATATAAAGAAAAATTGGATTACTTATACACCAGGTGTTATTCCTGGAATCAATCTAACAATTCAGTCATTCAGTAAATCTCGTGATAAAATTATTATTCAGAATCCAGCTTATCCTCCATTTTTTAGTGCAGTGAGAAATAATGATAGAAGACGATTATTAAACCCATTAAGGTTTTCTAATAAATATTATGAGATTGATTTTGAAGATTTAGAAGTTAAAACTAAAATGCCGTCCACGAGAATTTTAATTTTGTGTAATCCGCATAATCCTACTGGACGTGTTTGGACAAAAAAAGAATTGATTCATCTTGGAGAAATCTGTTTACAAAATAATATTTTAGTGCTTTCAGATGAAATTCATTGCGACTTAATCTATCCCAAATATAAGCACATACCATTTGCATCGATATCAGATGAATTTGCCCAAAATTCAATAACATGTACTTCTCCAAGTAAAACATTTAATTTGCCTGGTTTAAAAGTATCCAATATTATAATACCTAACCAAAAACTCCGTAATATATTTAGGAAATCTTGTCAAAGTATTGGAATCACACAAGCTACTTGTTTTGGATCGATTGCTCTTGAAGTAGCATATAATAACTGTGAGAATTGGTTAGCTGAGGCGATTTTATACATACAAAAGAATCTAGAGTTTTTAAAAGCATATCTTGAAGAAAGTCTACCGGAGCTCGAGATAATCGAACCTGAAGGGACCTACTTCGCCTGGATTGATTTTAGAAAATTGGGATTCGATGCTAATCAATTAAGTACAATCATGCTTGAAAAAGCAAAAGTAGCATTGTTTGAAGGTTATCTATTTTGAAAAGGTGGTAAGGGTTTTAATCGGATAAATCTTGCTTGCCCACGCTCTATTTTAGAAAGGGCTTTAAATCAAATCACAAAAGCCATAAAGGATAGTTTATAAGGTTTGAAATATGAAACACATAGAAGGAGAAAAGTTGTACCAAAAATTGTTGGATAACCCTTTCGAACGAGAAAGGGGATAGCGTTTCTTTTTTCTACGAGAAAGAAGAAGACCTAAAGGAAGCCTTGCGAAAGGCACACGTTCCCCTAGACGAGTTTAGCGGTTCGCCACCCGAAACAAACTAAGTAAAATCTTCTTTTTTTTATTTATATAAATCCGCATTTGATTCTTTGATGTTTCTAGACGTTGTAATTACTTTTGCCATATCTTCATACTTTTCAATAATCTCAGTTGGTAAAGTAGATTTGATTTTAGAAAGTGCAAATTCAAAATGTTTATATTCGATTTTATCTATATCTTCCATTTTTTCTCTAATTGCTTGCATTCCCGCTTCTCTACAGACATTTTCTAAGTCCGCACCGCTATAACCATCAGTAATTTGGGCAATATGTTTCAATGAAACGTCGTTGGCCAAGGGCATATTGCTTGTATGGACTCCTAGTATCTTTTTCCGCGATTCTAAATCAGGGGCCATTACATATAATAATCTATCAAAGCGCCCAGGTCTTAAGAGAGCAGAATCTACTAAATCTGGACGATTAGTACTAGCAATTACTATAACTCCTTTTCTATCTTCTAATCCATCCATTTCTACAAGGATTTGGTTAACAATTGAAGAAGTTACTCCTGATCCCGTTCCGTCATAAGACATTCTAACCGCTGTTATTGCATCAATTTCGTCAAAATAAATGATCGAAGGAGACGCTTGACGTCCTTTTCTAAAAATTTCGCGGATTGATTTTTGACTTTCTCCAACCCATTTTGATAATATTTCGGGTCCTTTCACGGTAATAAAATTACATTTACTTTCACTAGCCACCGCTTTAGCTAAAAGAGTTTTTCCACAACCCGGGGGTCCAAAAAGTATAATCCCATTTAAAGGTCTAATTCCAGCTTTCTCGAAAAGTTTAGGATACTTAAGAGGCCACTCAACAGCTTCTTGCAACTCTGATTTTATATCTTCTAAGCCTCCAACATCTTCCCAACTAATGTCAGGAATGTCTATCATTATTTCTCGCATTGCTGAAGGTTCAACCATATTAGTTGCCTGTATAAAATCTTTATCGGAAATCCTTAATTCTTGAATAATATCGCTAGGTATAGGTTCATCTAAATTAATTTTAGGCAATATTCTTCTTAAAGCGAACAGAGCTGCTTCTCTACACACTGCCATAATATCGGCTCCTGCAAATCCATAAGTTATTTCCGAATATCGATTGAGAGCAACATCCTCTTCAAGCGGCATCCCCCTTGTATGAATTTGAAATATTTCTTTTCGTCCTTTCACCGTAGGAACTCCAAATTCTATTTCGCGATCAAATCTTCCCGGTCTTCGTAAAGCTTCGTCTAATGCATTTATTCTATTTGTAGCACCTACAACTATTATATGACCCCTACCTTGTAACCCATCCATCAAAGAAAGTAATTGAGATACAACTCGTCTTTCTACTTCTCCAGAAGTATCGCTCCTTTTTGGAGCGATAGAATCAATTTCATCAATAAATATTATAGAGGGTGCATTTTTTTCCGCATCGTCGAATATCTCCCGAAGCCTTCCCTCACTAGCTCCATAAAATTTGCTCATAATTTCTGGACCATTTATAGAAATAAAATAAGCGTTTGATTCTTGAGATACAGCTTTTGCCATTAAAGTTTTCCCCGTACCTGAAGGTCCATAGAAAAGTACGCCTTTTGGGGGGTCAATATTTAACCTATGAAAAAGTTCTGGGTGTTTTAAGGGCAATTCTACCATTTCTCGAATTCTCTGGATTTCGTCAGTTAAACCACCTACATCATCATAAGTAACTATTCCTCCAGATACGTTTAGTAAAGCAACTCGTTTATTAACTTTAATTCTAGTATCACGAGTGATTTTTACAATTTTTTTAGCCGGTGATGTATTTTCAACGACCAATCTTAATAGACCTAAAGTTGGTCTCCTCTTATGGCTTCTCATGAACATATTCATCATCTGATTCATTGGATTATCCGGATCTGTCTTTTGATAAACAGCTCCTAAAACTTCGACTATATCTCCTGTAACAACGGGTTTATCAATTAGTTTTGCTAAAATGGATTCGGATTGTTTTTTTAAATCTATATTGGCTTTAGTTGGTGTTAATACAATCTCTTCGGCAGGATATATTTTCGCAAGTCTAATTGAAATAAACTCACCAATCGTTGCCCCAGCATTAAGTCGTTGAAGTCCATCTAATCTTATTGTCCCTCTCCCTTTATCAGCAATGCTAGCTACGACTATACCCGTAGTTTTCTTTTTTCCCCTCATTTCAATTATGCTTCCCGTGCTTAAACCCATATTTTCAACAATTTCTTGGTCAAGATAACATAATGAACGGCCGCTACGAGATTTTTCTAGCTCTTCTATTCTTACTTTAATTTCTTTTATTGAAGACATGATTAAAATTGATTAATTATTTATAGTATTAAAAAAATACAATTTCAAATTTATATAGTAAATGGTAATTTATGTTTTTTTCTATTTTTTTTTATAATTGTCTAGTAAGAATTAATAAATTTAATAGGAAATTTCTAAGTTTAAGTTCTTTTCTAGAAATGTTATATATTCCTTTGAAATTTTTGAATCTTTAAGAGATAAATTTAAAGATTTTTTGATAAATAATTTTCTTAATTTTAATATTCTATTTTTATAGATTTGCAACTCTGGATTCTTTAATAACTCTCCAACAATAAGCCGAGTTTGTTTATCTAATACCTCGTGATACTGATCAATAATTTGAACTTCGTTTCTCCTTGCTGTATCGCTTATTCTCGCCAATTTTAATTTAGTATTAAAAATTTTAACTAAATTCGTTATTTCTATTTTTAGATTCTCAGTTTTCGATAAATCATAGCTTTTTAGTGTTTTATCCCAATTATAATTATGAAAAGAATCAAATTTTACATTCACATTAGAAATTACTTGGTTTGGAATCGTACAGCCCCTTTTTTCATTCCATTTAACACATACTTCGAAGGGTGTTGCTATATAAATAAAAAAGAAGGATTTTTTTAAATTCTCAGCGATTTCTTTTAAATCATGTCTCATGCTTGTATAATAATTTAAATCGTCGCTAATAACAATAAAATTATTCTTTAAAGCAGATTCTACTCTCTCTAAATTAGTTTTTCTTACAAAATGTTCATTTTTGGAATTAAATTTATTTGGAAAATGAATATTCCTAATTTTGTCAGGGTCTATTATTTTAACCTTATACGAAGTTATTTGCTCTATAGTTTCTTTTAGCAAGATTGCAAATGTAGTTTTACCCGAAGCTGGTAATCCAACTAAAACTATTAAAAAGTTTTGATCAATCACTTACTTCTTCAGCTTCATAAAAGGTTTTTATTAATTTTTTTTTTTGTTTCCTAGAAAAAGTTTTAAATCTTACATTTTTCTGCTTACTTTCCTAAGAAAAAAATGTTATTCCTTATATAAATATTTACATGTTTATGCCATTCAGTTATACTAAAATTAGTACTCTTTAATCCATATTTAGATAATGTTTATCAGTAATTTAAAAAAATAATATAATTATTCTTTAATTATCGATTTAATCCAAAAAATCGTTGACTTCATGAAATCCGAGGTAATTGGTTGCAAAGAAAATTTTAGCATCTTCAAAAATATTAAAATTCCATTTTCGTTTAAAATAACGAGCAGTAAATCCTTTACGACCAAGCATTAGATCAATTTTAGTATGTGGTGTATTTCTTCTTATTAAGTTTTCAATAATAGGTTCCAAAAAGATGTCTCTCATTGCGTCCCACGACTTACCCGTACCTGTATCCCATAATCGGTTCTTAAGCATCCTGAATAACGAATCTTTGTCGTATAAGGCTCCTTCTGCTCTTGGGTTAGCAATACTCATTGCTTCGAACACTTCAATAGCTTCATACATCTGAAAACCACTTTGCAAGAGAGAAATAACTATTGGTTTAATGAAAAATCTTTCGTAAGCTATTGAAGGATCCATTTTTAGATAATCATTTGTCCACTGGTAAATAGCACTCAAGGAATAAGATTTTTCAGAGATAGTCCCACTTATAAATTGTTCATGAGCTTTTTTAATATCTTTGAAAGCGGTGGCCTTATAATCTTCATCAAATTTTACAAATTTTTTAGCAATTTCGTGAGCCATCAACCCTTGACTATAATACTCTATAAGTTTTTTAGTCCGTAAGTAAGTAGAGACTTCTTTATATCCCACATTACTTCCAAATTGATCGGAATACCATGTTTTTAGCCTATTAAGAATAGTTGACGTCGTAACACCGTATCTCACAGCAATATCGAGCATTTCATACCCCCTCTCGATTAAGTGATTTACATCATCAAAAAAGATTCCTTTAATATATCCAGAATGCTCATCACCTTTTAAAGAAGTCAAATCCCCGACATGTTTATTATAATCCAAATTAATAGATAAATCAAAACCATATTTTGACTTTGCATCTCTATTGAAAGAAATAGTAAAGAAATCTTCGCTTATAATTGCGTTTTTTCGCCCTATTTGAACATCGAGAATTATCATTTTAAAACTTTCAATACCTTGTAATTTTATATCTTCATATAAAGGAAAACCTTCATATTTTTTCAATTTTGAATCTTTCTGATATAATTTAGCTCTTATTTGCGGAAGGTTTTTAGTCATTCCTATTCTTATACCATCTTCAGGTCTCTCCTTATTAACGAATGCGTATATAATATATGGTATTTCTTCAACTTTAGTAGCTTTTTTCGAAAGATCTCTATACTTATGAAGAAGTTTATCTTGAGTATTAGGATATTTTCTTGCGTTATTGATGTTTAAACTTTTTACGCCTACGGAATTACTAAGATCTAAAGATTTGAATTTTTCAGAATAAACATTGTTGAAATGCTGCTTATAAAACTCAAAGAACTCAAAATACGACAACTTATCAATTATTCTTTTATTAAAAAAAACACTTAGATTATTGTAAGTGAGATTTTTATATTTCTGAGAGAAATTTGCAAAGAAACGGCAAAGAAGTTGATTAACGCGCGTTTTATTTGAGAAATTGTCAGAGTTTTTATCATTAAAATAACGTGTGATAGCCCTTATCTTCGTGAATAACGAAGATATTTTCATGAATACTTAGTATAATCGCAGATAAAACTTCTGCTTGAATTTCCATTCGAAGTGGATTATAAATTTTTTTAAATACGGGTTCTACAGGTTTTAATTCTGTAAGTGTTCGTATAATGGTAAATGTCAACATTGACAACATATCTTTTGTATCATGTAAAGTTATAGGAGTATTATAATAATCATAATCAACAATTTTTTCTTCAAATTTAGTGAAAGTATCGTAATTCTTTAGCCTTCCTATTAAATTTACTATATTATCAGCAAAATACCTAATAAATACATCAATCATTTTCACTTCTGTCTGTAGAGGATCTCCGTTAGGTATTAAAACCTTTTTTTGGATATAAGATTTTTCGTGATAAAATTCATAAAAAAACATAATTACTAAATCATATATTTTTTCTTGCGGACAAAATTGTTCCAATCGATAAAATTCTCCATCATGTCTATTGATCATAGAAACCTTTAAAATCTTGTTAGCTTTTTCGGCAATTTCAGAATTAAGATAGATTTTCAATTATTTTGACACCTTATTTGAATTATTCCTATAAATATTAAATTATCAAAATCATATTTATAATCCTTTTTTATCGGGTAAGACACATCCACAATACTCACAAATTTTTTGTCCAGCTTCATTTAATTTCATATCACACTCATTCTTTTGGTCGTATATTTATTCTAATAGAGCTGTTAAAAGCACAGGTAGAATAAACATTAAAACGAATATTAAGATACTAGTTTATTACAAATGATTAGTTACTTTTTTAATCTACAGTATTCTACAAATCTATAGGGTTCATTAACACTTCCATGTTTTTGGTTCATTTTATCGTCGTTCACCCTTAGACTCCTTTTAAGGCTCCTCTTCACTGAAAGTTCCTATAAGCTGAACTTTCTCTTTCCTTGAATATCTCTTAATTTCTAACTCCCTCTTCAAAGCATCACTTTTTTCGTAAAATGTTTCGAAATATTTTAATTGAATTTTCTTTTTCCCTCGACAAAATTTAGCCCCAGTTCCCTTTTTATGTTCTTGTAATCTTCTGTTAAGATTATTAGTATATCCCGTATAGAATCTTTTTTTGTTATTTTTCGCAATTGTTTCTAATATATAAACATAATAAAGAGACATGTCAGCTTCACTATTTATAAAATGCATTTTTTTCTATTTATTCTTTTAGGCAGATATTTAATCTTTTAATGTTGTTAAAAGAAAGTGCGCAATTCAGTATATATACATATTATATTTTTTTAATTAAAAATTAAAAATTAAATTTATTAATAAAAACTTTTATAATTTTTAAAGGAAGCTTTTGATTTTTTAGGTGTGATGCTATTCCTCTAGGTATTTGCTTGATTAAGTGGGATGAGATTCTTGGCGGAAACATATACATGAAATATCCCAATGATCTAGGAATTCTTGATAATGTCGTGCAACAGATCCAAATTTCACACAATTTCGTTGAATCGTACATTACTATTGAAGAAAAGAATTGGAATTCAATTTCATATTATAACGAAAACAAAGAAATCATTATCGTATTAGTTTTAGATAAATACGACGACAGTTCAGATTATACCGTTATTTTAGATGAGTTCAAAAAAGAGCTAGAGTTAGAGTTAAACGAAGATAGGCTCAAAGAACATATAGAAAGAATATATAATCTTTCCTTAAAAGTTTTTAGAACGAGAGACGAAGTAATAGCAAAATTAAGCAATGAAGTAGCTCAATTGAAAACTTTAGAATATGATTTTAAAAAGAAATTTGAAATGATTTTAAAATCAGATCATCTAAAAGTAAAGAGCAAAATTCAGTTTTTATTAGCTATTAACGAAGAAATGAAATATGAGGATATTAAAAAATCTATTAATACGAATAAAAGATGGTTAGATAGTGTTCTTGACACTCTTTCTAAAAATAAAATAATCAAGTATGATAACGAAAAAGGTACCTATTATCTTATTGTTTGAATATTTCTAAACACTCTTTAATAAAAAAAATACATTATTAAAAAAGTTCTTACTTTTATTATTATAAATTCAAATTTTGAATCTTTTAAAAAATAATTGGGTAAAAAACCATGAACCTTTCAGATGAAGAACAAAATGAAGTCCTAAAAGTAATGAAATCTCAAATGTTGACCCTTTTACACGGCGAATATGTAAAAAAATTTGAGGAAGAATTCGCTCGTTACATTGGCGTTAAACACGCTATTGGTGTTAATGCCGGAACTGCTGCGTTACATATGTCTATAGCTGCTTTGGACATAGGACCCGGAGATGAGGTTATTATCCCTCCTTTTACATTTATAGCAACCGCAAGTTCAATATTACACAATAATGCAATACCGATATTTGCGGATATTGATAATAAATCCTATACGATCGATCCCGAATCCGTGAAAAAACATATTACGGATAAAACTAAGGCAATTATTCCAGTTCATTTAGCGGGCATTTCAGCCGATATAGGTGCCCTTAAAGACATTGCAAACGATTTTAATTTATATTTGATTGAAGACGCTTGCCAATCGCACGGAACAAAATATTTGGGTAAGAATGTTGGTTCTCTTGGAGATATTAACACTTTTAGTTTTTACCCTTCAAAAAATATGACTACTGGAGAAGGCGGCATGATAACAACAAACAACGATGAGCTAGCTGAACAATGCCGTTTACTTAGACATCACGGTGAACCAGAGTGGTATGTATACAATCGTTTAGGTTATAATTATAGGATGACTGAAATACAAGCCGCAATAGGAAGGGTTCAATTAAAGAAAATCGATAAATTTATAAAAATAAGAAATAAAAATGCTATGTACTTAACAGAAGCAGTAAACAAAATAGACGGAATTGATCCACCTTATATCCCAGATTATTGTGAACCCGCTTTTAATTATTGGATAGGGCGTATTCATCCAAATAAACTCGGTTTGAATAAAGCTGAATTTTTAAACAAATTTCCTAAGAGTAAAGTCCTTTACCCTAAACCCTTATACGAAACTAAATTATTTAAG
Organism: Promethearchaeota archaeon Loki_b31; assembly: GCA_005222975.1. GTDB lineage: Archaea > Asgardarchaeota > Lokiarchaeia > Sigyniarchaeales > SOKP01 > SOKP01. The sequence goes on from NJBI01000016.1 coordinate 46,333, forward strand.
GAAAAAATTGCGTATCCAAAAGGATGTCCCTGGTCGTGTCCTTTTTATGGCAAAGAAATAGATTATAATAAAATAAAATTACCTATAGTTGAAAAAGTTACCAAAGAGATTTTTGCTTTAGATATCCACCCAAAAACGACTAAAGAGGGTTTAGATCACAACATTAATTCAATGCAGAACTTAATCAAGAAATAAATAGTAGGGTGAGAATCTTCTTTTTATGAAAAGAATTATAATCAAAGTATATGGAAGCGTTCAGGGCGTTTTCTTTCGTTACACTACACGTCAAGTGGCACGTAAAATAGGTTTAACTGGATTTGTTAAAAATTTAGCTGATGGAAGCGTTTATATCGAAGCTGAAGGAACTGAAAGCGAGTTAAAGGAATTACTTAAGTTCGCAAAAAAAGGTCCGAAATATGCTAAAGTTGAAAATATAAAATATGAATTTAAAGAAGCTCAAAATAAATATAAGGGTTTCGATTACTACTTTAATTTCCAATGAATATATTACGTAGATATTATTAAAGAAAATAAATAATATTTCGATATTATTACTCATGTCGGTATTATTAAAGAGAAATAAATTCCTTCAATTCTTTCAATCTATCAACCATAACAAAATCAAATATCAAGGACCATTAATTTTAAGGATGTATGGTTTATTAAATGAATTAGAATTGCGTAATGAAAATAGATACATTCTATGTAATTTCATAGATCAAAATAGTGAATTATTCGATTTAAAAAGGGATATATACAAACGCAATCACGATGTATCCTTGAATCAATTATTTCTCTTTGCCTATCATAAAGCTAGGACAAATAATCTATTAAACAACTTATATGGGGAATATTTTAACTGTATTGATGCTATATCGAAAAAAGTTGACACTCAGACTAATTTAACTTAAATCCCGTTAATCGAGTTGAAACCTCATTACACCACAATTAAATACTCCTAAATATTTAGGTGAAAATTATTAATAAGGATAAGTATTATTATGAAAGTAAATAAAGTCAATAATTTATGTGAACAATTATGACCACTGAACATGAACCAAAATATATTATAAAAATTTGTTTACTTGGAGAAGCCAATGTCGGTAAAACCTCATTAGTTTATAGATTTATCGAAAATAAATTTAAAGACAATTATAAAAGCACTCTTGGCGTAAACCTTTTAAAGAAAGATATGGAACTTAAAGGATATGGCGATGTTTCTGCTCAGATATGGGATCTTGGCGGTCAAGAAAGCTTTAGAAGTCTCCGGAGGTTGTATTTGGAAGGTGCAAATGGCGCTTTAGTTATATACGATTGTACTAAAAGAAATACTTATGAAAAACTTCATGATTGGATCCAAGACTTTAAAGATGCTAGAGGAAACGAGCCTTTGGTTCTAATTGGAAACAAAAACGATTTATCCGATAAAATCAAAATTACTGAGAGCGAAGCAAGCCAATTTGCAAAGAGTTATAACATGGAATTTGTATCCACTTCTGCTAAAACAGGATCTAATGTAGAAGACGCTTTTTTAGAAATCACAAAAAAAATTTTGGATAAAAATTTGAATAAATAGAGATGTAGATTTAATCTCGACATATTTTATATCTGAATTTTTTCTCATTTATAAAGACTTTATAAACAAAAAATCATTTATAAAGAAATACCCCTTTTTAAAAGAATTTAATTTTTCTTAAATTAATTCAAATCATATTTATCAATATTGATGTAAGATGGTAAAAGAAGTAAAAGAAATAGAGGAAGAAGAAGAAGAAGAAGAAAAGGAAGAAAAGGAAGTAGAGGGTGTAAAAGAAGTAGAGGACGATGAGGAATTCAACGATGAGGCTGATAAGGCCGAAGGAATCGATTACAAGATTGAGAATGTTGTAGCGACAGTTGTTGTCGAAATCACAGAAAAAATCGATTTAAATATAATAGCTCGCAAACATGCTGATGTTGAATATAATCCTGAAAGATTTCCAGGATTAGTTATGAGAATTCTAAAACCGAAAGCAACTATCTTAATTTTCTCGACGGGAAAGATGGTAGTTACCGGTATGCGCAAAGCTTCAGAAGCTGATAGGGTTGTGGAGAAAGTGTTAAAGAATATAAGAAAAGCAGGGATAAAAGTATCCAATCCCGAAATTACGATTCAAAATATTGTAGCAAGTGGAGATTTACACACTAATATAGATTTAAATATGGCAGCTATCGTTATGGAATACGCTATGTATGAACCAGAAGTATTTCCCGGTTTGATCTATAGAATGCAAGAGCCTAAAACGGTTTTTTTAATTTTCAGCACAGGTAGGATAGTTTGTACTGGAGCAAAGAAAAAAGAAATAGTTAGAGAGGCAGTGAAGAAATTAAATAAGGAAGTACGCGATTTAGGTGTAGCGAAAAAGGATTTAGGAAATCCAGACTACCAAGATATTACTTTTATTTAATAACTTTTATTTTTTTTTAAGGATACTCGCTTTTTTTAAAGTTGTAATGGTAATAATGCTAAAGCTATCAATATTTTAACCCAAATAATGATTATAAATATTCTTATTACTTAATTGCTAAACCTATCTATTTTTTAAAACAACTATTTTGGATTGGAAATTATTGAAAGTTAAGGGCCTGAAAATTAGTCTTTTTGAAACACAATCATAAATTCACAATGATCTTTACCTGATTGTAGGCTACAATCTACCTCTTGTGCAAAACAATGATTATTTGTCATTTTTTCAACGAGTCCTGCCAATAAACCTGCTTCGAATGAACAAAAGCTTCCTTCTGTTTTTATACCTTTATTAATGAGATCCTTTATTGAAGAATGCCCTTTAAGTTTTAATTGCACAATTTCTTCGGTACTTTCTGTAATCTCGACATCGCCTAGGTTAAATTCAGAGATTTTTTCTTTTAAAGCATTAGGAATATTTTTTACATCATCAATTTGTTTAACTTTTAGAATTGTTCCTAATTCGTGGCCTAAATAGTAGAAAATAGCTTCTAACTGATGACCTAGAGCCAACAAAGCTCCTACTTTCATATCTCCAATCTCTTTTCCACCTTTCAAATGTTTCCTCATTTGTACTAAAATTTTTGAAAGCAATTGTCTATCCATTTTTTTATCCTCACTCTTTTTCTTTAATTTGTATTATTCAATTTTTACGGAGCTTATAAATCCATAGAGTATAGCGTCAATAATATCTTCCTCTTGGATATTTACAGATAACCTCCTATCTGCCACAATAATTGTTGGTAACGAAGTAATCTTATATTCATTAGTTAATTGGTAATTTTTTCCTACATCAATTTTTTCTATATACAATTTTTTTCCAAACATAGAAATATTTATTCTCTTTAACATCTGCTCAATTGGGAGGCACGGACCGCAATGGGAAGATGAAAAAAATAAAATTTTTGGATAACCTTGCTGAAACTCTTCTAACATACATCACCTATATGTGCCTGAAGATCCTTTTTTTAATTTATTGATCCTTGTATTTTTCATAAAGGTCTTTAATTATTGCTTGGAACGCTTTATAGACGCCATTACCTGTTTTTGCGCTAGTTTTGTAGTACCCAAGAAAATCTCTTTTATCAACAATTTCTTTTACTTTATTTTCGTATAGTTCTTCGTCATTAACTAAATCAATTTTATTTCCAAATAATACGATTGGAATATTTCCACAATATTTCTTAATATCCTCATGCCATTCTGAAATATGCTTAAAGCTACTACTAATTTCTTTTGGAGCATGAGAAAAAACTATAATTGCGGCTTTGCTACCCTTGTAAAAAGTAGGTCTCATGAATGAGAACTCAGATTGACCAGCAATGTCCCAAAAAAATAATTTCACTGCGCTATTTCCTATTTTTTCATCATATTTAGAGAACTGTGCTCCTAATGTCTTGATGTACTCTTTCTTAAAACTCCCTTTAGTATATTTTTTTATTAAGGATGTTTTACCTACACCACCATCTCCAATTACAGTTATTTTGAAAACGAAATCTTTCCTCTCATCCCTTTCACTCATAAAATCACATTATAGTTTTAACTTGAATGTATTTGTAATTTCTTTTACTTCTTAAGAATATAAATTATAAATAGTCTTTTTTATTTATATTGCTTTTTATTATTAAATGAATTCCTATAAATTGTCCAATATTTTAAAATATTAACCAGATAAAATAATAATTAAAATGTGATAGATTACTAATGGATTTCTTAGAAAAAATCAAAGACATTATTATTAAATTTACAACTAGAGAAATTACTTTAGCTATTGCCGAATCTTGTACAGGAGGGTATATTTCGAATATGTTTACCAATATTTCTGGCGCCTCTAAAGTTTTTGAGAGGGGAATAATATGTTATAGTAATGCATCTAAAGTTGCGCTATTGAATGTTGATCCTGAAAGCATAAATCAGCATGGAGCCGTATCGGAAACGGTAGCAAAGCAATTGGCATATAATATTAGAGTCCTCTCCAATGTTGACATAGGAATTGGGATTACTGGTATCGCAGGACCTACGGGTGGCACGCTTGAGAAGCCTGTGGGATTAGCATATATAGGGATTTCAACTACCGAAAAAATTTTCGTGGAGAAACATCATTTTGATGTAGATCGGATAACTTTTAAAGCTAAAATTTTGGAAAAAATCCTTTTACTATTACAGAATCTCATACAATAACTCATCAACACTCATTCTATTTTCTAAATTGGGGTGGAGAAGAACAAAAGATTCAATAAAACCTTTTTCTTTAAATATTAAATTCCTAAAAATATTGTATATATCGATTCTGGTTAGAAATAAAGTGTGAAGGTCCTTTAGATGAATGTTAAAAAGATGTATGGAATATTTTTCTTGGTATATTTCACATTAGGAGTATTTGAAGCTTATTTTGTTTTATACATTCCGTTGTTTTATTACGAGATTTTGGCTGTTAATCGAAACAGTTTAGCATTCATCCAATTTTTTGGGTATCTATCATTGATAATAACTCCTCTTGTTGCCTATATTTTTGATGCTCATGTAAAATCTGAACGAAATCATAAAATATTTGTATATCTTTGCGTTATTTTACTATGTTCGTGCTTCTCTATTTTTCTTATTAATAAAAACATACTATTTTTGTATGGAATCTTTTTGGGCGTATATTTTCTTGCCAGGATGTTTATTCGTACAATTATGAGTAAGATTTTCCTCACCCTTAGCGTGGAATCGCCAAAAATTAAACATCATATGATATTAATCGTAAATGGAGCAAGAGGCGTTAGTTTTCTTTTAGTGTCTTTGTTTTTCGATTTAATTATTAAAAATATCTACTCTTTACCGCAATGGGAATTGTTCTTCATGGTTGGTTGGATGTTGACGTTACCATTGCTTTCTATAATTCTGTTTTTAAGAAATAACACCATATTCAGCGATCAAAGTTCAAAAAATAATATTAAAGATATTGAAGTCAAAAATATAAAAAAAATGAGCCAGAAAAGGGTTTTATGGTTTGTTATTTTCTTGTATATTGCGTTCTTTTTAGCGTCTTCAGATTTAATCTTTTTATCGTTAGTTAGTTCGTGGGTTTTAACGAGATATAATGAGTTTTCGCTAAGAATTTTCTTTTCCTTATATTACGTGATATCGATATTTGCACTTCTTGGATATTACATTGCTTCAAAAATAGCTAAAAGGATAAGTAATATTTTTCTACTCTTTGTTTTTTGTTGCTTCTATTTATTTTTCCTTGTTCTCTTACCGTTCTCAAATTTCCCAATGTTTTTAGTGATTCAATGTGGTCTTGCATTTGCAGGTTATATAGCTAATTATATGTACGTCTCTATCGCTCAAACTATTTCAGTGAAGACGCGATATAAAACTTTTGTGTATCAGCTAATATTAACATGCCAATCAATCGCAAATATTGTGTTTGCTCCTATAGGAACATCCCTATCTGCTTATATCAGTGTGGAAATGTTAATTTTTCTTTCTTCAATCTTTCTTGCTTTTTCTTGCGGAATTCAGTTAATTCTCGTATTGGTAAATAAAATCAAACAAATTAAAGAATTTAAGTAATCGTTTTTTTTCTATATTGAGTATATGACTTAATTTAATTGCTTTAATTAGCTACATTACAGCTTCCTTTACTATTAGAAAGCTTGTTCAAAGACCAAACATTGCCAGATATTTCGCATCATCCTTACAAAAAAAGAGAGAAAATATGGTTTTCCCGCTTAGAGTTATGCGATAACTCCAAATGCAGGAGAACAATTTAAGGACAAATTCCTGAATTTGGCATTAACATCTTACCTCAACAAATTTAATGCTACAGTAAACTTATGTCGAATAAAATCGCTCTTAATATTACTAGCGATTCTATGAACCCTTTCTATAGCAACATTATTTCAGAAACTTTATATTTAAACGTGAAGAAAAGAAAATGGGACATATGAGTAGTTTAAATAGTTTAAAAAAACGCTTTCTTGAAGATTTACTTCAAGAAATTGAATCGTACCTCAATTTAAAACCAATTGATTATAGCCTTGATCTAGCCATTAAGGACGAAGAAAAGATTGATTATTAAACTAATATGCCTTTCTCCATTATTTGTTTTTTTGTTCCATTTTTGTATTCAACGGTAATATTAGCCTGCGGAGCCGTAACAAAATCCCAATGAACTTGTGAAACCGAAGTTCCTCCCATCATTTTATTTGAACCAAACGCTAAATGTACGCTTCCATTTATCTTCTCGTCCGTTAGAATATAACCGATAGCTTTTGTAATTTCTGGATTGCATCCAATACCTAATTCCGCAACATTATAAGTCCTTAACTCTGGTAAATTCTTCTCCCTGTCAATTTTTTCGCTTTCCTTAAATGTATTAATTAAATCACTTTGATTCTCTTCAGAGGTAACTTCATCGATTAATAATTTTCCCTCCTTAAATCTTAAATGAGTGTTTTTAATGATCTTATTAGTCATTCTGTCTCTAGTGAGGGGACAAAAAAGAGTACCTTCGCCAATTTTCTCGTGGGGTGGGAAAAATACTTCTCCTGCAGGTAAATTCCCCCCTAGTAAGCCTACTGAAATTCTTTCATCGGAAAGTAAACCGTTATCTAAAATCATAGGGCGATCTTGAATTGTTACCGTAAAATCCGTCCCAAGATCATCTGAAACATGAACATTTTTTGCATTTTCAAAGAATTTTCCCAAGTTTATTGTAATTTCGTCCATTTTGTCTTGAGGAACGCTCATTCCACCCACTATGAATTTTTCTAATAATTCATATTCAATATTATAATATTTGGCAGCTTTCATCGAGGGCCATCCCGCATAGCACCACTTTTTCCCTGGAGCGTATTCTGGTTTGCCTCCATACAATATGTCTTTCAAAGGTGCGTTAAACTTAATTTTTGCATTGAGTTTTTCTCTAGGGGCGTTTCCTAAAATACCAGGATCTTCATAGGGCTCAATTACAATATACGCGTCGATATTTTCGATTAATTTTAAATAATGAAGCGGTGTAATCTCTAAAATTTCACTACTAATGCTTGTGTCTTGGTACATCGTATTTATGTAATTATCGCTGTTTGATATAATAACGGGAATTCCATTGTTTCTATAGACATTCAGGGCAATTTCTTCTAGTAAATCTTGACTATAAGTACCACCCTTTACTAGAATGTTTTCCCCTTTTCTTTGAATATTAATAGCATTAACAATATTTTTAGCACATAACTTAATTTTTTCTTTATCAATCATATTTGAATATATTTTTTTTCTAATATTAATCTTAAACATCTTAAAAAAAAGCAAAAATGATACTTTTAGTTTTCTTCTATATACTCTAACATTTCTGATGAGATATCTAAAACATGAAAAAACATCTTTGACAACATTAGATTTATTACATAGAATTGTTTTAAATTAAATATCTATAGGTTGAATTCTTAATAAGACCAAAGTCTATAGTAGCTTTACTAAAAAACAAATTAGAATTATGGTAATTCGAGAAGTAGGTTTATTATTTAGGGGATTTACTTTAGTAAAGAAGAGTTACCATAAAACTACCTTAGGAAAAATAGATTCTGATTTAAGAAGCGGTTTGCTCACCGCACTCTTAAATTTTGCTGAAACTGCATTTTCTACGGGGTCTGTGGAGTACTTTCAAGGTAATAGATTTACAATCGCTTTCATAAACGCAAACATCTTAGCAGACGACAGCGTAGAACCTGAATTATTAATATCTTACGCAATTATAGATAAGCATAAAAGGATTGACAAATATGTGAATAAACTTGTCAATCCCCTATTAATTAAGGTTGCGGAGAATTTTAAAGCACAGTACGAAGGTAAAAATTTATCTGAAGTATCTCAATTCAAAATCTATAAAAAAACCCTAGACATTATTTTCGGATCTAATACGAAAAAAGTTGATCAAAAGCTAGCCGGCTTGTTTTATTAGATGTAATCCGATTTATTTGTAATAAAGAATGAATTTTACAACAAACTTTTCTTTAAAAACCATAACATTACAGGTAGAGCGATAGTCGCGTCTGAAATAACTGTGGAGAATTTTGCGCTTTGATGTACTTTTCCCCAAGAAATTGCTTCATGTAAAGTCGCTCCACTAAGACCACCCTGTTCTGGACGATCCATTGTTATCTGAATCGCATATTGTGCAGAGTTTGGGCAGAATTGAAGCGATTGCATAATAAAATTTTTAGGCACGCCCCCACCAACAATGCAAACGCCGGCATGTTTTGCATCCCAAGCCAAGTTAACCATATTAAGCATGTCTTTAAAGTGATTAAGGTTTAAATTTTGATGGTGGAAACCTAATTGAAGTGCTAAACCGGAGTCAGTAAATGCAGGACAAAAAATTGGAACATTTTTTTCTGCACAAATCTTTAAAATAGAGTTATTATCTGGGGGCAGATTCTCGCCAAGGTACTTTAAAAAAGAACTAACGGACATGTCATTATTAGGAATTTTTAGCTGGGATACAAAATCTTCGATACCCTCGTAAACTTTATTTGGTAAGTATACGTCGTAGATTCTATTAAGGGCTTGGTCGTGTAACTCAGAATCACTAACATCTTTAATGTTGAGTTCTCATTGTAGATGGTGAAACCCTAGCGTTTCGGCAATATCATGAGTCAACGAAGCGCCCGTAGTAACAAGTATATCAATGAATCCTTCTTCTATAAAATCGTGAATAACTTTCTGCATTCCTGCTGGTACTAATGCTCCAGCAAGCCCAAAAAATTTAACGCAATCTTCATTTCTAATCATTTCTTTATAAATTTCGCATGCTACGGCTAATCGCTTTGCGTTAAACCCCGTATTCCCTAAAGATTGAATAAACGTAGTTATATCTACATTCTCGTCTATGTTAATTTGTTCTACTT
>NJBI01000069.1 GCA_005222975.1 Promethearchaeota archaeon Loki_b31
TACTTGGATATTCAATCAAAGAAATGTTGAATTGGGGTCAGGGAGAGTTTTTTAAAACGATTCATCCCGAGGATAAGAGAAAAGTTATTGAGTTCGCTACAAAAATTGAAAATCAGGATGATGCTAACGTTCAATATTATGAAGCTCGTGGAATTCATAGGGACGGGAGCACTATATGGTTAGAAATTTACAATAAACGTATAAAGTTCCAGTATAAACCTGCTTTCCTAGTTTCGTATATAGATATAACAGAAAAAAAGAAAGCTAAGGAGGAATTACGACAGTCAGAAGAGAAATATAGATTTCTTTTTGAGAAATCAACAGTTTCGATCTTACTTATCAATACAAAAGGTATAATAGAAGATTGCAATCCTGCTTTAGAAAAATTAATCAAATACGAGAGGAGTGAACTCATTGGTAAAAGATACGGCAGACTCCCTATTGTACTTCCTGATTATTTACCTATTCTTCTTGAGAGATTAAAAAAGATTTCTAATGGTGAAATTATTCCCTCTATCGATATTCAATTAAGGAAAAAGGATGATAATCTCGTTTGGGTAAATATAGATTCATCTTTGGTGAAAATGGGCGATAGAACTTACATTATGGTAATGGGTCATGACATATCAGACACAAAAGAATTAGAGATAAAATTAAAGGAGTTAAATGAAATGAGAAAAGAATTTATAGATAGAGCCTCTCACGAATTAAAAACACCAATCACTACGGTTTATGGCGCATACCAGCTATTAGATATTTTGTATAAGGATAAATTCGATCCGGAGCAATTGGAACTATTAGAAATGGCATTTAGTGGAACACGGAGAATAAGAAAATTAGTTGATGATTTGCTTGATGTTTCAAAAATGGAGTCTAAAGTATTCAAATTAAATAAAACAAAAACTAATCTTGGTGATTTAATCTCAAATTGCGTTAAAGAAATGAGATATTTTAGTAATAAACGCAATCATGAAATAATAATAGATCTCGAACCCGAACTTTACTTGAATATAGATGAGTCTCGAATTGAGCTTGTTTTAACGAATCTTATCTCAAATGCGATAAAATATACTCCTTCGAAAGGTAGAATTAATATTAAAATAAAATCCGATGACAAATTTGCTCAAATAATAATAAAAGATACAGGTGTAGGTTTAACTAAAAAAGAAATAGAAGGTCTTTTTAAAAAGTTTAGCAGAATATCATCTCCTTTAAAGAAAGATCTCGACATGGATTTAGGAAGTACAGGGTTAGGATTATTTATATCAAAAGAGATTATTAAACTTCATGAAGGAGAGATCTGGGCGGAATCTGAAGGAAAAGGAAAAGGTTCCACTTTTACCGTCAAAATTCCTGTAAATTAATTACCCTATTTGTAATTTATCGTCCTTGTATCAATAAAAACTTGTTCTTTTCAATTTTTCCACTAATTTTTTAAATAAATTCTGACCTATTATATTTAGAATCTTTAAAAAAACCATATTTAATAATATTACCTCTATTATATTTTAAAGCATAAAGCAAAAAGTGGTTATTCGTTTGTCTCTCGATTTTTATAATCCGCCCTTGAAAATATTTAGCTCTTCAAGTACAAAAAAAGGTATAGAAATTGGAGGAGCTAAATCAATAATTAGCATAGATAGTTCCCATAATTTCTACAATGAGGGCAATATTTATACTGAAATGTCGTGGGCTGCGTTTTATGAAGAGGAGGGGTTAGAAGATCAGATCGATACTTTTACTACGACTGAATATGATTCTATTCGAGAAGATCCCGAGGCTTTAGTTGATACAATTGTAAAAATTATTTATCAAATTATCAACAATCGGAAAATTTTCTATGGAATTGCGGACTTTGAAGTTGACGCTTTCTTAGATGCAAATACGACTGTAATTCCAGGTCTTAAATTGGATTACGAAATTATTAATAAATTGTTAGAAGCTCATAAAAGAACGCGCGAAAAAGGATTATTTCCCAAGATTATAATCGACGATAAAGGTATCAACAAAATTAAAATCGAATTTCAAGGAAATCAAAAAAAACACGTTCACATAAAAGGATCAAAATTAGAGGATTTGATAAATCAATTACGATTAGCAAAAGGATTTGCTGTAGGAATAGTTTGCACTTCAAGAAATGCTGCTAACTTATATATCATGAGTGATAACATCGTTTTTAGTAAAGATGAGATACCTGAATTGTATATCGATGATGATAACTTAAAAGTAATAGAATATGGAATTAAAAAGAAATTACTATTTCCAATAAGCTGGTTTAGAATAGATATTGGTATTCGTAGTTTAGAAACCTTAGAACTGTGGGAACAAATTAAAGACAACCCAGAACTTAATAAAGCGTTTAACCATTATGAACGCTACATAAATGCTTTAGTATTTAAGAAATTCAAACCCGTAGCGGAATCTCAAAAAATTGGTAGGAATTCGGAGGATGATTTTTACAATATGACGCCTAAGGAGAGAAAGAAAGCCTTAAAAGATATGGAAAAGGCAATTGAGATTCTCACAAGAGAATATAAGGAATAAAATACTACCCTTTTAAAATTCTTGGCGCTTTAAAATGACCATCCTTAGTATGCTTAGCGTTTTTTAACGCTTCTTCGTTTGAAAGCGATTCCCACGGAACATCTTCTCTAAACACGTTTTTTAAACCCTCGATGGGGTGCGTCATAGGTTCAACATTTGAAGTATCTAAATCGTTTAACTTTTTGAAATAGTTAAGTATATCTCCTAATTGTTTAGCTAATTTCTCTTTCTCTTCTTCACTTAAATCTAATAAAGCTAACTTAGATACATGTTCCAATGTCTCTTTTGAGAAATCTTCCTTTTTTGACATATTTAACTCAATAAGAAATTAAATTCTTCAGAAATTGTAATATTTGATTGTAATTAATCTTAATCACCTTAAATAATTATTTTAAAGCTAATCGTTATAATCGAATTTCTATAAACGATAACAAAAAGAGTTAATTACTTTATAATTTTTTATTAAGTATGACCGATCAAGCCGATAAAGAAGACCTAAGATATGAAATTCCTACTCACGCTTTTATTGCCCTTGCTCGAAGGGGCATGGAAAAAATCTCTCTAGATCAATGTTTTCTAAAAAATTGCGATAATAACAACCCTAAATTATTAGAACCATTTAAGAAAGAAGAATTTGAGGATGATCAAAAGCATGTTAAAAAAATCTATGTTAAGTGTAAGAAATGTAATGGGATCTATATTTTAAAATTGGAAACCATTAAACGCGTAGCTAAATCTACTAAAGGAGAAAACCAAGAACCTCTTTCTATGGGAATTGTATACGCGTTAGACGAAGATGGTAATAATTTAGGACATATAGGTTATTTTTAACATGAAGTATAATTACTTTTTATTTGATTTAGACAATTGTCTTCTTTATATTCCTAATTCTAAGGATTATTTTGATAATATTTTATTAGAAACTCTTAAACAATGTTTAACTAAGCATGTTCCAGAGAGGAGCGAGAGAAATAAGTTCTGGTTTTCTGGTAATAGTTATATTGATTACTTAAAAAAGTGGGGGACAAATAATTTTCGCGATTTTTGGAAATGTTTTGATGAAATTGACTTTGAATATAGAAAAATTCTCGTTCAAAAAAATGAAATCTTACTTTTTAACGATGTTAAATGTGTTTTAGAAAAGATATATAATGAAAACAAAAAATTAGCAATAATATCAAACTCAGCAGATTACATTGTTGATTTCATAGTAAAAAAATTTAATATCACTAAATATTTCAATTATTTCTTTGGTTTGTCGTTTGACAAGGACCAATCGATTGCTAAACCATCACCTTTAGGTGTTTTGTCAGTTTTAGAGAAATTAAAATACGACCCAAAAATAGAAAAAGCAATTATGATTGGTGATTCGATTGTAGATATTTATGCTGCAAAAAAAGCTAAAATCTCAGCATGTTTAATAAGAAGAGATAAAAATAAGTATCTCGATGGCTATGGTGCTTGGGAATACAACCCTGATTTTGTTATTGAGCAATTAAAGGAAATATTCAACTTCTAATTACCTTAAAATTTTAGTAAATAGATTAAGTGCTCTTATTTATAAAAAAATACTAATTTATATATTAGCGAACTGATTTTTATTTAATTAAGGGAAAATATCATGGCAACTCAAAAGGAAAATATCATACAAATGATAAAAAATCTTCCTGATGACATAAGTTTGGAAGATATCATCGAGGCAATATATGTAAGACAAAAAATTGAGAAGGGATTAAAAGATTCGAAGGAAGGGAATTTATATACACACGAAGAAGCTAAAGAACGCTTAGAAAAATGGTTAAAATAAAATGGACTAATCATGCCCTTGAAGAATTGGATGATATTGCAAATTATATCTCAATAGATTCGCCAAAATACGCTCAAATTTTAGTAAAACAAATTTATGAAATGGTGGGTCATCTAAAGCAATTTCCCAAACTTGGTAGGAAAGTTCCTGAATATGGAGATCCAGAATTAAGAGAGATTCTTTATAAAACCTATCGTATTATTTATTTAGTCAAGAAGGAACATCTTGAAATTATTTCTATTATACATGGAAGCCGAAAACTAAACCTTTAAATTCTTTTAGTCTATTTTCTTTAAATTAATGGAATAATAGAATTTAATTTTTTATTTATATATATATAACAAAATTTAACTGCATGAAGCAGGAAGATAGTATCTTTGATGACCATGAGGATTATATTACATTTTTTGAACAAAGCGATAATGATTATTTTTTTGAATGGTATTCACTTGAAGGAAGTGAGAGCTTAATTGAGCTTTCGAGGCAGTTCCGAACATTTTTTAATTACAAATATTTAATAATTCGCAGTAAATTCTCAAGAATTAATAAATCAACGAAAATAGCGAATGATGATAAGATAATTAGTTGCAAAAATAACATATTTAATTTATCCTCACAATTAATTAACCTATTAAACGAAATCGGAGTAGAAAACGGAAATATAATTGAAAAGATCCAAATTCTCGAGCAAAAAGTTGGAAGACTTCCCACTAAACCTAATACATTATTATTAAAAAAAATAAAAATTTTAGGGGAAGAAATTTGGAAGAATCTTCATATAATCTCGGAATTAGAACTTTATTACCACCCTAAATTATTGAAAATAGCAATATCAGTGGCAAATATTGTCAGTAGCGTTAAGGGTGCCTATAATCTAATACTTCTTGATTTCTTTATTGAGTTAAGACGAAATTATCTCCAATTAGAAAAAGAAATAGAAATTTCAAACTCATATATTATCGATTCAGAAAAATATAACGAGAAAAGAGAAATGCGGAGTAAGGTGAGAATTTAAAATGATAATAGAGAAGATACAAGTTAGTAGAAGGAATATAAAAAAAGACCGAATCGCTATTTGTCCATATTTTGGGTGTAAATATCTCGAAAAGGTAAAACCTATAAAGATGAGTTTTCTCAGTTTCAGAAAGTATCCGAAATGTCCAAAACATAGGTTAGCCTTAGTTTCCGTTGATGAGTTTATTGGAAATTTCTTTGTTGCTGTAAAAGCATGTTTATTCGATGATTCAAGCCTTCCTCCAAATATTTTAATTTCTAAAATAAGATCGGATACACCAGATGATTTAAAATCCTTTATTAATCTGTGGATGTACAGCAATCCAATAGGTAGAGGAGGTCAGATTATTTCTCCTTATATTGATGGTTTATCAAAAGGATATATGAAATTAATGAGTCGTAAACAAAAAAAAGCAATTAGAGATGAGAAATATTATAAAAAATATGAGATGTTACGTCTTGGCTTAAAGAAGATTACAGAGGAGTATACCAATTTTTTGCGAGATTTTTATGAAAAATCAAAAATGGTTTATGAACAAAAAGATCTGCATCCACTCTCAAAAAAAACTCAATTAATTATAAAGGGATGGTTGAAAAATCACTTAGCAACTCTAAAGGAATTAAATAACTCTCTCTCGAAAGTCGGCTCTTTAGTTGCGTATAAACAATTATATGATAAGATACTCCATGCAGGAACTTGTTCTCTACTTGTTGGAAAAGCGCCATCAATAATTATAAAAGGAGTCTCTGCTTTTGAGCTTTTTTCAACTTATCACGAATTTTTTAAAGCAGGATTGTGTAAGGAATTAAAAAAGGAAAATTTGAACCTATTTTCTGAAGAAACTCAAGAGTTTTTAAATTTTGATGGAAATAATAATATAGCACGAGAAAAAATAGAAAAAGACAGTATCTTGGAAAATAAAAAAGGAAAAATTGAAAAATCATTTCTAAACTATTCTCACAAGTTAAAAAAGATAAAAGACAAGATAGCGTTATATATCTTTGAATCTTCTAATTTTCCTCTTAATAAGTCAAATGAAACTATTACATTTTTTAAAGAAAATGTCCTTAAAGGTGATAATAAGCATCATATTTTAACCAAAAATGAAAAAGATCTACTAGAGCAAATGATTAATTTATTTCCAGATCAATTTGATAAATATTTTCTTGATTTAGTAAAAATTGTAGAGTTTTTAAAAAACCGAGCGAAGAATTTAAAAAAAATCAATGGTCACCTTCTCATCAAACCTACATGTGAGTATTTAAATAATAAAGGAATAACCCTTTTTTATAAACCTTCTACTTTTGTAAGAGCAGTTACAGAAATTTTTGATTATTTAAAAGAAAAACATCAAGAATTTTTTCCTAATCGAGTAAAGGTATCAAGTAATAATGATAAAAACCGCAACTCTGAAGAGTATAGACTAATACTAGGTTATAATTTAAAACTTTATATCATGAAAACAATATATAATGGTAGATATTTCAAAAACGGGGGACTATATTGCCCAGAATGTCTTAAGGAAGGATTTTTATTAAATACCAACGAGATAAGATTAAAGTCATTGGAATTTCATCATTCAACGGAGGAAAAGGAGAATGAATATACAACGCATAAATTGAGTAGAATGTATCAAAATCAATCTTCTAACCAACAATTGTTAGAAGAATTAATAAAAAGAATGGAAAATGAGGGAGTTATCGTTTTATGCAGAAATCATCATCATATACTACATAGTAAATATTTCTCTTATTTTAATAAGTTAATTAATTGGAAAAATATCCCTACTAAATTTCCGCAGCATATTTTTTCTCTTCCACCTGAATTGATACTAATCCTAATTAAAATTTCGATTGAAAATTTTAGTAATACCAAAAACGAATCTTATCACACAAAAATTTACATCAGAAATACCATAGTAAGATACCTCAAAAAAAGATATTTAATAGAACAATATTATGGAAAGGTTTGCCATAGTTGTGGTGAATTTCCTCTTTCTGATTATTTACCTTCGTTTGATTTTCATCACTACAGTGGAAAAAAGTTTCAGAACAATCCATATCTTCATAGTAAGATCAAAAATGCTAGTCAATTGTTTATTCAATCTTATACATGTTCTGAAATTGCACAGATTTTAGAATATGAGAAAGGAGGTTTTATTTGTCGTAATTGTCATAATGTATTAGAATATAAACTTGGTTTTCTTGATTTGTTAGAGGAAATCTATCATAAAAAAAATATTATTCAAGTGATTAGAGACGATTATAATTCAACAAATCAGAAGTTTCAAATCTTTCATACACCGCCCTCTATTAAAAATCCTTTATCGATAAATACACAGATTACTGAAACTTATGAAAAGTATTTAAATGCTATTTATGATCTAACACATCAAAATAGGATTATTACTATCGCGAATCTTGCACAAAATCTTGATTGTAATAGGTCAACAGTCCTAGGAATTTTAAAAGAGAAAGAAAATTTCTTTAACAATTTTTTAAATAAAGAGATCGGAAAGAATAGGCTTAAAATTTTTATTTTAACTGAGAAAGGGAACAATTATATTGAGTTAATTCATTATTTAAAAGAATATTATAGAAAAAAGTCATCAATAAAAATATAAAGTGAAATTCGTTTCACTAAAATAAACATCATGAAAGGAACAATGGCATGTTAAAAGAATTAAATGAAGAGGAATTATTAAGGAAAAAAGTATGGAAGATAATCAATATTACCCAAGCGAATCAACTCTTCGTTCACTCTAAAAATTTAAAAATAAAATATTTTGCGGAAGATGTGAAAAAGGTTAAAGTAAAAACCTTACCAGAAATACTATCCTTATGTGTTTTAAACGCATTAGTTCCAAATTCAGCAATGTTGCTCGTCGGCGGGCACGGTGGCGGAAAAACTACCCTGGTAAAACTTTTGGGTCGAATGATTACTGGAAACTCATTAAATGAAATTGAATCTTCAATAGTTCGTGGACATCCACAGTTAACCGAAGAAAAGTTGGTTGGGACTCTAAAATTAGGTAAATTGATGCATGACGGTGTAGAAGAAGTTGTATGGAGACAATTTGTATTGAACTTCTGGAAAATTATAGATGAGGTAAATCGATTAACGCCTTACGCTCAGGATATACTTTTATCTTTATTGGCTGAGGGAACTGTCAAATATTACGATGAAATTAAGTCAATTGATAAATTTTGCTTATTTGCGACAATAAATCCGCAAGATGTTGGGACTTTCGAAACATGATTTGTAATCCAATTCATGCGAAATTTGTCCCATCCATTTTTAGATAGGTTTGGTATTTCAATTCCAATTGTAATGCCCGCCAGTCACGATTTAGAATTAATTTTGACTGGCAAAGATGAGAAGTACTCGGGTTATGATGAAATGATTCAAGTCCCTAAAGTCTTAACGATTGACGAGTTAATGGAGATTTGGTATTATGTGAACAGAATCGGTTTTAATGCTGAAGTGAATAATTACATCCACGCAATAATAAGAGAATATACATTATGTGCGCGAGTAGATAAGGGAAATTCTGAAAATCTCAAACCAAGCACTGGTTTATGCTCGGGTTGTCACTTTAATACAGGGCAAAATGTATGCAACAAAATCGAATCAATATTAAGTGTAAGGGTAGCAAAGGATCTTTTGAGATATTCGAAAGCTCTAACTTGGTTGTTAGATCTTAAAAAAATTGATGTTAATATCGTCAATACTATAGCCCCTTATGTTATCTCTCATAGAGTTATTTACCCTAGAAGGGAATTAGAAAAATCGCCATATTGGGGAAACCAATATGAATTCTCAAAAAACATTTTAAATCAAATTCAGAAGCGTTTTATCAATCGCGAAGTTTGTTATCAAATAACAAAACGATTTAGGGATGGAAATTCGGAAAAAGAAGATTTAACTACGCTTAAGAATTATCAGAAAAACGATTTAATCGTTAAATACGATTTGATTCCTTTTGCCAATTCAATTAAAGATAAAAAGTATTCTAAACTCGCACAAAAAATAAGTGTCGCCTCAAAAAGTGGAGATATTAACACGCTTGCGAGTATTCGAAATAATCTAATTGAAGATATAGATTTCTCTAACAGAGCATATTTAATCAATTTATGTAATCAAGAGTTATATAAGCAAACAGTTACAGACTATATTTTTAAATTTATGAATAATAAAGAAATTTGGGCAGATATTGCGAGCGAATTTCCTAAATTGGATAAACCATTACAAGAAGCTTTTAGAAGAAGACAAACGAAACAAATTAGAGCTGAAGATTTATTAATCGAAATTAACGTCACAGGGACTAACGATGACTCCTTAGTCAATATTCAAATCTCAGGTGGTTCTGAAGCCTTAAAATTAAGGGAGATTTTAGACAAATTAGATTATATTCAAAAAGAAGAATAAATAAATTTTGCAGTAATATGATTCAATCGAGGAAAGGAGGAAGGAGTAAAAGTACTAAAAAAAAAATACAGAAAAGGAAAAAAAGATTATAGAATTAGCTAAAATTGCATGAAGTAATATGTTAAAAGAATTAAATTTTGAATCAGATTTCTTCTAAGAAAGGAGGATTAAATTTTGGGAAATTTTTTATACATAACTGTAATTTCATTAGTGAATATATTGTTTCAGAACAATTATATGATTTAAATAAATTATGCTAACGCTATTACATACATTTATAGATATATTAAAATATTTTAAAAATATTCAATTCATGTAATATCAAATACTAAACAATATTATTGGTTTAAAATGGACAATGAATTTTCTATAGAAGTAAAAAATTTTGGACCAATTTCTGAAGTTGAGTTTAAACTTAACAAGCTTACTATATTTATTGGGCCAAATAATACGGGAAAATCATATTCTGCCAGTTTAGTACATCTATTCTGTAAAGAACTTTCAGAAATCCTTTCAGAGTCTTACGATTTTTCGGATTCTTTCAAATTCGGTTCCACTGAAGCAGAAAATGAATCTCTCAAAGATTTTAGAAAAATTTATCTAGAACTTTCTAGATTGTCAGATAAAGCGAAAGATTTATTTGGAATAAATTACGATGAAATTATCGATGGCAAAAGTGTATCAATCTCCCAAAAACTTTTACAAGTTACATTGCAAGTTATACTAGAAACTATTACTAAAAAATTTGAAAGAAGACTCAATGAAGAGTTTAAAAGGATTTTCTCCTGTAAACCAGAAGAACTTATTAAATTTGGCACAAAAAGATTACAAATTTCTATAAAATCGAATATTCTATTGATAAAAATAAAACTAAAGAAAAAAAAAATCTTCATTGAAGAATTTAGTCTAAAACCCCCAAATCTTAAAATATTTAAGAATGAGAATAGACTTGAATGCGAAATATTAACAGATGATGGAGAAGTTATCAATATTAGCAGAGATATGGATATTTTTAAATTCATACTGAGAAATGAAAAATTAGATCCTTCATTTGAAATTATGGTAATTCTTTTTGAAGGAATGAAAAGTTATATTAAAAGTCAATTAAATATTGTCGATAATTATAAAAGTTTTTATATACCTGGTACTCGTTCAGGTTTAATACAAAGTCATAAGGCTGTAGCCTCTGCTTTTCTGAGATTGTCTTCTAAAGCACTAATAGAACCCTTAGATATACCGACATTACCTGGCTTAATTTCAGATTTTTTAGTGAATATTGTTGAGATTAGTAAAAAAGAAGAATTATTTCCTAATTTAATAAAGATTTTAGAAGATGAGATTTTGAAAGGAAGGATTGAATTAATTTCAGATAAAACAGGAGTTGGAAATGAAATTTTCTATATTACTCCTGAAGGTAGTATTTCTCTTGGTAGAGTCTCATCGATGATTACAGAATTAGCTCCTATTATTCTATATTTTAAATATATTATTAGGAATAGATGCTTTTTAGTAATAGAGGAGCCTGAAGCTCATTTACACCCAGATGCACAAATAAAATTTGCTAAATTTATTATTCGATTAATTAGAGATGGATTTAGACTTTTAATCACTACTCATAGTGATCATTTGATATATCAATTGAATAACTTTATAAAATTAAGCATTAAAAAAGAGAAAATAAAATTAAATTATAATGAATTGGATTATATTCATCCTAGTGAACTAAATGTTTATCTATTTAAGAAAGACGAGATAACTAATGGAGTAGTTTCTAAAAAACTTGAGATAAACGAATTTGGAATAGTCGAGGATCATTTTGCTCAAATAACTGATGAATTATACGGTGAATCCGCTGAAATAGACAGAATAAAATGATAATCTATGGAATTCTTAGAACACTTAAATTTACAATTCAATGATCTCATAGATATTAGATGTTTTGAGCAAAATGTTGGGAATTTTTCTTTAGGTGAAGAAATTCGAGAAAGCTCTATAATCATCAAAATTGAGAGATTAAGTCAATTACCAGGTAAAAAGTGTGATTGCATTGTAATCAGTTTTTTAAGGGATAAGAATAAGATCGCAATAAGTGTAATTGAATTAAAATCTGGAAGTTACAAATTTTCTATTGCTAAAGATCAAATAGAAGATTGTATTCAATTTTTAAAAGACAATGTGTTATTAGGAGAAAACCTAAATTATTTTAAAAAATATCAATGGGATTTTTTTCCAATTATTGTGCACAAATCTAGTTCTAAACAAAATAATCGAGCAGTCTTAAGTCCAGCAAATAGAGTTTCCTTGATAGGTGAAAAGAAGCCCAGAATGGTTATCTTCGCAAACTATCATCAAGATTTATACTCAAAAATAAAAAACATATTTAGAGAT
Source organism: Promethearchaeota archaeon Loki_b31 (assembly GCA_005222975.1). Classification (GTDB taxonomy): domain Archaea; phylum Asgardarchaeota; class Lokiarchaeia; order Sigyniarchaeales; family SOKP01; genus SOKP01. Next base: position 12,183 of record NJBI01000069.1, read on the forward strand.
TAATCATTAGACTTCTGAGTTTTAATTCTAGGGAAAATTTCCAAAAAACTTGCTTGATTTAGTTCAAAAAGGGTTTAAAACTAGAGAGAATTCCTATAAAATTATTGAGAGATTTCGAGAAGGCAATCCTAAGGAGAACGATTTAGGAGAGTTGAAAAATTAGAAAAAACACGATTGATAAAACCAAGAAGGCAAAGAAAAGGAAAAGGTAAAGTTCCTTTAGCAGAAAAAAACAAAAAATCATAGAATTAGCTAAAATTGCGTGGAGCAAAACTTTACAAGAGTTTAATTAAAAGAAATTTTTTTTGAATAAAAAAATGAGTCAAAATAAAAAGAATAAACCTATTTTTTTTGATTAAAGAATTAATAAATAAACATTTTAGTTTGAATTTCCATTAAATAATAGTATTTAAAGCATTTTTCTTTATTTAATTAAATCTTTAGAGAGAGATATAAGAGAAAATTAATAATCAATTAGTAGATTCTGATGAGAAATTAAATACTAGATAAAATCACATTACCTTCAAAAAGAGAATTAAAAATTAAGGTGTTTTAAAATAATAGATATACTTAAAAGAACACATAAGAAAAAAGGTTTTAACAAGAAATATTTAACGAAAAAAGAAGAGAAACTTATAAAATTAGCAAGAATCGCTTGGGATAAAACGCAAAGCGAACTTTTTTTTCCTCCTTTAGATACGCCTATTTTTATATTCGATTACTCAAATTTAGAAGGCTTCTATATAGATCCTCAACACAAATGGCAGATTACTATGAATTTAGCAAATACGCCTATTTTCATAGAAGATATAGACTATATCAATTACTTTCGTGCTATAACCCTTCATGAAGTCTCCCATTATCAAATTATTCCGTATGACGGTTTAATAAACGCTAAATTACTTAAAGCAGCTATAAAATATGTTAATGAGAATTTTGCTCCGATAGTAGTTAATGTGTTCGCGGATTTTATTATTGATGCTAAGCTTCACAATAAAAATCCCGATTTGATCTCCTGGGAGTTGAAAAAGACTTATCAGCACATTTTAGACAAAAATCAAAATAACATGAGCGACTTCTCAAAATTCCTATTTCGGTCTTATGAACTGCTCTTAAATATAAAGATTGCTGATAATGGTTCGTTCTCCAATGTGGAAAATGTAGCTAAAAGAGTAGTGAATGTCGTGAAAAAGAATTTTGAAGATGAGACATTATGGGAAGAAAAAGTAGCTAAAACCGCTTATCATTTAAGGACGTTGGTCAATAATACATTTACTATGGTTGGAACTGGTGTTCGACACGGTAAAGAAAAAACAGAGAGGAAATCTCCGGGAAGAGGTGGGTCAAAAATCGAGTTTCCTGAAGACATCTTAGAAGTAATGGATAATCCTTTAGAAAATAAAAATTTAGATAAATTAAAAAAAGATAATAACGATGAATTAAGGCAAAAAGCAGAAGATTTTGCTAAAAAAACACCTTATTCCGAATTTGGAGCTCCTGCCGGCCAAGCAGGGATATTAATTGACGGAAATTCGTTAGCTACTTGGTATAGAGGTTTGGCTAAAGACTTAATTGAAATTAAAATATACGAAGAAAAACCGGGAGGACAAATACCCGTTTATCCCGAAGTTTGGCGTTTAGGAGAACCAATAGATGAGCTAGATATTGTCCAGACCCTTCTAAATAGCCCAGTTATTATTCCAAATATTACAACACGAAAATGGGCGAAAAAAATAGGACAAGGGCATTTAATGGAAAAAGAAATTCCAGATTTACTAATTGTAATCGACTCTTCTGGATCTATGAAATGGAATTACCTAGCAAAATCTCCCAGAGGGATTTATCACACCGCTCTGTTAGCTTCTTTTGCAGCGCTTCATTTTGCTGCTAAAAAAGGCGTCAAGTTTAGTATAATTAATTTTTCTAACAGAGCTGATATATGTGATTGGACAAACAATTACCAAAAAGCAGAAAAAGTTTTGCTTAGGTATCAAGGGGGAGGAACGCAATTACCCGTTAAATCTATAATTAAACAGAGCGAAAAATCAGAAAGAGAAACTTTAATTTTTATTATTACAGATTTTGGAATTTATAATTGGGGTAGTGCTAAAAAGACCCTTTTAGATTTATCCAATAAGGGACACAAAGTTGTAGGTTTTTTTATTGGTGCCTCAAAAATACCACAAGAGCGATTTAAAAATTTACTTAACAAGATAACATTTTATGCGATTAAAAATAGTAAAGACTTAATCAATTTGGTCATAGAAGAAGTAAAGAAGTATTATTTGTCGTGATAATTTGTCGTAAGATCTGGTTTAAAAATATTTGTTTTCAATGCTGTTTATTCATTTCCCGCAAATACTGTTTCATAAAGTACCTTTGGCTCTCACAATACATTAATCTTTGATTATCATTCAAATGGGTGCATCTTTTTAAGACTATTTGAATCTCTTCAAGTAATTTCATATTAGCTCTCTTGGCTCTTTCGGGTAGTTGATTTAACTTAACCTCAATTTCTTTTTCGCTTATCTCTTCCTGAAACAAATCTTTAAGATTGAGAACTGGTTCCGAATCACTTAACCTTGAAATTATCATAATTTTATCCCTAAGGAACT
>NJBI01000017.1 GCA_005222975.1 Promethearchaeota archaeon Loki_b31
CTACTAATATTTCATTAAAAAACAAATGCTTTTGTATCTTCTCTCTTCTGTTCTTAAATACATAGATGAAAGTTATAATTGAATAACCAATAAAAATCAAAGAGGTTGGTAAATAGTACATTTTTAATCATTAAAGTCGAATAATTTAAATATTTTTACTTATTGTGTGAATTAATTAATCAGAAACCGTCCCGAAACTTCTTTTCAAGGTCTTCAAATCCAAGTCAGAATAATTGTATAATAATCGAAATTAAAAAAAAACCTAATAAACAAATAGAAAAGGCTACTTCCAATAGGGATTAATAAATTATCGGATATATCAATTGGCTTATTAGTGAAAATATCAAAAAGTAAGAACGCAAAAGTAAAAATAAACGCCCAATAAAATCCAACAAAAAGAAAGCATATTATAAAACATGCGATTATTCCGGCTATTGAACCTTGCCAAGATTTTTCTTTATTCCATCTAATTTTATTTTTCCCGAATCGTATTCCCACTTGGCTCGTTGCTAAATCTGCAATAGAACTTATTCCTAAAATCGTTAAAAAAACCATAGGTGGAGTAAGTAAGGCAGCAACCATCTGACCAATTGCAAAATAGAGATAGGTACCATAACCATTTTTCTCTTCTTCATTGAGTAAAATATTGCTGAGAAAGTTAAAGGGAAAAGCAAAGAATCTAACTTTTCGGGTTAATTCATTTGCTAAAATAATCAAGCAAAAACCATAGAAAAAGAAAAATATTAGGTAATAAAACCAACCTAAAGAAAATAAAACCTCACTAATACTATTTGGCTCGCTCAATATTTTTAAGAACAAGCGAAACATATTGTTATCATCCGGAATCATCCCACTAATTGAGCCTGAAAGGTTTCTCACAAAATCAACACCTAAATACCATACCACAAACAAACCTACAAAAATTAAAACATGAGGGATTTTTCTGTATGTATCTCCCCTAAGTTTACTTCTCTTATTTGTCTTTTCCTCTAACGAATTCCAAAATTTCGATAAATCTTTGTTTTTAAAAACAAGCTTAAAAAAAAATAAAATACCCGTCGATATCAAAATTATCGCACCAATTATAAGCAAGGGGAGCCCTAACGCAAGAGAGAAGATTGGTATTGTATCTGAATAAAGCGTTACGTCTTGAAACATTAGTAATTCTATAATTATAATTATAGTAAAAGTCAAAAATAAGGCGCCAAAACCAAAAAAATTGCTAAAAACTTCCTTTTTATATGAAAAATGCATATAACAAAATAATACAAGAAAATAAGAAATTGAAATTAAGATAAACCAATATAAAAAATCTGCCATATTTATTTCAAATTTAATAAATTAATTCCTAATATTAAATATAGGAGTTTTATTCTTTAATTAAGGTTATCTACATCAGTAAAAATGAAAAAAATTATACTCGCATCAAAGTCTATCGATCGAAAAAAAACTTTCAACCGTTTAAACATTCCGTTTGAAACTATAATTACGGATATAGACGAAGCATATTACAAAGGCATATTTTCAAATCCAGTTGAATTAGTTAAAGAAATAGCTAAAGCTAAGGCATTAAGAGCTAAAGATTTGTTAAAAAATAAAAAAATGGAAGCGATAATAATTGCTGCTGATACAATTGTGGAATTTAAGGGTAAAATCATAGGCAAAGCGAAAAATAAAGCTCAAGCATTTCAAATATTGAAATCTTTAATAAATCGTTCTCATAACCTAATTACAGGCGTGGCAATAACGGAGTTAAACGACCCAAAAGTCGTGGTTGATTACGATTGTACTATCGTTACTTTTTTAGATATTTCTGATAATGAAATTCGGAATTACATTAATACCGAGGAATGGAAAGGTAGAGCGGGCGCATATTCCATTAGAGATCGGGCAAGCTTATTTATCAAGGAAATTCGAGGGTCCCCCTCAAATGTTATAGGTTTGCCAATGCAAAAAATATTTGAAATTTTAAAAAAAGATTTTAGCTTGAATTTATTTGATACTTAGTTAAATTCGGGATGGATATAATAAAAAGATATACTTCTTAATTTTCTGAAATTTCTTTCCACATTTTTAAATTTTCATAGAATTTTAGCATTCTCTCAAGTCTACTAATCATTTCTTCATAGTAGTCACGATCAGCGTACTGATTTTTAACCAATTTCTCGGCTAAAGCTAAACTGTTTTTATATTGTAGTATTTTATCCTCAATCACATAGTTTTTTCGAATGGCTTTTTATTTAAAACAAAAAAATATCTGTATATTATCACGGTAGTTTTGAATCTAAAAAAATAATGAATAAATATCAAAAATCTACCTTAAATTAACGTAATTGATATTTTTGAAATGAAAATATTAAATGCTTTTATAGATTAATTTCTTTATAAAAAAATTACTACTTTAAAAAATGATGTAAAAATGACTAAACACTACAAAAATGAAGAAATAATGAAAATTTTAACGGTACTAGGAGCAATAGTAGGACTGGTATATATTATTAATGGTTTTGCTGGCTTAGCTGGAATGGGTTTTTTACCCATCATAGTCAACATCCAGCTTCTAGATGTAATAATCAGTTTAATTATTGGACTCATAATTGTTATTCTAACATTTCTAGTAGCTTTAAAACCAAATCAACCACTTCCGTTTCATTGGCTTGTATTAATAATCCTTGCGATATTGCTGGTGATTTTTAGTGCGGGAATTTGGGCTTGTGTACTTGTATTAATCGCTGCCATTATTGGTTTGATTGAAGAATTATAATTCCAAAACTAAACTCGAAAAATTTTTATTTTTTTCAAAACTAGACTTTAGTATTTTCCAAAAAGTAGGATACGATTTCTTCTGCCAAATTGATTTCAGTCACTTTTTGAAGTGCTGTAAATCCTGGAATGGAATTTACTTCCAAAACTAATAAACCTTTTTCGCTTTCAACGATATCAACACCGGCAATTTCGGTTTTTGTAATTTTTGCTGCTTTTATTGCTAGAGTTTTTAACTCTTCTGTGAGTTCTAATGGCTCCATTCTTGCGCCTGCATGAATATTAGTTTTCCAGTTATCACTTACTCTATACATTCCGGCTATAGCTTTATCACCTAAAACTAAAATTCGGATGTCTCGATTAAAATGTTCGATAAATTCTTGGAGATAAAATATTTCGTTTAATTGGCTTAAAGTATATATAACATTCTCTGCAAAGCCTTTATCGTTTATTCTGGTAATACCAACGCCTTTCGAACCATATAACGGTTTTAGTACAATATCCCCTCCAAGTTCCTCAAACGCCTCTATAGCGTCGTTGGGATTTTCGCAAATAATCGTTTTTGGAGTTGGAATTTTATACCTTTCTAAATAAATTGAAGTAAGAAATTTATCACTCGCTATTTCTAAGGATTCTCTTGAATTTATTAATTTAATTCCATATTCTTCAATTGCGCTTAACAAATCAAGCCTAAAAAATATTTTTTGAGTTGGAGCAGCCCCAAACCCTCTTACAAGAGCCGCAAATGGATCAAGTTCTTCAAATTGTTCTTGAAAATGACTTATTTTAATCTTTACTTTTATTGTTGATGGAACGAAATATTTAACATTATATCCTCTTTTTTCAAATTCTTTAGATAAAATTTGAACTTCAGGATCTTCCGGCTTTGGAGTAATTATCATAGAATACACATTTTATTACCTCTTAAAAAATTACTTAAATCAACTGACACTAAATAAATAAATTTAAGTTCTTATATATATATATGAAGTCAATGGATTCTAAAGACGCAGAAAACGAAACGGAAAAATTAACAAAAGTACTTTCTATTGTTCAAAATCTTTACTATAAGAAGAAGGAACAATTAGACGATTTAAAATTAGAAATCTCTGAATTACACACCGTTTTAGATTATTTAAACTCATTGATTTCAAAGCAATCGTTTTCAAGTGCAGATGAAATTTATTCGAAGCTTTTAGATCGTGAAGAGAAATCGATTGATGATTATTTTAAAAAAGATATTTCTCAGGAAGATTTTGACGGAACTAAGATTAAAAGAAAAATTTTCTCGAGTCAAAATCAGAATGAAGAAAATTTATTATGTGTGCTTAACCTCTACGACTTTAAAAGAGTTGAGATAAAATTTATTGATCCTGAAAAAAGGGAGATACAAGAAACTTCAGAGAATTTTATTAACGTTTTTCTCAAGGGAGCGCTTATTAAAATAAAAGAAAATAACCCTAATTTGAGCATTAATTACACTTTTTTCAAAAATTCCGATAAAGTTGAATATATTCACATATCTAATTTAAGTTCAATTGAAGACTATGATTTGATAACGGACAAAATCCGCGAATTATTAGCGTGTGAAAAATAAGCTCTTTAAGAAACGTTGAATTGATAAAGTTTTCATTGCAAAAGTCTTGTTCTTGCTCTTTGCTGGAAATAAAAATCTAAAAACTCGAACACCTCATCATTTTTTGTTTAAATAAAACTGTATTAATTAGGTAGTAAAAGATTTAAAATAACAAATTATGACGGACTATATTGAAGATCCCTATATTGAATCAGAATATGATTATATTTTTAATGATTGGTATGAAATTGAGGGCGTAAGAAAAATAAAGGAACTTTCACGCCAACTCCGAACTTTTTTCAATTATAAGGCTGAAGTAATAAGATATCTATTTCGACCCAGTCCGAATCTTGCCGAAAATGATACAAACACTAAATTTTTCAGTCGAAAGCAAGAAATTGAATCATTAACTCGTGAATTCATAATCTTTTTAAAAAAGTTTAAGGAAAATGGACAAACAATTGAGCAAGGGATTCAATCTCTCTTTTTTGACAATAATAAAACACCATTGAATATACTCTCAGAGATCACTGAGAAATTGTCTATGTTGCTTCACTATTTTTCAGAGGAAAGCATTTACGATCATCCTAAATTTCTCAAATTTAATGTGATATTAGCACAAAATATATGTTTGGTGAAAAAATGCCTGAATGCACAATTTAGTGAATTTTTTGAGGAACTTGAAATAAATTACAATAATTTAGAAGGAGAACTTGAACATTTCTTTGAAATAATGTTAAATGAGCAGAAAAAATCGAAAAAACAACTTGAGGAGAGATTAGCTTCATGAAGGCATACACCAATGTGTCGCGGAAAGTCGTGGGGGAGGATCGCATTGCTATCTGCCCGCAATTCGGTTGCGATTATATGAAGCGGGTAAAACCGCTTAAATTTGGATTTCTCGGGTTTGAGAAGTATCCTAAATGCAAGACGCATCACTTACCCTTGGTGTATGTGGATGAGAGAATTGGAGAATTCGTGGATGGAGCATTGGCGTGCTTGTTTGACAAGGCGGGGCTCCCTCCAAGTGATCTACTGGAATTGGTCGCTTCACACTACCACGATGAATTGGATCCATTCGTTCACGGATGGGTATACTGCGTCACGACTGGAAGGGGAGCACCTATCGTGTCTCGCTACTTGGATTCGATTTCGAAAGCGTACATGAAGAACCTCAATAGAAAGCAAGTCAAGGCGATCATGAAAGATGGGAACAAAAAAGATGTAGACAAATACCAAGCTGTCAAGAAGGGATTGAAAAAAATCACCGCACAGTACACCCGCCTCCTCAAACACCTCCGAGCACATTCGGAGGTTCTTGTGGATATTAAAAATCTTAAGTCGCTCTCAAGGAAACTTCGAAATGACTTGAATGAGTGGCAAGAGGGAATCATTCGTGATTATTTAGGGAAAAAATCTCAAGATAAATCTAACAGAATGACGATCGAGGAAGTAAAATACTATTATGACCAGATTCTTAATGTGGGCACCTGTCGAAGCTTACTTGGAATGAAGACCGAATTCAAGAAAGTAAAGATAACCGCGTTTGATCGGTTTTCGGCTTATGTGGAGTTTTTTTCTGAAGGTATTACTGAAAAATATACAAAATCTGATATTAAAGGACTTTATTTAGATATTAAAATAAATCCAATTAAAAAGGAGTCAATAAAAAAAATGAAAACGAAAGAAAAATTTGAAGGAAATAAAGATCTAAAAACAATTAAAGAATATTTAAGAAATCTTGATTGGAAGAGTTTATCTAATAATTGGGTTGTATTACTTAGAGAACACCACACTAAACCTTATGAGAAAATCCTACTTGATCCTCATAAAGATCCTTCCAATGAAAATCCTTTATGGAAACATGAGATTTGGTTGAAGCGAGTATATGCTGATGAAAAATATGATTTTTCTGATAGTCTTATTTCTCGAATTACTGGTATTTCTCGGATTACAGTCAGAAAATACCGTTTGAAATTTAATATTAGCTATTCCTACTACAACATGACTCAAAAACCAATTCTTAGTAAAGAATTGATTGAGAAAAGGGAGAAGATTCGTAATTTTAATTGGAAAATAAATACTAATTGGATGATACCTGTCGGGGGACACGGTGATTTTTTAATCCTTAACCCAAGCGAATATTGCAGTCCTGAAAACCCTTTATACAAGCATAAGGTTTGGTTAAAAAGAGTTTATGAAGATGAAGAGCTTGATTTGAATGGAGTTGAGATTGCTAAAATATGCGGTCTAAAAGATCAGAAACCTATTAGTTATTGGAGAAAAAGATTAGGGATACATAAAAAAAGAAAAGGTGTTTATATAAATACACAAGGGCAAAAGGTGGTTCTCACTCCAAATACCTATACACACCCTCAGCGTGGTAGAGTTCATAAACGTGCTGAACATAAACTAATCATGGAAAGATATTTAAATAAAAGTCTATCAAGACACCAATTAGAAACACATCCAGATTTGATTCAGGGATTGTTAGGAGAAGAGGTGTATTTTTATATAAAGAAGAATTGTCATGTCCACCATATCAATTATGTAGGTACAGACAATAGAATCGAGAATCTTTGGCTATTTTCTACTAATCGCGCACATGGATTAGTGGTTAATGAGCTACATCAATGCCTTTCAATTTTGATTAAGTTACATCAAATTTTTTTTAAGGAGGGTAAATATTTTCTAAATCAAGATTTTGATTGTCGTCGGTTAGAAAGGGATGATATTCGAGGAAACTTAAATTTTGATAGTATAATAAGTCATTATCTCTCCCGATTTTATAATAAGAGTAGAAATTCTTTTAGTGTAGCGATGCCTGCATCCTATAAAAATCCCTTTATTTCTCTAAAAAAAGGAATGGATTATGCTTATATATATGAACATAGGTATATCATCGAACAATATTATAGGACGCTTTTAAGAAAAAATACAAAATTACCAGAGGAACATAATGATTATAAAAAAGCTAAAGAATTCATAAATCCTCAAGGATTTTTAAAACCCGATGCTCTCGTGCACCATGTAAATTTCGATTCTCGAGATAATCGGATATCGAATTTATATGTGTGTAATATTTCTGAACATCGGCTTTGTCATGGATCAATATACCAATCAGTCGAAAGATTACTTGATATGGGATTGATTTATTTCTGTAACGGGAAATATTTTTTGGATAACACTTTAACTATTAAAATGTGATTTCTTATTTCTATCATCACATTGGATTAATACTTTAATTAATCGAATATATTACTATTTCTAATTTAAGCGCTATCGAAGATTACGATTTAATAACCGCATAAATACGAGAATTATTAACTCGTGAGATGTAATCCAACTATAAAATGCGGATTAGATAAAGTTTGAATAGTATGTATTATATAAAGATATTATATTGATTCATTAAAAAACAAAGAATTAATTATTAGATTTGATTGATTAATTAAAATACAAAGAATTAATTATACAGAATTTTATATTATTTTTAATTAAAAATTTGGAGCGTATGAACAATGGCTAAGAAGAAAAAATTTTTGATGATGCCTATAATTCATTCAAAGTTTAACGATAAAAATCTAGAGGATACACTCATCAATAAATCGAGAGATCTTTTAACAAAAAAAAAAGGAATCGCTCCTTCATTTATCTTTCTCTCTGGAAGTTTTTTCGATGTAAAAGGTTTTGTATACACGGGGCTTCGAGCGTGGAAGGGTGCGGTAAAGCCTTCTAGTTCTGATGAGGGCAGAAGACCCTTATTGGAAGCTACATTTGCTTCTCTTTCAGTTTATCTAAGTTCATTACTTGCCCTGCAAGCAGATTTTTACTTCGCCCATGAAGAGATCAAAGACATATTATTAGAAAAGAAAAGGGAAGATCTATGGACTATTGTCTCAGAAAAATTGCCTTTTATTTCGCTCCCTCCAAAAGAAATGTATGGAAGCCAAGTTTCGCCAATTTCTCCCTACTTTGTAATCGAACAAGATGATGACCTCATATTAGGGGAGATATATCCATCGGCTTATTTAACAAAAGTTATCTCTTCCATTAAGACCAGATTTTTCGTGTTTTTCCAGTATCAAGGATATTCCGCTTTTGGATTTTTCGATTCTTTACCTAAACACGCTAAGTTTGGTTTTGAGGAAAAAGCGAGAGAGTTTGAAAAAGAACCTACACCAGAAAACCTACAAAAGTATGCTGTTGATGCTAAAAATTTAAAAGAAGTTCTAATCGCGCTCATCGAAGCGCATAATAATGCGTACTTAGGACAGTATTTAATTGAGGATTACGAACTCCTATTAAATAAACTACTAGAATCGGAGGAGCTATAAAATGGTGAATATTGGGCTTTTAGGTGATATCTCTGTCGGAAAAACTAGTATTCTCCGCCTATTCGTAAGATATTTAAAAGTTGGTGACATAGAAAAAGTTAAAGGAGGACAAAAATGTACGGTAATAAAAACAGATTTTTCCGGTGAAGCTACGGTTCCAGGTGGAAGTAAAGAAGATTCTCTTAATCAAAAAGAAACTAAAACAATTCATCCAAATAGAATTGTATTTAGAGAAGATAAATCAGGAAAATCACATACAATCTTCGCACCAGGAGGAGATCGGCGAAGGGCAGTTGTTAAAATGGGAATAATTACTATCTCTCGTATAGCAACTCAGATTATAGCTGTATTTTCTTTGGATCGTAAACTTGAAAGACAATTTGAATTTTTCAATGATGTTCGATTTTTTCCTGATAAAATCTCTGTTTGTATTAATAAAATTGATTTACTTAAGGGAGACAGAGATAAAAGTTTAGAAGATATTAAAAGCAAGATTAATAACTTCTTCAATAAAAGAAAAATATCGGTTTCTGACTATTTTATAACTTGCGGTGAAACTGTTTCTAATTTTGAAGAGGTTGAGGAATACAATAACCATGTTGCCGAGATGATTTTAGAGATAACAACATCTCGTTAAAACAATAAATTTATGTTTTTTCTCTTATTCTTTTAATTTTAAGGCTAATTTTACAAACAATTTATGCATATCTAATTGATAGCCTATTAAAGAAGTTAATTGCACATGGCCGCTATCTTTATCAATTAAAAGATATCCTTTTTTTTCTAACGCTTTTAAATCTTCAATTATATCTTTCTTGCGTCTTAATTTACTAACCTCAGGAATTGAAGAAACACCCGAATTTTTAAGGCATAAGGTTAAGGTACATAATAACGTTGCTGCCAAACTCGGCTTTCCTTCGAATGGATTAGCTGAAATTAATTCCGAGATTTCAGGATCATAATTTATAAACCAATGCGAATCTAATGGATTATACCTAATCTGAAAACCTAGTGGTTCAAGATAAGTTGATAGTCCAGTAATTAGGTTTTGGAAATAAATAAATTTGTTCTTATAATTCGCATTTAATTGTTCTAAAATCTCTTCTTTTGTAGCTCCTATTTGATATAAACTTTTTTTTCTACTTAATAAATACATTAGGACTGAAATTTCATTCATTTTTTTTATAACCTCAAAGATATAAGGTGTTTGTTTCTTTTTGATATTTTATCTTATTTAACTGTAAAAGATGCAATAAATATACAAAATTTTCGTAGACTATCATTTGATCAACCTCATCATCAAAGACATCTTCAAAATAACATGGGAGTTTTTCTTTAATTTTATTAAAGAACGATGTCATTTTTTCAGTAAATTTAAATTTTGGAATTTCTAATAAAAATTGGTCGTCTATTTTTCCTTTTTTCAAATGCTTAATCTCTAATTCAAATCTTCTTTCTTTACAAAAACGATCTGAAGCGTATTTCAAGAAACTTAGAGACATTCCATCTATGTAGAAAACTTTCCTCCAACATCCTTTAAAAATCTCGAATATCTCCTCATCCTCAGGATGAGCCTTCATAAATTCAAAGAACTTTTCATCAATATTTAAAGAACTGAGTAATTTCTTTAATTCCTCGAATTTTTCGTTGAGTAATTCGCACATATTTTTGTAGGTTAAGGAATAATTTTCGATGTTGAAAATACTAAGTGAATCTTTTAGTTCATGAAATAGAGGATTCAATTCTAATTCTAACAAAGAAGTTTTACCTGAAAGAATGTCATCCTTAATAATTTCGATCTTTTTATTTAATTCCTCTGATAAATCTATATTTTCTGTCATTTGCTTTCTTTCACAATTTTAGGATTGAAAATTGTCGATACTTCGTTTTTGCCAACTCTGGCGACTCCAATTAACTTATCGGCAAGTAAATATAATGGATTTGAAGATTTTGGTAGAAACATTAACATTTGAATAGCATTATGTTCAATCGTTGTTTTTATCATTTGATACGAAGCTTCGGAATTCTTTTCGTCTAAAAACATTCCTGCCTCGTCAAACATACATAATGGCGAGGGTTTGATCTCTTGAAGCGATAAAATTAAGCTAATAGAAATCATCGAAATTTGACCTCCACTTAACGCTGTACAAGATTTTAATTTATCCTTAGAGATGGCGGCTTTAATATCTATTCCCAATTCTTCAAAATTTCCTATTAAATCCAAAGTACAATATGCTTTAATGTTTGCGGAAATAAATTTTTGATTAATTTTTAAATTTAAGTCTTTTAATACTAATTTAAATTTGTTGTAATACGTTTCTTCTAGTTTATTTTCAGTTTTAATCGCAGCTTTTATATCTCTTTCTATATCTTTCTGATTTTTAGTGATTTCCTTTAACCCAGTTAAAATCTGTTCTTTTTCTACTAAAATCGAATCATCAACATCTAAATAATTTAGCAGCTTTTTATCGATGATTAGAATGTCCTGGTTAATTTCCTCTATTGAGCGAATAGCCATTTTTTTTTCTGAAATTAAGGGACCTATTTCAGAATTGATGCGTTCTAAATCGTTTTTCTTCGCTCCCAATTCAAGCTTTATAGAAGATAGCTTAAAATTTTCTTGCTCCAAGCTTAATTTTAGTTGAATATGCATTTTATCGATTTCGCTCTTATCTTTTTGAAATTTAATTTTTTGGTCTTGTAAACTTAAGATATTAGCGTCAACCTTGTTAATCTCATCATCAATAGCGTCTAATTTTCTATAAATTTCAAATGCTTTTTTATCCGAGTTTTTGAAATTTACTTTTTTTGAATCGAAATCTTTTTTTAATATTCTTAATTCGCTTTTATTGGGGTTTATCCTTACATCAATATCTTTTAGTGTTCCTAGATTGTCATCTAATTTCGTATCCCATTTTTTTAAATCATTATTTAAATTGTTTAGTTCGATAGGAATTTCCTTTATCCTTTCGTTCCATTTAAAAAATTCGGGTTCTTTTTGTGATTCTAACTCGTTTATTTTTTTTACTATATCTTCAATTTTCTCGTTTGTCTCTGTAATATTTTGTTCTAGTGAATAAACTAAATTATAAAACTGATTTTTTTTTGAAGTCAGCCTTTCTTTTTGTTTGAAATTGTATAAAAGGTCGTTAAACGATTCTTTTTTCCTGAAAATCTCGCCTTGCAACTTATCTATCTGAGATTGTTTTACTTTTAACTCTAAAATATTGTCGTTTAGCGATTTAATTTCTTTTTCCAAGAGGTTTGATTGTTCTTTTTGAGTTCCTGCACTTAATAACCCTTTAAGTCGTCTTATAAAAGGACTTTCGTATGCGTATTTGTATGATATAATTTGTTTTCCTTTTAAAGTCACACACTTACCTTTGAAATTATGGATTCTATAAAGTTCTTTTGCAGAGTGGTAATCCCTGACAACAATACAATTTTTAATTTTTGAATAAATGACTTTTTGGACGTCTAAATCGCCGCCAACAACTTTAATTAATTCCGCTAAATAGCCAATTACGCCCTGCGCCATTATTTTTGGTAATGGAACAACTCTAACATCCTTAGGTATATATATGTTGCAATAAGCGTTATATTTCTTTTTTAATTTCTCTACTAAATTTAGAGTATCCCAATCGTTCGCAATAAAACTATTAAGTAACCTTTCTCCCAAAACTGATTCAATAGCATAGCTTAACTCGTCGTCGTATTTTAAATATTCAATTATTGGTCCTTTAACTCTATCGTCTAGTTCTCTTTTCTTAATTTCCTCTTTAAGAACGTTAATATTAGCTGAAAGAATAATTTTACGTTCTCTTAACGCAGTTTGGAGTAACTTGAATTTTATAATTTTTTTTGTTTTTTCATATTCTAACTGTTCCACTTCAGATATTAATTTGAATAAGCTTACGGTTACTTTCTTAAGGTCTTTATCGAGTTGGGTCAACAAATCTTTTGTAGGATTTTCTAAAAACCACCTATTCTTTTCTAGTTTGTAATCTATGTCATTCAAACTCTGAAAAATATCATTGATGTCTCTTTTAATATTTTCAATATTGTTTTCATTGTCTTGGATTTTCCTGACATTATTTTCCTTTTCATAGGTTAACTGGTTATATTTTTCTAAAAAATCTTGATTCTCTTTAATCTTTATCGTAATTTCATTTTGTTCTTTAATTAATTTATCAATTTTGCTTTTAATTGAAAGTTTCTTCTTTTTAACAATGTCGCTCTCACTTATTATGTTTTGCCTCTGCTTCTCTAGCTTATCTATTATTGTTTCATATTCAGAGATTTTTCCAGATAAGATGTCCAATTCTTGCTTTGCTCTTATTTTTTCATTCTGCCACGAATCTATTTTATTAACTAATTCTTTTTTTCTGTAATTTAGTTCTCCTACTTTTTTTGATGAACTAATAAGGTTGCTATCTATTTCAGAAATCTTTTTCTCTTTTTCTTTAATTAAATTTCGATACTTATCAATTTCATTGGTAAATATATTTATTTGATCTTGACTTTTTTTGACATTTAACTCGAGGACCTCAATTTCTTTCTGAAGCATGCTCTTATTTGCCCATAATAGTTCATCGTTATACTTTTTTCTAATTTCGAGTAATTTGTTTTTCTCATCTAATCGTTCTAATTTTGGCATTAAGAAGTCGAGGTTTATATTTAAAGAGTTTTTCCGGGTAATTAAAGATTTAAACTCTGTGTTTAATGTAAATACGCTACTCTTTTGTTGTAAAATCTCCTCTCGTAAACTTTTAAGCCCCATTCCCTCTTCTAAAAAGGAACATAGTTCGATCGGTTTTAAGCTTTTAATAGTATCGATTTTGCCTTGACTTACAAATGCAAATTGATTATCAGGATTAATTTCTAACTTTGACACAAGTTTTTGAATTTCGATTGCGTGAACCTTTTTGAAATTCTTATCATTTTTTAACTGAATCTCAAAAGATGGAGATTTTCCTCTTATTACTGTTCTTCTTATTTTAACTACTTCATTATAGTATTGAATATGAAGTTCCACCATAGCGTGATTTTGCCCATCTCTTATAAAATCAGACCATTTCTTATAACGCTCGTCTCTTTCGTTACTACCTAAAGCAAATTTAATTGCTTGAAAAATTGAGGTTTTCCCGCTCCAATTCGGACCAACTATTAAAATAAAGCGAGGAATATCTTGATTTTTCCGAACCAAGAAATTTACTTCGTCTCTTTGAAAAGATAAGAAATTCTCTAAAATAACTTTACGAATAAAAACACGATTTTTTATCGCTTGACTTTTATCGTTTTCCTTAACTTTTTTTATAGAAGAAACAGCCGTTTTTTCTCATCCCTTATTTATCGTTTTCCAAATGCTCGTTTTAAATTGTCAATACGCTTTTTAGCCTTTTCTAGATTAATTTGAGCCATCTTGGGACTATCGTTTAAAACGAAAGAATATTTAGCCAAAATCTTTCTATCATTATCTTCTAACGGTTCTTGCTTATTCAACTTGTCTATTATAAGTAAAAGCTCATTATAATTTTTAGAAGCGGCGCTTTCGTACAATTGACTTAATATGAAATCTGAAATTCTTTCTTCTTTTATCTGGGTTATAAAATTCTTGATGTCATTGGTATTCATTATCTCATATCTTTCTTTCGTTGAAATTTTATTAATCAAATTTTGTCTGTCGTTAGTTCCTCCAAATAGAACTTCCCTTTCAGTAATTGTTTCGGGAAGTGAGGGAAAATATTCGCCAGATTCTATTAAATTAATTAAGACGTCTGTAATTTCGTTGCTTGATTCGTTTAACTCAGAATTAAGGAAGTGTTTAAATATACCTACTCTCAATAATCGGTTTAGATCTTTAACTTCCCAATTACTGGTGTATTCTACTAAGGTTTTGATATCAAAAACGATATTTGGATTTTTTTCTGAAAAGTTTCTTAAAATAGTCTCCCTTTCGATTTTATCTAACAAAGGGATTTTTATGAACAAATCAAAGGCTTCAAAAATCAATCTTGAATTTACTTCGATTTCTCGAAATTTATTATTAATCCAGATTAAAATTAACCCCTCTTTTATTAGTGACTTCTTTCCTTTAAAAGAAACTATAAAGAGTTCTAATAGGTTTTTTTCTTTTAATAAAGCCTCAGAAAAATTATGTTGATTAATCACTAACAATCTTTTTATTTTGTTTTCTTCTGTTTTATATTCATTTATCTGGGGTATTTTACCATTTTCGATTTCTTTTTTTTTCTTTATTTCCTTATTCTTAACAATATTTTCTAGAATGGATATAAAGTTGCTGAAAAAATCTTCAGGGGACTTAACGATTTCCTCTTGATTTAATTCAATAAAATCCAAATAATAGTTATTTGAAATTAATTTTAAATAATCAGTAATATCAGTTCCAGAATTTATGTTAATTAGAAGGGTGCCTTTTGGCTGTATAAATTTAGCATAACTCTGAACAATTGACTCCTCGTGGTTTGTCAACATTATTTTCAAATAATTAATGACGTCGTTATATTTATCGCGATAGAAAATATCGTCTCGATCAATATCAAATTCATTTGGCGTAATTAATCGATAGTATTTAGAGAATTTCAATTCGTTATCTGAACGTTCCATAGAGAATTTCATCTACTTGTTAATTAATTTTTTTGAACATTATTTTCATGACAATTATCACATATATATTTAGCGATAGCTCATCTCCCGACAAAAATAGATACATTAAAATATACGATTTTAAAATACAAACTTCTTAGTTATTAAGTTCAACAAGGAAATATATTAAAATCAAATAGAGTAAAGGAATTTACAATAATATTGATAATAAATAAAAGAATAATAAGTAAAATAATAGAAAATTTAATTTTTTAAGTGCTTTACTTCTTCCCTTCTATCCCATAGAAGCAAAAATAACCGCCTTCTAATTCGTATTGTGAAAATAAGTCACAACCGAAACAGTTGCAGCCATGATCTTCAACTTCTGACATTGGTTTTTGTGTTTTTCCCCGTGCGCAGAAAAGGGCGTGTGGATCAAACTCATTTAACTTGTTCGGCTTAAATGACGGGCAAGGGCCACAGAAGCGTCTACAAACATTCATAGACTCTTCTGTATCCGGTACTGGTTTTGGCATTTCTTCTAATTCACCTTATCGGTTAATATTTTTTATTAGTTTTTTAATATTCTTAATAAAGAGTTTAAACTCTCATTTTAAATTGATTGTATTAGAAGTAGCCAATTAAACTTTTAAATATTGTATTTATAACTTATTAATTTTGGATAAGAATGACCATAACCTTAGGTTTTCATTATACAAAACATAGGAGGTTAAATTAAACGACATGTAGTGCTTGGTTTAAAATATCTAAATTTTTAACAAATTCTTCCTTAAATAGATGATAATACGTAAATTTTTGTTTTTTATATCCTTGTATTAATCCGGCTACTACAAGCTTTCTTAAATGATGAGATATTGTCGATTGGGACTTATCTAGTATAGTTTCTAATTCGCATACGCATCTATCTTGCTTCCTTAAGGCATTAATTATAATTAAACGCTCCTTAGATGATAATGCTAAAAAAATAATGTTAAATCATCTAGATCTTCATTTTTCAATAATTCTCTTCCAAAATCTTGTAGATTCATGAAGTATTGATTCGATTCATTGCATTCCTTACAGGAACATAACATTTTCTTTACTTCTTGTACCCTTTTTTGTTTCACAAAAATCAATTTTCTGATATTTAGAGGATCCTTTAAATCAATCTAAATCTAAATCAAACTCCTCTTTGACGTATTGGACTATATCTTTGAAGAAGATATCTAGCTTTTCTTGAATTTCTTCTTCAGACATACTACTTAAGGTATTAAATGTTAGAATAGTATTATTCATTTTATCATTGTATCTTAAAGTACGGCTATTAGGAATGATAAAATATAATCCATCCAAGAAGCCAACGAATTGGTTTTCAATGTATTCTTTATCTCTTACTTCTACACCAAAATAATGTTGCATTTCCTCTGATTTAAGAAGATCAACTGTAAATTTATGACAGTTATTTTTTCTGAGATTGAATAACTTGTTAATCATTCTTTTTAGTTTATCAAATTGTTTTTGTGCCTTTTTCTTTTCTCTTAACAAGTTTGATTCAGTATAACTTTTTCCAGCTATAATTGCGTAAAGTTCCTCTAAGAACGTTTGGAAATTATCATCCTGAAATTTTATTCCCCTATTTATTTTAATAATTGGTCTGACTTCATCTATATTTTTAAAAATAGGGATGATACCTTTTCCTTCTTGATAAGCAAAATCGATTTCTGTCTTAACGGGTTGAGATTTCAATGAATAGGAAGAACTAATCACTAAAATAACATCACTTAATTGTATTTTTTGTTCCATGAAATCGAGAATGGATTGACTGGAATCATTATCTCTTTCCCAGTAATAGACTTTATCAATATCAGGTTGAATTTCTAGGTAGTCTACTATTTCAGGAATATGAAATTCAGCTAAATCTTCATTTGCATAACTAATAAACACTATCATTCTATCTTAAAGAAGTAATATTCAATATAAAAATGAGGTTAT
This sequence comes from Promethearchaeota archaeon Loki_b31, assembly GCA_005222975.1. GTDB lineage: Archaea > Asgardarchaeota > Lokiarchaeia > Sigyniarchaeales > SOKP01 > SOKP01. The sequence continues at coordinate 17,275 of NJBI01000017.1, forward strand.
TAAACGGTTTATAATTCTTCATTGATAAGTTCCTGATGTCCAACTTTCTCCATCTTATGATTTTAAAAATCTTGTCTTTTCATCAATTATTTCCATTATTGGAGGTATAGATGAAATTGCTTCTAAACTCTAAAAATAGGATTATAAGAAAATGTGATAAAATCGCGAAAGAGAAACCAGATGGTAGATAGGACTTGTTTTCAAATTACAATTTTCAATAATCATAAAGAAATACTCAATAAAAAATTCTCATTATAACAAGTGAATCCATAATCAACTCAAATGAAATTTATCAGGTAGATATGAAGTCCATATTGATTGTATTAGATACTAATGCATATATGTATGCGAAAAATTTCACTCAGATACGAGAATCCATAATTTTTTTTAATATTTATATATCCCAAAATTGAGATAATGGACACATTGGGATCGATTTTTGATCTAGACATTTAGAATGAGTTAAACTGTAAACATATCCCAAAATTCATCGGGAACTGTAGTACTTGCCGGAAAGAATTTAATTGTGTTAGTTCCAATATAGGGGAACTCATGGAATTTGTCTACTATTAATTTTAAGAACTGTTCAGAATATTTATGGAAAAAAGCACTGGGACTTATATTAAAAATCTTTCTAGTATACCATCTAAGTAAGTATACTACAAAATCAACAATTTGCACTCCATTATGAAGCTCTGAGCTTACAATGAAAGGAGAATTTATGATATTTTCAGGATATTCTTGCCATCCATGTCCTGTCCCTCTCTTCATAAATTCTATTATTTGATTACGTTTTTTAGAATCTGCTTCGATATCTACAGAATCCATCACTAATAAACCACGTTCTTCAGTAACTCCATTTTGATATGTGCTTTTTTTAATAATATAACGATTAATCCTCTCTACTAGTAACTCAAAAGCCCACTTAGAAGGAGATCCATCAGGATAATCCTTATAAAAGTCTTCTTTAACGATAATTACCGCCATAATTTTCATATACAATCCAGAAATCATTTGACATATTTTTAAAACAACAGAATGCCATTTGTTGATATCGTTCCCTAAACACTTATAATGATTTCTTCTACCACATATATCATCCATATGAAGTTCAAATTTGTTTGGAATATCACTTGAATCATCATCTGTCTTGATAAGAGTCCATATTTCTTGTTTAAGGTTATCACATTTTTTATTTAGGTGATTCAATCCCTTCTCTTGCATTACTACAGTAGCAAGAACATAGAACTTATTATTTTTATCTTTAGGATCCGGATTTCCAGATTCATCAATAAATGCAAAATACATATTATTTTTACCTGAGTTACTCTTGCTTTATTTTCCTTATAGAATTGGTTTTTCCTTAAAAATAACTATGACGAATAGTTGTCTAAACCTTTTTAATACTATGGTACGAAATCTATTATCTTTAAACAATATTAATGAAATCTATTCTATGGAGATTATATTAGCAGCTCTCAATATTCATTTAGTCTTGCAGAATAAAGGTTATTTTTTAAATAAAGATCCGACAGTATGATGTGGGTGCTTTTGAATTAAATATTCGGGAGTAATTGATTTGAAATCGCAACTCTCTAACTCTATATAAAGAAAAAAAAATTGCTTTCTATATGGAAATTCAAAAATTTCAAGATCTTGATTTCATCCCTGATGACGAGTTTTGTGATATGATAGATGAAAACAATGGAGATTTAAACATGCTTAAATTTTCTTCTGATGGAATGATTACTGTTATTCATCTCTTAGATTCCAGTAAATTAGAGTATTTCATTGATAGTATTAAACAAACATCTAATAAATTTCTGAAGCTAGCATATTTTGAATATATCAAAACAAGTCTTGTACAAGACTATCACAAGTTATTAAATCAATTTAATCTGATCCCCTTATATCATGAAGTTGCATTGAATATTCTTATACAACAAAACACTCGATATGACCCGAGTTGGTTAATAATTGAGTTCATTAAGTTAGCTCATAGGGCTAAAATACCAAATCAAGAAATGTTTGATAAAATTGGAGAAGTTCTAAGATTGGTTATAAATCAAGATAGAGATCCACGATGGATTTTAAAAAAAGTCATTAATTTAGAAGGAGGAATATTGAAAAGTGCTAAAATCCCAGATTCAGTGTATGAAGCGATTGATTATTGGGTGGATGAGAAATTTTATGGAAATATAACTGTGGATATACCATTTACAGATGATATAATCGCATTTTATAAAAAAATGGGAATGAATAAACAAATTAAATCGAAAAAATCCATTTTTTGCAATAAATATTTGCATTTCTATCAAGCAAAAGTAGACAATGAAAAATGGAATGAAAAAAGAATGGATGCAATGATACAAAAACACCATTTTCTAATTTTTAAATTAGAAGTTATTCATAAATATAACCCAGAGAATTTAGATTTGTTAAATGAAGTCAAACTAGAATTAGGGCGCATTAGTAAATTAATCCCTAATTTAGATGAGGGAGGAGTTTTAATTTCAGGAGGGGGCAAAATTCCAGGAAGCAAAATTAATAATTTCCTTAATCATTTCAAAAATGATTCTTTAGAGGAAATAATAAATAAGACCATAAAATTTGATTATTTTCTACCAGAAATACCTCAGAATGTGAGTAGCTCAACTGGATGGTTGCCAACAACCTATTTCGCTGGGACATTTGTAAAAAAATATAGTGCTAGAGGACAATCAAATGAAAGTGGATCGTCAGATATAATCTTAAAATCGGCAGGTTATGAAACTGAAAGGGATTTTAAATTATTTTTATTTCAAGAATTAACTAAAAAATTTGATAAAAAGGATCTTAAAAAAACAATTCTCGCTCCAATAAATAAATCGGTTATTGTAAATAAAGTTTCAAAAAAAATGTTTCAGGATGCTTTACAAGCTTATTTTGATGAAAATTATTTCACATCAATTCAGACTTGTATTTTTCAGATTGAAAGCATCCTAAGAGAAATTTGTTTAGAGAATTCAATCGAAATAATCGCTATTGATGATGATAAAGAACGTCAAAGAACCATAAAACCATTGATGCAAAAATTAAAAGAGATCGTGAATAAAAAAACACTTACATTTATCAATTGGTTATTACTAAATGAAGGAGAAATGTTTCCAAAAAATTATAGAAATGAAATTGCTCATGGATTGGGTACATTAGATCAATATAGTGAGATTTATGTAAAAAAGAATGCGTTATCCTTGATATTAATATATCTTAGTCTTTCAAAATATGGAGATTAATCTTTAGTAAAATTGTGTTTCTGGTAATTCACTATTTCATATCCACTTGGCGGTCTAATAGAACTCTCACTTCGGTAGAAACGAGACAGTGTATCTCTTTACTTCTGATCCTAATCTCGCATGGAAGGATTTAACTAACGCCCTTGCCTTTCTTTCGATCCAAATTTCTCCGTAATCATTTTATTTTGAATTAAAAATTCTTTAAACTTCTTATCATAATAGTCATCAATGCGCTTGTTAACAAATCTTAAAGCCAATTTAAATGCTTTCATTGCATCTATATTTTCGATTACCCTTGCATTATGCATAAAATCATTTCTAAATTTTCTTAAACGTGAAAGTTCCCGAGTATCATCTTCTCCTAAAATTCCCAAAAGTGAAAGTAGATTGATCTTCATATTTGCTGTATAATCTCTCCCTACATATTTTTTCTTTTTTTCTTTTGAGAGTTTCTTTTGATCTAAATATGATTCCCATATATGGTTCAAATATTGCTCTATTAACACCCAACTGAAAATAAATGATTGGTCAAATTCCAATCTTATGAGATGGGTATAAGAGTCAATTAACAATTTTAAATTATGTCGCATATTATCCATTTTAAAAAATTTTTTAAAATGTTTTAATACCAATTCTATATGTAATGGATGAATTCGTGTCCTAACTGATTGGAATTGGCTTCTTGAAGGGATTTCATTTCTTAGTTCAAACATTTTTTTTGAATACCTTGAAAACCCAAAATTCTCCCTAAATAAATTTGTTTTCAAATTATAATAGGTAAGAAAAAATTCAGCTTCATGAGTCGAAAAGACTTCAAAATAACCATCTACATTACAGATTAATAGCAGACTAAGGAAAAGATCAATCAATTTGTATGTTTCTTTCAATTCGGAATCCTCAAATTGACCATCAAAGTTAGTATTAATGCTTATCCCTAAAAAACCATCATTCATTAAGATAATTCTTCTACCAAGAATTTCCATGTGTTTCACTGTTTTTATGTAAGTACTCAACGGTACTGTATAAAATCCTTCTTGGTCTGTAAAATATGGTGGAGCACCAATCCAAATTGGAGGACGGATATATCCTGCAAGAAAGGGCATCCTATATGTTTTCCTGCCCAAATCTGCTTGTTTTATAAAATCTTGGATTTCATCTGGTAATTCTTCTATATTTGCTTTTTTTTGAATAAATATTCCTGGTCTATCTCTAAACATACATTCTAAAAGTGAATTTCTTTTTTCATCCTCTTCTTGTTGGAAAAACTCTAAGATTGCTGATTGAGTGGAATCGAATAAGTTTCCGAGGAAGATTAGATAATAATATTCTTTTCCAACAAAACCACCTTTAATAACATCATTATTCCGTCCTTTTTTCAAATAGGGAATGTTCTTTCTAATCAAAATTTTAAGATCAGCTTTAATAACATTACTATTATCGAGGAGGGATTGAAACAATTTCCCCTTGTAAATATCTGCTCCTAAATCATTCAACACATCCCTTTTAGAGGCTTGATATGGTCCTAAGACATCAAAAGTCTTGTCAGAGAAACCTTCATCATGATTGAATAGCAAAAATTGAATTTCATTTTTTATACTTTTAAACCGTATAACTGCGATTTGCAGGGGGGATTTGAGTTCAGAGTGTTCAGGATCTTGGAGTTTATTCCGAATTGAATCAACCAATTTAGTCAAGGTAGGTATATAATCTTCATTCGTCATATATTAAATTATCATTCTAGACTTTAAAAAGCTTTTAAAAGATTGAGAACATGTCTAAGACTAAAGTAAACTTATTTATTTCTTCTTGATTATCGCTTAGGTCATTTCCAAGAATAAATATTTTGATTTATCTTCTATTTTTTGAAAAAGAAAATAAGTAAAAATTTTTATATTAATACTTGTCCGGTATATATAACAAATTTTTGATTTGATTTCCATTTTGAAAGAAGATAAGATAATATCCCTGTTAAATCTGTTGATACAAGAACAAGAATTTCTCGAGTTAAATGAGGTACTGCAGGAAAATTTTAATATATTTCAATTATTGGACATTGAAACGAAAGAAGTTCATTATTCAAAGGTATTAAGTAAGTTCCTTGATCCATTAGGAAATCATGGACTTGGAGACCAGTTTTTAAAGCTCCTTTTGAAAACTTTAATTAGAGATCCAAGTCGTCATACCAAGTTTAATGATTTGGCAATAGAGTATATCGATATTGATTGTTCTTCGATGGATGATGTGTTTGTGAATGTAGAACAAACTATCTTATCAAAAAGACGAATAGATATCTTCATCCAAATTAATTTTGAAAGAGAAACTTGGATTATTGTCATCGAAAATAAATTGTTTGCAAAAGAAAGTCCAGATCAAACCACAGATTATGCAAGGGAATTAGCAAAAAAGTATCCTGAACACAAATATAAGAAAATCTGCATATATCTCACTCCAAATGGAGATCATCCTGTAAGTAATGAATTTATCCCCTGTTCTTGGGAAGAAATTTATCAAATTATTACTACGCTTCTTAAAAGTCCTGACTTGAGAGAAGCCGTGAGAATGTTTTTAACTCATTTTTCCAACTCAATTAAGGTGTTTATTGTGGATAATCCAAAATTAGATGAATTATGTGAAAAACTGTTTAACAAATATCCTGAAGTTTTAGATTTTCTATTAGAAAAATATGCAAAATTTAAAAGCTCCCCTGTAACTGAGCGCATAAAATTTTTAGAGAGCCAATTAAAGAAATTATATCAAAAAGACTGGGAATTTTTTATGGGATATAATTGGATAAATTTTTTCAAGAAAGATTGGAAGGAACTACAAGATCGATATAGCTGGGTGGAAAAAAAGACGCAATATTTTAGTTTGGTTACCTTTCAACTACAAATTACCGATAAAAATGATCTGAGACTATATTTTTATTCATATGGCTATGAACGAGATTCTATGAGGAGAGCATTCAAGGGCAACTTTATTGATGATGTAGAAAAAACCCATTCTATGTATAACCAATATCTTAATACCAATTTAAATACAAACAATATGTTCCATTATATTATTGCCCATGAGCAAGACCAAAAAGATGATATTATTATCTTGAAGTTACTTCAAGATGAATTGGGTAAAATTCTTAAAGAGTATGAACCAATTTTAGAAAAAAATATTCGGGAGCTTACAAAAGTTGACACATCCCATTGGTAATGTTCTTCCCATCAACACTTGAATATTAGAAAATTCTGATGTCTATTCTTTGCTTTTTTTGATAATTTCAAAGTGTCAATCTTTAATCATTTCTGTTTTGTATCAAATTTTTCCATATTAGAGATTTTTTGAGTATTTTACTTTCAACAGGAATATATTTTTTTTCGTAAGAATCTCTATATCGTGGATCTGGGTTATCATATCTGATATGAATTTTCATATCATTTTGATTATCAGCACCAAACTGTATCCTCAATGGATTGTCATTAAGGTCTAAAAAAAAAAACCCCTATTCCAAAATACGTTAGAAATGACTTTGTTAGTATATTAGCTGTATCTATTTGTGCTCTATCATAAGATCTATTTCTAAAACTGTAATAAGTGCCTATACATAAAGTTTTTAATTTCAAACCTTTGAAATGACTGGTAGCATATTTGAAGAGTATTTGATAAAATGCTCTCGCGATTATATTCCCTTGTCGTATCCCTTTAAGATATTTAAGTTCGATACCCATCGGACTTAATACCTGATAATTAGATTTGAAAATTATTAAATCAATGCTCATAACCTTAGGCTTTCATTATATAAAACATAGGAGGCTAAATTAATTAACATATAATGCTTGGTTTAAAACATCTAAATTTTTAGCAAGTTCTTCCTTAAATAGATGGTAATATGTAAATTTTTGTTTTTTATATCCTTGTATTAAACCTGCTACTACAAGCTTTCTTAAATGATGAGATATTGTCGATTGGGACTTATCTAATATAGTTTCTAATTCGCATACACATCTATCTTGTTCTTTTAAAGCGTTAATAATGATCAACCTTTCTTTTGACGCTAAAGCTAAAGTGAATTTCTCAATCGCTTCAAATGTTTTATTTTCTTCTAATTCCTTCCCCAATTTTAGCAAATTATTAAAGAAACCATTTGAGTTAGAGCATTCTTTACAAGCACATAGCATTATCTTAATTTCTGATTCGCGTTTTTCTTTCATAAACTAAACCCTTTTTATATTTTTTTACAAAATACTTTTATCTTATATATAAAAGTAAATCGATAAATATAAATTTATAACATTTCAGCTTTTCTTTATGCTCAAATCGACAACCTTAAATTTGAAGTACAACTTTTAGTAAATGATAATTATTCAATCTTAAAAGAATGAAGTAGAAATGAAATCAGAAGAACCAAAAGTAGAATCAAAAAAAATTAATTATTTTGAAAAACTTCTTCCGTTATGGGTCGCATTATGTATAATTGCAGGTATTATTCTTTCTCAGCTTATCCCTGAAATAAGCGAAGCTATTAATTCTTTACAAATAGGAGGAATTTCTATTCCCATTGGAATCTGTTTATTCCTGATGATGTATCCCGCTATGTTGAATCTTCAATTTTCTGAGTTGAAAAAATTAGGTAAAAACCCAAAACCAATTATATTAACGCTTATCTCTAATTGGGTAGTCGCTCCTTTCATAGGGTTAGCAATGGCAAACATTTTTTTACCTGGATATGAACAACTAATAGTTGCAATTATTCTTCTAAGTTCAAGCCCATGTACTGCTATGGTCCTAATTTGGGGTTGGATGGCAAGAGGGAATCAAGAACAAAACGTAATTAATACTAGTTTAAATACAATAACTATCATATTCGGTTATGTCCCTTTAGTCGCATTATTAACCGGCATTAAAAACATTCCTATAGATATCTTTCTTTTGTTAATTTCTTTGGTGGTTTTCATAGGAATACCACTATTATTGGGTATAGTTAGTAAAAAAATTATTATTTCAACCAAAGGAGATGCTTGGTTTAACGATGTCTATAGACCAATTGTAGGAAAAATTTCGATTGGTGCACTATTAACGACTTTAATTGTTCTTTTTTCACTTAATGGAACCGTCTTGATAAATAATCCCGATCTACTGCTGATAATCTCTATACCTCTTTTAGTGGGATTTGTAATTGTTGTTGGTTTTAATTTATTAATTACAAAACTCTTTAAGTTGAGATATGAGGAAGCAGTTATTACGGTTATAATAGGATCTTCAAGTCATTTTGAAATAGCTATTGCTACTGCAATTGCTATGTATGGAATTGGCTCTATTGCTGCATTAGGGACTACCATGGGACTATACGATTCTTAGTTTTCCTATGAAAGGGTCATTCTGGGAAGTTCCAGTAATGCTGTCAATAGTCTACTTCGGAAGATTTCTAAAGAAAAGAGGTTTTTGGGAGAATTCAGGAGATAGGACAGATTAAAGAATCCAAATTTTAAATTTTTTTTTTTATAAAATTACAAGAATCTATTATTAATCAAGCTTAAATCGGTAAAAGAATAGAAAAAAGGATTATTACAGAAATCTTATTATATCACCATAAGTTTGTCTTAGCTTGTCGATTTGTTTAAGATCTCTCCAATTACAATGGGGAATATTTCTAAGACGATAATTATTTATTTTAAATAATTTCCTTACTTGTTGCTCAAACTCGGAAATTATGAATTTTAGATAGTTATCACGTCGTATTGTATGATCAACTATGATATAAATATCGATAAATCCATTGTTTTTTAGGTTTTGTTTAAAATTATCACTAGATTTTAAATGCTGATAATCATTGACGAGAGATCCATTTCGAGGAGTTCTATGCTTGAATCTATCAACATATTCTTCTAAAGATGAATGTTCACGATCCCAATATTCCCCTGCGACACTTAGCACTCCTATCTTTATACTAATATAAGCAAAAGCGTCAAAATGCATTCGCTTATAACTCCTTAATGTTTTATAATCGCTAGGCACTAAATTATCAACCTTATCAAAAGGAAGAATTTCATATAATGATGTTGGTTTTTCACCAAAATTTTTATGAAATAATCTTGAAAGTAAATAGCGCATTATCCGTTCGTTTGTTATTTTTCCTCCCGAACATATTTCACAAGATTTTAGATCTAAATTAAACTCATCAGGTTTAGATTTAAATCTAAAACTTGGATGATATTTACAAGACCATAGATAAACTTCTCTGGATGGCTGTTTTAATTTCTCAATATAACTCAACGGGGTTTCCAGATTAAAATTATATTTATCACCTCGAGTGATAATTTGTTCACTCGTTAATCTATGACTATCGTGATAACATTCAGCACACCAGTTATCATAATCTTTAATGCGCTCCATACTAATATAAAATTCCCCGTGTCTGTTACAAATAAATGGGAATAATATTTCAGAGACTTTTTGCTGTTTATCACGAGATTTTTTTAACTCCTGATTTATTCGAGCTATAAATTCAGTTTCAGTAAATTTAAATCTTGCATTCCTCAACTCCGCTTCTCTAACAAAATCCTGATATGAATGGGACTTTTTAATTCTTGAACATAGAGGGCATACAGCGCGATATAAATGTTTGTAAACTACACTAAATTTTTCATGGTTGGAACACTTACAAGAAAGTTCAAATGATAAGTTTTCTATAAGAGTCCCTGTTAGCACAGATTCTAAATAATCAAATACATTCGTCTCCATATTAAGTCCTAAAGAATTGATTTTACTACAATAGGAATTCCATTTCTTCACTAAGCTAAAAACACGTTTTTCAGCACATATTAATTTGTAATCGAGTATTAAATTAAAAAAAACAATATAATTACTTGAAAACTCTTGTTTTAGATTAAAAAACCAATTATCTAAAATATTTTCATCTATTAAAGAGTTAGGTCTTTTATATTTATTAGACTTTAAAGTAGCGAAAGCTAAAACTTCAGAACCATTAGATGTACCATAAAGCATCTCGGCAATTCTATTATCTGGCAGAACTCCTTGACATGATTTAATTTGTTTTACTAGATTCTCAAGAAAACCCTTTGATATGAATTTGGTATTCTTTGCATTTGAAAAATGAATCTCAATAAATTCTTTATAATGTTCTAGAGCTATCATATCGATTTTTTTAATTTCTCTTGGTTGCCCTTCTCTTTGTTTCATGGAATTTACGAACTCATTTTTTAATTCATTATTGAAAGATTCCCTGTATTCTTCATTAATTTTAAGTGTTTCAAAGTTTTCAGATTTTTCGTCCATGTCTTTCTGATAATTGTTATTCATTCTCAGTAAGTTAAAAACATCAGATTTAGTAAATTTTGAAGTTAAATCTTCCTTAAAGAATTCATGATATGCGGAAAACCTGTCGAAGGCAGATACCTTTGCTTTCTTATTTCCTTTAGTTTCAGGATTTAATCCGAGAAGACAGCGACACGTACCAATGTTTAGGATTTGATCATAACTATGCTTCATCTCTTTTAACCCCATTTCACGATTGTTTTCTGACATAATTAATAACTCGTTACTCTTCAACATGTTCTTTTGCCATTCATTCAAATATTTTTGAAGATGTTTTGAAAGTGGTTTAAGATTTTCAGGTTTAGAAAGGATTTCGGAATGAGCTCTCAGATGCTTGAGAATTCTTGTATATTGGATAGTTATTTCATCCATTCCATCCTTAATTGCTTTATTCACGAGATTTGATTTAGAATTATCTCCTTTTTTTATTGCTTTAATTTGTTTCTTGGTTAATTGCTTGAGATAAGCATTAGAAATTGTATCCATATAACGTGAAACTATGGGTACTCCCCTTCCAACTGTTATGCAATATACCCATCCTTCTACAAATGAGGTCATTTCATCAAGGAATCTTGATTTCACGCTTTCAATTAATTCACGGGGAGGTAGTCCAGCTTTATCAAACAAGCATGATAATGCAGCATCCACGAAATCACCGATCCTTTGATCGACATAAACTAAAGGAATGTGATGTTTTTTGCATTTAGGATACTTCCCAAAACCAAAAAATCTCAATTTAAGAGGTTTAACTCTTGTCATAAACTCACACCCGAAGTTTGGGCAGATTGCTATGCGGTCTTCTCCCACGGTTTTTCGTGACACGTTGGTGTATGCTTTCATGTGGTTAATCGCTCCTCGAGTTGTTTTATTGATTTTTTAATCTTATCTCTTGGCGTTGGTTCTAATAGGTTATCCAGCTCTCCTTCTAAACCATGATAGTTTATTTCAAGTTCTTTATAAAATTCGCGGAATTTTGCATATAGGCATTTTTTCACTAAACAAATGTTTTTTGCTAGCACAACAACGAATTTAAGGAATCTTGGATGATCATGAATATTCACCTCTGAAAAAATATGAATTAAAATGGACAGTTTCTCCGTTATGGCTGATAGTTTATCAATTTGTGTTTTGTTATTTTCATAATAAAGAGATTGAATCCCCTCCTCAAGTGAATGTCCTTGTTTCTTAATTTTTTTTAACAAGGTTATAAATTCATGAGATAATGATTCAACCTTTTGTTTTCGGGTAAGAAATTTTGTGGTTGATTTATTATCAAGTGAAATCAAGTTAGAACGAAATCGATATCTTATAACTTCAGTCTTGTAGTTAAAAAAAGTTCGGAGCTGGCGTGAAAGTTCTTTAATTTTTCTTGCGCCCTCAATTTCATACCAATCATTAAAAATTTCATCATATTCTGTTCCAAAATCAGAATCGTCAATATAATCTGTCATAATTTATTATCTTTTACTACCCAATTATCACAGTTGTATTTAAATAAAAAAGTGAGCGAAATAAATCTATAAATATAAATCTATAATATTTCAAACTGTAAGTTGAGTCAAATCGACAACCTTAAATGTGAAATACTATTTTTTATTTTGAGACTTCATAATATAAAAAATTAATTTGAAAAATTTGATTGAAATTGGCAGTAGTATATATGAAAAAATTGGAGGAAGAACCGGAGACTTACGATTCGAAGTTTACTTCACTTACAAAAGGAATAAATGTTAAAGTTCATAGTTGGGTATTGGATCAAATTCAATCAGATCAATCAATTTTAGAAATAGGGTCTGGGACGGGTTCATTAGCTTCAAAAATGGTTTCAAAAGGAAATATTGTTGTTGCAATTGATAATAACATTCAAATGATTAATTATGCTAAGCAGAAATACTCAGATACTTTAGAAAAAGGTACGCTATTGTATCGATTAGGTTCATTTACGGATTTACCCGTTGAAAAGAGATCGTTAGATTTAATTGTCAGCACATTTCTATTATCAGAACTTCGCCCGTTAGAGCAACAAATATTTCTTAGAAACGCTTGGAAAGCATTAAAACCAAATAGTCGCTTGATAATAGCAGCAGAGTTTGTTCCATCAGGGTTTTGGAAGGTGGGTTTTAAAATAAAAAGGTGGTGGTTCAAAAAAAAACTGCATCGTCTTCGTTTAAAAAGTACCTTTTTAGTTAAATGGTTTTTCAATTACATTGAACTAATAGGTTTTAAGATCGGAAACCAAAAGAAGTGGAAGCACGGTTCAATTCAAGCAATTGAATTGTTAAAAATTAACGATAACGGAGAAGATGAACCCGATTATTATCGTCCTAAAACAAAGAAGTTTAAAGGACTTATTTCGCAATTAAGAATTTATCGATGTCTTTTTACCGGACAGATAGATAGAGTTCCAATAGAACCAGGAATATATAAATCTGGTAATCCCAATAGCAATTCTCCTATTATCGTAACGGCTAATTACGAGTATACCTACATAAAATTAATGCGCGATTTACAAAGTATTGATGCGTGGGTTTTATGTTTGGATTCTAATGGAATTAATGTATGGTGCGCTGCTCGAGGAGATGATTTTGGCAATAAACAATTACTAGAAGCCCTTGAAGCAACAGATATTCGAGTAGTTTCCGAGAAAAAGACTTTAATTCTTCCCCAACTTTCAGCAGGAGGGGTTGCTATACCTCAATTACCAGAAAAATTTCCTTTCAAAGTAAAATACGGTCCTATTTGGTCAAAAGATTTAAAGCAATTTTTATCCGAGCGACCAGTCCGAAAACCAGATTCTATGAAACTTGCCAAATTTACTTTGTCTCATCGTGTTCGTGCTGGAATCACGCATACTACGTTTTTATTCCGAAAAATCTTTTTAATTCCGATAATTGCAATTTTACTTTCGTTTATCATCTTGAATAATATCGCTATCATATGGTGGCTTGGAGAATTAGTAATATGGATCATTCTCTCAAATGTAATAATATCAATCTTCTTTCCACTCTCTAAATTTACTCGCAAATTTATTGTTAAAGCTGTATTTTTTGGATGTTTTAGCATATTTTTTATAGGGGCAATTTCTTGGATATTTCATAGTTCATATCTGTATTTACTCCTGAACTTTACAATATATTTCTGGATAACATTCTTTTCCACGATGTCTTTTAGCGGATACACGATGTCAACCAGTCCGAAAGAAATTCAAGCAGAATATCCTGTTTTTAGAAAAATAAATCTTACTCTAATAATTTTAGTCGTAATTCAATTAGGAATAAATATAATATTTTTTATGTTAAATATAATAAATTAAAAAAAAATTCATAAATCTGATGAAAATAAAATGACAGAATCAAATCAAAATTCATGTTGTAGTGATGGTACTGATGTGGTACAAAATATCTTAAATGTTCTTGATATTAAAATTCTTATTAACGAACCATTATGTACTGGTTGTGGGCTATGTGGCGAAATATGCCCTATTGGTTTACCTAAACCAATTGATAATGGAATTTATGAAATAAAAAATCCAGAACTTTGTACTGAATGTAGTGCTTGTCAAAGAAACTGTCCTACTAGTGCTATTATTATGCGAGAGCATGTAGGATGCGGATGTTTGTGGGACGCGCGACAACGAGTAAAAAGCAAAGGAAACAGTTGTAATTGCTCATAAAAACAAATCTAAAGTTCAAATTAGATTAAATTTGATGAGAACTATGACGCAACAACACGATAATAAATTAAAAGTAGATATTTACGTTCCTTTAGACGCATGTGCGTGTGTATGGGACGATTTTATTAATCGGATGTTTGAAGTGCTTAATCCCTATATAAAAAATATTGACTATAATACAAAAAACTTGAACTCCGAAGAAGCTCGCAAATTAAGACTACACGGGAATTGCGTCGTTATTGACGGAAAAAAGAAATTTAATGCTTCCTATTTACTTAAAAAAGAATTGCCAAATTTACTTAAGGAAAAAAATTTAATGTAGATATTTATTTTGAAATAAATTTTGTGGAGGTTAAAAAAATTAAAAAAATCAATTTTGAAATAAGCATACCAACTAAGGGACTACAACAAGGAAAAAAGTACACCGTTTATGTTAAAGATAACGCTTCATTTATCGAAGCCTTAGCGATGGTTGATAAAATAGAGATGGAAACTCCTAAAGAATCTATATTCCCTATAAATGAGGGGTACATTCACAATTATCTACAACTGTTTGTAAATTTCGAAGAGAATTCTATATATGATGATGTAGGAATTTATGCTTATGGTCCTGATGAAAATGGAATTATGCGTAGATTTAACCCAATTCAAGAAAACATAGAATTTAACTTGTATGAAAATAGTGTAATCCAACTACAACCAGATGTTGGGTGTTGATGAGAAAAAGTGAAAAATAGACTTGATATCGGAAATTTTAAGACATTTATTCGTAAAAAATACGGAAAAAATAACGAGTATTTCGCCCATTACTTTAAGAAATACGAATCTTAATTTCTTGGATGAAGTCTTTCAATAAATGGTAGTGAAAGATGGACAATAGGAATGCCTCCTAATATTCTACAATAAAAACATGAAATTTATCAATAAGAACGTGAAAATAAGCTAAATTAAGAGTGAAGAAGGGAGATGATGTAAGTTTGAATAAAACTAAATTAATTGTTCTTTGTACGGGAAATTCAGCACGCAGTCAAATGGCAGAAGCTTTTTTAAGGAGATATGCGAGCAAGCGTTTTGACATCTATAGTGCGGGATTTGTGCCTAAAGGAGTTAACCCTTACACAATTAAAGTTATGGAGGAAATTGGCTATGATATGAGTAGCCATTACTCAAAATCGTTAAATCAATATTTAGATAAAATACATTTTAAAATTGTAATCACAGTCTGTCAAAAAGCTGAAGAAATGTGCCCTATCATTCCCGGTGTGGAAATTAAATTATATTGGCCTTTTGAAGACCCGGCTTCGATTGAGGGCACAGAGAAAGAAAAACTTATCAAATTCAGAGAAATTAGAGATAAAATGCGTAAACATGTTAAATCATGGTTAAAAGAAAGAGGAATTGTAAATTAATAATTTTTAAAATATGAAATTTAAAAAACTGATTTTAATTTTATAACTTGATATTAAATGGATTTCTTCTCTCATTTTTTAATTGGAATATTAATTAGCATTTTCACTCTGAATAAATTGAGTTTTAGTATTGTCTTATATGCTGGTGTGATGTCTGTTTTAGCTGACTTCGACATCATTTTAGAACCATTACAATTAATAAAAAAATCAAATCTTTTAGCACATAAAGGGATTTCACATTCTTTTTTCTACGCGGCAATTGTTACCGCGATTACAGGAAGTATATTTTCAATAATTACAGGAGAACAGTTCTTTCTAGCATGGCTAATCGGATTTTTATTTTATAGTATGCACAATATACTCGATTTTCTTACAACCTCCAAGATTCCGCTATTTTACCCACTTTCAAAAAAAAGATATCGATTTTTTATCGATAGGGCAATAAATATTTTCTTAGCAACAATATCTGGAAGTATTATATTATTTTACTTCACTATTTTCTTCCTCTGGCCAGAGTTATATTTTTCAAACTTGGTAAATTATTTTTTAGGTTTTTATGTCGTGTATTTTACTTATCGAATTTTAACCAAAATATGGGTCCAATTCAGATTACCTAAAAATATGCAATACATTCCAGGTATTTTTCCTTTCACTTATTTAGTTTACGAAAATAAGAAATCAGAGGAAAATATATCATTCAAACTGATTAAAAAATTCCAATTTCGTTCGAAGAATTCTAAATTAATAGAATCTGAAATAAAAATGTTCTCTAATGAAATGAAATTGTTTGAAAAAGCAGTTTTGGTGAGCAAGAAATATTCTTTTTTTTCCAAATGGGAATTTATTATACCGGTTATCAAGAAAGACGAAAAAAACGTCATTGTGATATTATTTTTAGCTGAAAGTTTCACATCAGGTCGTGTGTACTCTCTTAAAGTTGTATTTGATTTAGCTAAAAATAAACTAGTTAACGAGGTCGAAAGTTTCAACTATAGAATAAAATCTAACAGCTAGTTATACGGAATAAGACTTACATTTTAGCACGATGGCTTCAATTCGATATAAATTAACTAAATTATTCATATTATTAAATTAAAAAAAAAAAGTTAAGATTTTTTTAAGTTGGAGGAGTAGGTGGATTCAATGCCCAGGTTGGATACTTAACGTTTTGCATACCAACAAGCTCATAAGTATATGGAGCTGATTTACCTAGAATTGTAGCCCAGATACCACTGGGATATATTCCAATACCCGGAACTAGCTTTTTAGCTTCATTATGCCATTGTATAGCAAGAGCAGTTCCATAAGGCCAGCCTTCAACGATACAATGCCTTGTTTTATCATTTGGTGGAGTGTCTGCATTATCATATGCACCAAAAGCAGACATTCCTTCCACAGGATTAGTAGTCGTCATGGATTCCAAAGTTAACACAATGGTATCGGAATTTAAGGATTGTGAAGTATTAATTGCCCAAGCATATTGTGAGACCGCATCAAAGCCTCCCACTGCGGTATAAATCGGCATATCGCCCCATTTAGCTACATAATCGTCCCATATGTCTATGGTATAGGATGTTTTATTTGTACGTATAACCGATTCTAATGTAATGCCATACTCACATCTTCCAGCTGTTTGCTCCCAGTAAGTAGCATCCTGAGACATTACATTTATTCCTATAGGTATCATACCCGGTTCATTATCTCCATAGGAATTGCTAAATATTAATCCTGCTTCACCAGATATGATTGGAATAACAATCTGAGTGTTAGCAGCATCAAGCGTAGCCCAGTGGGCATCCATTTCGGTTGGTCCTATATCTTGAGGGATTTCTATATCCACATCAGTATAATACATAACCATATATGGATTCGCTCCACTTGAATTAGTTAAATAAGCTGTTATTGCCTGAGCAAATCCTTCCGTCCATTCTAAACTCTCTCTTACAAAAGAAAATCTTACTACCGGATAGTCATATCCACCATACGCAGCAGGAAGAGAACTTGCAACAATTGAAGAAGTTAATATCAATGCAATCAATTCCTTTGCCAAATCAGTGCCTTTAATGGGGGTAAGCTGGAAAAAGTATTTGTATTGCTCATAATTGTTAAGTACATCTTCGGTAAACGAATCTGTTGCAGAACCAATGTTAATGAATGGGATCTTATTATCCATAAAGACATCTCGATAAGCTAACAAAGATTCGGTTCTAAACCCTCCGGCAGCAAATTGCACATTTTTATAGGATACAAGTCTGTCTGCCGCTGCTTTACCTTTTGTAGTATCTAAAATGGGGTTTGCCTCGTCAGTGTCTTCAGAAGTTATACCAATGTAATACCGTTT
Organism: Promethearchaeota archaeon Loki_b31; assembly: GCA_005222975.1. GTDB lineage: Archaea > Asgardarchaeota > Lokiarchaeia > Sigyniarchaeales > SOKP01 > SOKP01. The sequence continues at coordinate 35,299 of NJBI01000017.1, forward strand.
CCCACCGATTAAGATACCTCCGCCAGGATATTGCGATCCTATCGATCCTGTTCCTGTATTAATTTGATATGCAGCGAGCCAAGCTCCATGAACTTGTCCCTCTCCATGTATACGTTTCGTATCTCCCGCTATACCAATTTTTATTATTTGGTCTTCAGTTATGCCAGCAGGTGCACCAGGACAATCCGTAGCACTCCAGCCATAAGGTGCTACGAAAAACCATACAGTAACCCCAACTCCAACTCCGATAATTGCAATTATGACGATGGCTAAAATTCTTTTTGTTAATTTTTCCATTTTGTTTTATCACTTTTTTATATTTAAATTTGAATATATTTTAGACAAACTAATATATAAAGATTTACATTATTACGAAAATTAGTTAAAAATCAAATTAATTCCACCTTAATTGGAATTGGCAGAAAGTAACCTTTTTATAGAATGTAATCTAAATACATTTTAATATTGAAAGATTTTTAAGTAAGACCAATTTGCTCGGATCTTATTGTTTTGATAAAACTGATAAGGTATAATTGAATTGATTGTAGAATTTTTAATATACGGTCTTGTCCAAAGCTCTATATATGGTTTACTAGCTATCGGTTATTCGTTAGTTTATGGAGTAGGAAGAATTTTGAATTTAGCTCATGGAGCGTTTTATCTGTTATCCGCTTATATCTTTTACTTTACTTGGTCAAGTTTAATAACTGTTCCGGGTGATTTTGGATTTTTATTTGGGATGTTCATAACATTGATCTTAATTGTAATTATCGGAATGTTATTGTATCTACTATTAATTAAACCGCTGCAGGATAATGAAGTAGGTGTTATGATTGGTACGTTCGCCTTTGGTTTTTTTGCCGAACAATTGGTTAATGTATATGAACCCCGGACACAATCGATTTCTTCAATCTGGAACGAAAATTTTGTTATTCTGGGTGTTCAAGTTCAATTACATCAAATAATCGTAATAGTTGCTTCACTTCTAATAATTTTCATCTTGATGACCTTTATAAATAAAACACGATTGGGAAAATCTATCAGAGCCGTCTCTCAGGATCGAGAGGCTGCTAGTTTAATGGGTATAAATGTTAATAGAGTAGTGATGTATACTTTAATGATCTCAGCTTTTTTAGCTGGTTTAGCAGCAGTTTTTTATGTACCACTCGATAGGGTTGCCCCTTATCTTGGTTGGATGGTATTGACTGATTCTATAGCAATAGTCATTCTTGGTGGTATGGGTAGCCTAAAAGGAAGTTTAATTGGAGCGTTCATTTTGGGTTATGTTAGAATTTACACAGCGTATTTTATCCATCCCCTCATATCATCCCTCATGCCTATAATTGTGTTGATATTCATTTTATTATTAAGACCAAGAGGTCTGTTCGGTAAAAAAGAAATTGATTAACAATTCATTAAAATATCAAATATAAATATAACTAAAAGAGTGAGTTATGAATGCCAAATAAAACTCAAAGGTTTCGAGAAAAAGTGCTTGGATTTCCAAACTACTTTAAACATTGGATTAGAGACTTTAAAGGAAGTCTCACGGTATTATGTATTCTTGGTTTGCTTTCTTTCCCTTTACTAACGACTAACTCGTACTTTTTAGGAATATTCATACTTGCCATGATTTATTCAATTTATGCCGCAAGTTGGGATTTACTTACTGGATTTACGGGTAAAGTAAGTTTCGGGCATGCCATTTTCTTAGGGATCGCGGGATATGTAACCGCCGAATTACTTAAGTTTTATAATTTCCATTGGTTAAGTGCATTGTTTTTTGGTGTTCTTGCCGCAGGATTGATCGGTCTTGGACTTGGTTATATTACCTTAAGATTAAAGGGACCTTACCTTGCTCTAGGTACTCTGGTTATAGGGATAATATGTCAAAATATATTTGCATTAAATCCTTTAAAACCTATTTTACATGGGGATGAAGGAATATCAGGTCTTCCTGCACTGTCTTCTAGTACTGTTGTGATCTATTATATAGTTTTAATTTTCATGATTATAACTCTTATAGTTTTAATTCGAATAACAAAACTCAATATTGGTACATTATTTAAATCAATACGAGATGATGAGACCGGATCAGAGGCAGCAGGAATAAATATAACTAAATATAAAATTATTGCATTTATGATCAGTGGTTTATTTGCAGGTTTGGCGGGTGGATTATTTGCGATGTTTAATAGATCAGTAAGTCCGTTGATATTTCAACCGTTATACTCTTTTTATGCAATAATCATAGCCGCATTAGGAGGATTGGCTACGATATCTGGTTCTGCACTTGGTGCTTTCCTTTTCGTATTTTTGACCGCAATTTTTGTAGATTTTGCTGAAATCAGCCTCCTTATTTTTTCAATTATTCTTATAATTATTATTCGATTTGCCTCGGGGGGAGTGTTAAAACCCGCATTAGAACGATTAAAAGATTTGTGGGACATCTTATTGGGAAGATGAATTATCTTAAATTAATATATTGAGTGTGAAATAAAAAAAATGGGAACGATCTTAGAAGTTAAGAATTTAACCAAAAAATATAGTGGTTTAACAGCTGTTAACGATTTTAGTTTTGAAGTAAGACGGGGAGAATTTACAGGCTTAATAGGTCCTAATGGCGCTGGAAAAACTACATTATTTAACTTAATTTCAGGATTAGAGAAACCCAATTCGGGGACGGTTAGGTTTGATGGTCGTGATATAACAGGTATGAAACCATATAAAATAGTAAATTTAGGTATTGCGAGAACATTCCAACTTGTTCGATCATTTCGATTTATGACACTCCTTGATAATATATCAGTCTCTTGCCTTTCACCAAGAGGTAAAAAAGTAGCTAAACAATATGGTATAGACGAATACGCGAGTTCTATTTTAGCTGCAGTTGGTCTTGTTGACAAAGCTAGAATACCTCCCATAATATTACCTCATGGCGATTTGAGAAAATTGCAAATAGGAAAAGCGTTAGGCACTAATCCTCAATTACTTCTTTTAGACGAGCCATTTAGCGGACTGTCTCGCGAAGAACAAGAGGGTATAACAGATTTGATAATAAAATTGCATGATGATGGAGTAACTGTATTTATGACCGGACATGTTTTACGAGAACTAATGCACCTCGTACCTAGAGTAGTTGCTATGCACCAAGGTAAATATATAACCGAAGGCCCTCCACAAGAGGTTGCAAACAACAAAATTGTATTAGAAGCGTATTTAGGAAGAGGAAGTGAACACCTTGCTTGAAATGAGAAAAATATATCATTATTATGGAAAAGCTAGAGCTCTCGAAGAAATCAATTTAACGGTAGAAGATAGAGCTCTGGATGCCGTTATCGGTCCTAACGGAGCGGGAAAATCAACTCTTCTAAGAGTTATATCAGGATTAGAAGAACCAGATAGAGGGAAAATTGAATTTTTGGGAGAAAGAATTGACGGCTTAAAAGCTCATAAAATCGCCAAAAAAGGAATAGCTCATTGTCCAGAGCGTCGGCGCTTATTTTATGATATGAGCGTAATGGAAAACTTGGAACTAGGGGCATATGTTTTAAAGGATAGAAAAAGATTTCACGAGTTATTAGATTTTGTATTTGAAGTTTTCCCTCGCCTTAAAGAAAGGAAAAAACAAAGAGCAGGAACGTTGAGTGGAGGCGAACAACAGATGCTCGCAATCGGTCGTGCAATTATGGCAAATCCAAAATTACTTTTGTTAGATGAACCTTCATTGGGTTTAGCTCCTAAAATAAAGGATAGAATATTTGAAGCAGTAAATAAGATTAAAAAAGAGGGGACTACAACTTTACTAGTTGAACAAGATGCTGTATTAGCAATGGAAGTTGGTGAAACCATACATCTATTGGAAGAAGGCAAAATAGAAATGAGGGGCACAAAAGAACAGTTAGAAAAAGAACCTCGAATTAAAAAAGTCTATCTAGGAATATAGGGTGATAAAGAATGTCAGCTTCTTTAGAACAATTGTTAAGGAATGCAAGAATTGATTTAGTTTTATCAAGAATTGAAAAAGATTCATCTGTTATTGGTGAAGTAATAAAAAATATGGATAGTGAAATCCGCTCTATCCGGTTTAATTCAATATTTGTGTTAGGTGAAATAGGAGAGAAATCTGGCGAAAATGCAGTGCTTAAAATAACTGAATACCTAGATGATGAAGATTGGAGTATCCGTCGAGAAGCAGTTAGATCTTTAGGAAAAATTGGAAAACTTGCTGAATCCGCAATACTAAAATTGTCTAAATGTTCTTCTGATAATGAAGTCTCTATCAGAACTGCCGTAGTTACTTCACTTGGAAAAATTGGTAAAGCTACGAACGAATCTCTAAATTCTCTTAAAAACGCACTAAAAGATGAAAACGAAGAGGTGCGCACTAAAGCAGCTGAGGCCTTAAGTTTATTGGGATCTGAAGCTTTCGAGGTTATCTCCGATTTAATGAGTTGTATTAGCGATCCAAGTTGGGCTGTTAGAACCGCTTCAGCACGAGCAATGAGTGGTATTGGAAGAGGTACAATTAAAGCAATTCCTACATTAATAGGCGCGCTTGATGACAAGGATTGGAGGGTTAGGTATCATATTGTTAATACACTTACTCAAATTGGTGAAGCGTCTGTTTCTCATCTACTAAATGCCTTAAACCATAAAAATAGAGTTGTTAGAAAATGTGTAGTCGAAAGTTTAGGAGAGTTAAATATAAAAAGTCCAGAAATAATTGAAAAATTAGAGTTAATGTTAAAAGATAAGAAAGAAGAAGTCAGAGGAAAAGCAGCTGATTCTTTACGGAGCTTAGGTAAAGAAGCCGTTCCTGCTTTAACTAACGCGCTTCAAAATGCTAATAAAAAGATGAAAATCGTCATAATTTCAGCGATTGGAGGGATTGGATTAGATGCGATTGAGGCAATCCCTCATTTGGTAACTTCATTAAAAGGTGAAAAAACTTTAGTGCGTGTAGAAGCAGCTCGAAATCTAGGAGCAATTGGTAAAGATTCAGAAGAAACACTAATAGCTTTAGAAGAAGCCTTGAACGATAAAAAAACTATTGTAAGGAGAGAAGCTGCTCTTTCGTTAGGTAAAATTGGAACCATTTCGGAGAAAGCTATTCCTTCTTTACTAAGAGCGTTAGATGATAAAAAACCAGATGTTAGATGGAGAGCGTCTGAAGCCTTAGGAAAAATTAAAATAGCCACGCCTGAGGTAATTTCAGCTTTAAAAAACCTAATTCACGATAACTGTGACTACGTATGCGAATCCGCTGATTTCGCAATAGATAACATTACAGAAAATATTTAAATTCTAACTCATTTTATTTCAAAAATAAATTAAAAAGAAAAGATGTAAAATAATAAAATCAATATATATTTAAAATAGAAGGTTTGAAAAATGAGTGAAAACCCTTATGCAAAAAAACCTTGGCTGGAACATTACGACGAGAATGTACCCCATCATATAGATTATCCTAATTTGAATATCTACGAATTTTTAGATAATTCTGCAAAGGATTTTGGCGGTCGAACTGCAATTTGGTTTATGAAAAGCAAGATCACGTACAAAAAGTTCAAAGGTATTGCTGATAGACTCGCAACTGCTCTCGTCAATTTAGGAGTTAAAAGAGGAGATGTCGTAGCAATTATGATTCCAAACTTCCCCCAATTTATTTTCAGTTATTACGCTATATTAAAAGCAGGCGGAATTGTTACGGCTTGTAGCGTTCTCCACACTGAACACGAGTTGGCTTATCAGCTTAATGACTCTGGAGCAGAGATCCTAATAGCTTGGGACAACCAAGTTGACAAAATTAATAAAATAAGAGATAGAACCCGGTTGAGACATGTTATAATAACAAATGTTCTCGATTATACAATGATGGCGCCAAGAAACCCACCTGAGATCGCTGGAACGATGCAGTTTATTAATTTAATTAATAACACAAAACCTAATCCCCCAAAATTCGAAACAAATGGTCAAGAAGATATTGCGTGCTTACAATATACGGGAGGTACAACCGGATTGCCTAAAGGCGCAATGCTTACTCATAGTAATATTGTCTCTAATTGCATAGCAACTCACAGATGGTTAGGTGCGGAAGTAAAAAGGGGTAAAGATACAGGGCTTACTAATTTACCACTATTCCATATATACGGTCAAACGGTATGTATGAATATCTTGATTTATAATGGCTCCACCATCGCTTTAAATCCAGACCCCCGCGATCAAAAGTCTTTATTCGAATTAATTAAAGCTACTCGTCCATCAATGTTTCCAGGGGTACCAACAATGTACATGCGTTTGTTAGAACGGGACGACTTAGAAGATTATGCAAAAGATCTTAAATCTATAAGAATTTGTAATACTGGAGCAGCACCGATGCCCCCAGAGGTTCTTAAGGAATTTGAAGCGAGGACAGGCGGTAAAATTCTCGAGGGTTACGGACTGACAGAGACGTCACCGGTTGCTACTACTAATCCTGTTCAAGGAGAAAGGAAGATAGGTTCTGTTGGAATGCCAATTCCTGATACGGAACTAAAAATCGTAGATATTGACGATTATACCAAAATTATACCTCTTGGAGAATCGGGTGAAATTATGATAAAAGGACCTCAAGTTATGAAAGGTTATTGGAACAAGCCTGAAGAAACTACTGGTCAAATAAAGGGTGACTGGCTTTTAACAGGAGATATCGCGAAAATGGACGAAGATGGCTATTTCTTTATAGTTGATAGGAAGAAGGACATGATAAATGTTAGCGGTTTTAAAGTTTACCCGAGAGAATTGGAAGATGTATTATTTGAACACGAAGCTATTGAAAATGCTGCCGTAATTGGGCTTCCTAATCCGGATATGCCCGGTAGTGAAAAAGTAAAGGCGTATATTGTTCTTAAGGATGGATATAATGAAAGTGAAGAAATGGAAGCTGAAATAAAAGAATTCTGTAGACAAACTGTCGCTGTTTATAAAGTTCCTAAATTTATAGAATTTAGAAAAGAACTACCCGAAACCCTCGTTGGTAAAGTTTTAAGAAAAGATCTAAAAGAAATTGAAGCCAGAAGACGGGGAGAAGAAGTTTAATCTACAATATTATCCAACTCTTACATTTTATAACTATTTTTATTTTAACAATTTATTTTTTAATTAAATCAATTTTTTCCTTTTACTAATAATGAATATCATGAATGTCGACGAAATACTTTCAGCTGTAAGAACTTTCGCATATAATAATTCTGAAAATGACGATCTCCATGGTTTTAAACACGTTAAACGAGTACTTAATTTATGTGTGGAAATAGGGACTGCTTTAAATGCGAATTTATTGATAATTAAAATAGCTGCCTTACTTCACGATGTTGGTAGAATTTATGAGAAAAAAAATGATGCAAAGAATCACGCTGAAATATCCGCTGAAATGGCTGAAAAATTTCTACAAAAAACTAACTTCAACATTAGTATTGACAATATTGCAAATATTATTCACAGCATTCGAGCACATTCTTTTTCGAATAACATTAAACCTAAAACTCTTGAAGCTAAAATATTGTCGGACGCAGATAAACTAGACGCGCTTGGAGCAATAGGTTTATACAGAACAATTATATATTCATTTAAATTGAAAAATGGTGGAATAGAGAAAGTAATTGAACATTTAGAAAAAAAAATAATAAAATTAAAAGATCGAATGTATTTAGACATTTCAAAAGAAATAGCAAAAGAAAGACAGAAAATTATCTTAGATTTTTATTATGAAATAAAAAAGGAAGTGTAATATCTAAATTTTTATACTTTTTTGAAAACCACCTTCATTTTTCTTTCCTTTCAAGTCCTATATTCGAACATAAAACTTCTTGTCACAATTTGTTCTTTAAATATATATGCCATAATTAGGTAGTAAAAGAATTATGATAATAAATTATGACAAACTATATTGAAGATTCTTATATTGGATCAGAATATTATGATATTTTTAATGAATGGTATGAAATTGAGGGCGCAAGAAAAATAAAAGAACTTTCACGCCAACTCCGAACTTTTTTCAATTACAAGACTGAAGTGATAAGATATCGATTTCGATCCACTCCTAATCTTGCCGAAAATGATACAAACACTAAATTTCTCAGTCGAAAGCAAGAAATTGAATCATTAACTCGTGAATTCATAATCTTGTTAAAAAAGCTTAAGAAAAATGGACAAACACTTGAGCAAGGGATTCAATCTCTCTTTTTTGACAATAATAAAACACCATTAAATAAACTCTCAGAAATAACTGAGAAATTATCCATGTTACTTCCCTATTTTTCAGAAGAAAGCTTTTACACTCATCCTAAATTTCTCAAATTTAGCGTGACATTAGCACAACACCTTTGTTTAGTGAAAAAATGCTTGAATGCGCAATTTAGCGAATTCTTTGAGGAACTTGAAATAAACTACAACAATTTAGAAGAAGAACTTGAAGATTTAATCGAAGTCACCCCAATTAAGAAGCAAAAATTAAAAAAGCAACTTGAGGAGAGATTAACTTCATGAAAGCATACACCAATGTATCACGGAAAACCGTGGGAGAGGATCGTGTAGCAATCTGCCCTACTTTTGGATGCGAGTACATGACACGAGTTAAGCCTCTTAAATTTAGGTTCTTAGGTTTTGGGAAGCATCCTAAATGCAAGAAACATCACATTCCTTTAGTATATGTTGATGAAAGAATCGTTGATTTCGTGGATGCTGCCCTAGCGTGCTTGTTTGATAAAGCAGGACTCCCCCCAAGTGAATTACTCGAGGGTGTAAAATCAAAATTTCATAATGAAGTTACCTCGTTTGTAGAGGGATGGGTGTATTGCATCACGGCTGGAAGGGGTGTGTCCATTATTTCACGTTACATGGATACGATTTCGAATGCGTATCTCAAGCAATTAACCAAGAAACAAATTAAGGCACTTAAAAAGGGAGATGATTCAAAACCAAATCTCGTGAATAAGACGATTAAGGATGGAATGGATGAAATTACTATTCAATATACGAGGATTCTCAAGCACCTGAGAGCTCATTCCGAGATTCTCATTGATCATCAAACGCTTAAATCACTTTCTAAAAATCTCCGAAATTATTTGAAGGATTATCAAAAGACCATATTAAAGCGCAATGAGATCATTAATTCTCCAGAAAATAAGCGCGAAATGAGTTTAAAAGAAATCAAGAGTAATTATGATCAAATCCTAAATGTCGGGACATGCCGTTGTCTTCTTGGATTGAATCCCGAAAGTAAAGAAATCAAGAAAGCAAAAATAACTTCATTTGATAGATTTTCTGCTTATCATGAATTTTTTAGTGAAGGATTAACTGGAAAATTTACAAAATCCGCAATCTGTGATTTAGTAAAAACTAAGTTCACTTATCAAGATAATATTGATATACTTGATGAGACAAAATATAAAATTCCCTTTCAAAATCAAAAACCTAAAAGTATCATGACAGTTAAATGTACTCAAGAAGAACTTCTAGGCAAAATTTTTAAGTTCGGGGAATCTCTACAATTAGGAATTTTAACGATATATTATATTTGTGATATATTTCCAAAAAAGAATGAAATTGATAAGTTTTTTTTTTCTGGAAAGGAATTAAGTCAGATTCTTAGCAGATCTGAATTTTTTTTTAATAATATTAGAAGGGAACTGTTAGACGAAAATTTTGTTCAATACTGCGGAACAATTTCTAAAAAAAAACATAGCTTTGTAAAAATTTATACAATTACAAAACAAGGCGCAGATTTTGCAGCGGAAATTATTGAGTCAAAAATACAAGAATTTTCTAATCTTTTTAATGATTTAACCCTCAGATTAGAACAGCGATATAAAGAATATAATAAAGAATTAATGTCCTCAGAAAATAACATTGTTATTCGTTCAATAGAAGAAATCAATAATGATTTAAAAAAAATAGCTGAAGAAAACAATGCTAAAATGCTCACTACATACAAATCTGATGAAAATAAAATAATTTTTAGATGTAAGGAATGCAATAAAGAATTTAAAGATATATACAAGAATATAAAAAGAAGACAAGAACCAAAAATAGCTTGCCCTTTCTGTTTTCCAGAATTAAGACCTAACACTTATATTCCTGAAGAATTAAGAGAAAAAATTGCAAAATATGTTTTAGTTGAATTAAGACAAATTACTATTTACAATTTAGTAGAAAAGGAAATTTTAGAAAATATAGTTTCTATAAGAGATTCTGTTTTCAGACAAATAGAAATCAAAAAGGTTCCGAGTTTATACAATAGAATTCAAGCTGATGCCGATTTTAGACAATATATTAAGAATTATATTCAACTTATCGTTAAGCTTCTTATAAAAATAAAATTATTAAATGAGACCAAACAAAAAATAAATATTACTGAAGTAGCAAAAGAAACTCATGATAAAAATATAGTTTCCTTAAAATCTTGGGTTGTTTTTTCAACGAAGATTATTCAGTATTTAAGACAAAATCTTGATTTTAATATTAGATCACGTCATCATGATACATTCCAAAAATCTACTCAAGTATCGATTAGGAATTTTAGGAATTTGTATAAATTAATTGATGATATTACAATTACTTATTTGAAAAAAGATTTACAGATGAAAATAGATATTCATTACAATGGAATATGTCAAGGAAATAATGGAACTTGTCAATTCAATGTTGATTACAGATTCTTACCTGCTCTCTCCCATCACCATCTACTCAAAAATTACAAAAAACTCATAACAAGAAAAGAATTTAAATATATCCTTCCTCATACTATTCTAAACTTAAAATTTGAGAGAGCTATTAAATTAATGCAGACTCAAATTGGTGGATTAGGTTTAGCATGTCTGAATTGCCATTTTTCTAAACATCATGTAATATATAATTTTTCACCGATTTTTACATTTCTTCAGAAACTATCCTTAGAAAATATCAATGAAAATCCATCAGATGTTTTAATCAAATTGAAGTCATTAGTAAGCATATATTACAACCAAAAAAAAGAAAAAACTAAAATGTCTAAAAATTACACTCAAGCTCAACAAAAAACAATGATAAAAGATGGTATTAGAAAATCGACTTTAGCATTCGTTAAAAAAAAATATAGTATTCAGTTTCTATTTGGAAATGATTATGTTTGTCCTATTTGTCGAAAAGCTAATATTAATGAACACCTCAATTGTTTTGTTGCTCATCATACTAATGAAGATATTTTTAGAGATGATCTTGAAAAAATAGAATTTGGTAAAGAATATAAAAAAAAGGATATTGATTGGTTAATTGAAAATCTAATTATTCAAGAATGTGTGTTTATTTGTATAAATTGTCATCAAATGCTTCATGCTGTAAATTTTCGAGATTATGCTCTTACTATCTTGGAAAGTAAAACCGATAAGATATTTGTAAGGAATTATTATAGTCAATTAGACAAACAGATAAGTAAATTAAAAAATAGAATCTTAATTTTTAAAAAAAAAATTGAAAATCATTTGATTCAAATTCCAAATCCGTTACAGTTAATTTTTGAAAAGGGAGACGGTTTAAAGAGAAATTTAATATGTATTTACTATATTTGTGAAATTTTTTCAAAAGATAAAGAGAATCCTTTTTTTACTTCTGGTGAGTTGAATTTTATTATTAATAAGGCGCGTTCATTTAGGAATTTTAAACATAAATTAATTCATCTTGATTATATACAAGCTGTTGAGAATTTTCAAAGAATTTATCATATTACTCCTAAAGGTAAGGAAAAAGCAAGAGAATTGATTAATCAAAAATTAGATGATTTTCCGAAAAGATTCAGAGATTTAATTGACATTTGGGAAAATAATTACGTAGAATATCAGCTAAAGATGAAACAAAATAAATATTTTTTTGGAAAAGAAATTTTATAAGACTATGGATTTACTTTAAGAAATAAAGGGGGCATCGAACAAGTAATTAACCATTTGGAAAATAAAATCTTGAAATTAAAGGATGGATTGTACTTAGAAGTCTCTAAACAAATCGCAGAAGAGAGAAGTAAAATAATTATAGACTTTTATAACAAAATGAGAGAAGAAAGAGTGTAGATTTACTTGAGTTTCAATATCAAAATCTCGCCAAAGAGAATTCAAATCTTGATCTGACAATGAACTCACCATTTATTATATTTTATAATAAAACACTTAGTTATGTTATGATCATAAAACATGATTTATATTATTATGTAAGTCCAATTTTTACTATTTTTTACTTCGGTTCGATCAATTATTTACTTCGGTTCGATCAATTTTTTACGTATCGTCTAACTTGTAAATTTTGTTAAAATTAGCTATTTGAATAAGATATTTGTGATAACTTTTAAATATACTACTAACCAAATATTATTTATGTCCAAATCTAAATTAATAATAGGAATAATTTTAATCGTTGTTGGTGGTGTTTTAATACCAACAGGATTTTTTGTAAACCAAATGTTCGTCGACCAAATTGCTGAAGGAGTTCCTGACGCCCTTTTAGCTATTGAAGAGGAAGCCCTTCCATCTTTAGAAGAACAGTTACCCCCTTTAGCTACACCGGATGTACTTTTGGGTGTTGAAGACGGAGCACTTACTTCCTTAGAAGCTCAACTGCCCGTTCTTACAACTCCTGCTGTCTTAGATGGTCTTAAGGATGAGTTTTTAGCCCAATTACCGTTTATTATCAACGGTTCAGGAGCAGCCTTAGCGATAAACCAAACAATAACTGGCATTGCTGGTATCATTGGTTTTCCTGCTGCTAAGGATCAATTCTTTAATAGCCCTACATTTCAAGCAGATTATGGATATATCACGCCCCAAGGGGTTTCAGACTATTATGATACGCTAATGGGTGATTATGATGTGGTAAACCTTGGTTATACCGTTACTGCTCAAAATAATTTACTGTATGGCGTGGGTCCTTTACCAGGATTAATTACAGATATTGAATTGGGGATGGGTCTTCTGGGTTATATGGAACTCTACCTTAATGTAAGTTTAGGTGACCAGACGCTAAATCAAACCATGCAACTCTATTACAATGCTACATGGGGTCAACTTGAAGCTCTTGCTGGCTATATAAGTAACTATCTATGGGAAGTTGTGGTTAAATCAACATATTCACCACAATATACCATAGAACAGTATGCTGAATTAGTATTTTACGCTCAGTGGGCTAACGCATCCGTTGTCGAAGATGGAATTGATTTAAGTCTCTTCAAGGATACGCTACCACCAGATACTAAAGGTTTTGAAGCAGGCGTTCCAAATCCCACTAACATTACAATACTCACATGCATGGCTCTTTGGGATGATTCAAATTCATCCTCATTTGTAAACGATAGTGGGATTTTAGTATGGGTTGGTGCGATGCAAGGAGATTTAACCCTACGAGGTTATTTAATGGGAATATTTTCCCTCAATTCAACTCAATTACTCATACTATTAGATTGGCTAGGGAGTTTTATGACTATTCTAGTTCCACTTTTGCTTTTTGACGAAACAGGGTATACCGTACCAGAACTAGCACAATTCGCATTCTATGAACAATGGGCTAACGGTACTATTCAGGGGGCAGCGGTTTTACCTGGTGGATTTTTAAATGAACTTAGTGCTGACTTTGCGGGTCCGCCATATTTCGAAGTTGGATTACCAAGTCCTAGTGGACTTTCACTTACTGAAACTATGAATTTATGGGATGAAGCAAACGCTTACACTTTTGTTAATATGAATGGTATCTTAGTCTGGCTTGAAGCAATTACAAACACAACTCTTCAAAGTACATTAATAACAACGTTTGGTATATCTGCAGGTGAATTAACAGTACTTCTAACCTGGTTGGGTGCTTTTTTCACAGTACGAGTTCCACAACTTATATTTTATGAAACAGGATATACTGTACCAGAACTAGCACAAATCGCATTCTATGAACAATGGGCTGACGGTACTATTCAGGGTCTAAGTATTTTACCTGATGGATTTTTAAGTGAACGTGATCCACCTATAGAAGGACCTCCCTACTTCGAAGTTGGCTTAACAGAAGGTCCAACAGGCTTAACAGCTTCACAATGTGATGCACTCTGGGATGAGACAAGCGAATATTCACTCGTAAGTGCAAGTGGAATAAATAAGTGGTATCAGGCAGAATCATCCAGTACTACATATGATGATTTAAGAACACATAATGATGATCTTTCTGCTGTCCAAATGACCAAAATTCTTGATTGGCTACCAAAATTTAGGGATGAAATCGTAAATGCGTTAGCAAAGGAGGAATTGGGCTTACCGATGGAACCATATGCTCTTGGAAATACACTCCTTATTGCTCTAGGTGCTGGAGGAGGAACATTAGCCGTTATAGGCATAGTACTATTAATATTATCGAAGAGAAAATAAAACTTCCAAAATATATTCTACAAATTAATTTTTTTTTTTTTTCTAATATACTTATTATTTAAAGTATTAACGCTCATTTTTCTATAAATTTGTAAAAAGGAGGGATGTTCTTGAATATTATTATTAGGTTTACTACAGAGAAAGACATACCTCAGGTTTTAAGGATAGAAAACGATAATTTTGCAGAACCATGGACTAAAGAAATGTTTAATATTATGTTAAGAAAGGAATTTCTTCAAAATGTTGAAGAGTCACATAATTTTTATGTTTGTGAAAATAACAGTAAAATTATAGGGTACATCATCTGGGAAAATGAATATTTCTTTAATAAAGACGAGGGATTCTTGTATTATATTGGGTATGTTATGAACTTTGCAGTAGTCCAAGAAGAGAGAAGTAAAATAATTATAGACTTTTATGATAAAATAAGAGAAGAAATAATGTAGATTTACTTGAGTTTCAATATCATGCTCAAAAGAATTGGAAATTTCTCTTCTGTGCCCCAGATGACATAAATTTTATCGTCAATAGGAATCGCGACATGTTTAGCAAGAGTAATCCAACCACTTCCAACATTCTTAGCCGCATCACTTCCCGCTTTAAATTTTAAATACATAATGGCTCCTAAGTAATCTTGGATTTCTATGTCTTCAACTTTGATATCTTCTAAATCTTGAATAATATATTCTTTATTTCCTTTATCTGGTTGTAAACTATTCCAAATTTTCTCGTACGATAATTGTAAAGCTGCCCGAATCACAATCTTATTTTCTATAGCTCTATCGTATTCCAAAATTATAAGACCGCAATCTTTATCTACACCTCTTATTCCAAGCGTGTTAAAGTCGTACGATTTTTCTTCATATGCCTGAAAGTCTTTTTTAGCTTCAACAATATCAATCCACCCATTTTCAAGATCCTCACCCATTATATACCGAAAACTTTTTAATATATTTAATTCCTCCTCTTTATCTTGAATAATCTCATCGATTAAAGCATTTAGTGGCCTTGCAACATATATTTGTATGCCACTTGGAGTTCTTGATACCTTTTCTACCCAATAATTTTTAACTAAACGATCAATTATTCGATATATTGTAGTTCTTTTGATTTCCAGTTCTTTATTTATATTTCCAATTTTATCTCCTTTCTCTCCTTTTTTCAACAAAGTTAAATAAACTCTAGCCTCTTCTAAGCTTAAACCTGCTTTTAGTAAACCTAATCTTTGCAAATTTTGGGTTTCATCGAGCAAAACTTTTGGAGTGGCCCACTTTATTTCCTCGACTTTTCCTAAAGGAGTGTCAGGTTCTAAATAAGGTTTTTTAGACCTAAGTTTTCCCAAAGTTCTTGATGCTTCCATTAATCCTAGGTGAATTTGTCCTTCAGGTTCAATTTTACAAATAATTTTCCGTTCTTCTTCTTTAAACCCAATAACGCTTCCCTTCTTATCTAAAGTACTAGCAACAAGCCTTTCAGTAGAGATTTGAAGAATTATATACTTAATTCCAGAAATAGTAATATATCTTTCATCTAAATTTCGCCAGGTCGTGTTTATGTTTTCTATATCGTTACTAATATCCCAATTATCTGACGAATATACAATCTTATTTTCATCTTCAATAATAGCTGTTGATATTATTTTAGAGTCGGGTTTTATATATTTATTAAGAACAGATATGTATTTTTCCATTATTTTATTACCACCCCTTACTTCTTCATTTATTTGTATTAGTATTATAGTTAATATTATTAAAAAAAAAAATTTAATTAGGTTTTAAAAGTTTAAAAACATCGATGGATTACCCCTGGTCCAATTTCTTTGTATTCACGGCGAGTTATCCACATTCTACGAAATGTTTTCAGAGAACTTAATATTGAACCGCCAATCCAAACAGAATACATTCTTTCAGGAGGAGAAAGTATCCTTACATCGATCGATTCTGGAACCAATTCTTTTATTTCTTTTGTTAAACGCTCTTTAATACCAGGAAACATAGTAGATCCTCCTGAGAGAACGATGTTACTGTAAAGATCTCGCCTTAGATCTACATCACATTCAGAAATGGCATCTACTAGGATATTGTCTAAAGGATCTAATTCTTTTCCTAATACCGACGGATTAAAAAAGCTTTCTGGTGCTAAAAATCTTTTAATTCCTACATTGATAACCTCTCCATCGGGTAACATAAAACTTTTTTCCATTCCAGAAACTTTCTTTGAGAGAATCATTTCTTTTTCTGGATCAGTAGCTACATAGCATAGCTTCTCCTTGACATCTCTTACTATTTCTTTTTCTGCGGAAGATGTAAAGGAATATCCCTTTTGCCTTAATAATCTCTGCATTATCTTCAGGCTTATTTAGAATTTCAGTTAAAGCAAAAAATCGAACTGAAGGATTATTTTCTTCTAAAAGCCAATCTATAGGGTCCTCATTTAACAAGGATTTCCAATCATTCATTTTTTTTCGCTCTTAATTAAAAATTTACTTTCATATTTAAAAATTATTCTCATTAATTTTTAATTCTGATAAACATTCATTAAAACCATGTCAAATGAAATACCACAAAATGAAAATGATGAGAGTGATAAACCGCTTCCTCTTTGGACAATAGCGCTCATCCCAGTATACATTTCTGTCTTATTTATAATCATATTTTTCCCCCTTGCTCAAGATTGGTCATGGATTGAAGCTTGGTTATTCATCATATCATTTGTTATTAACCTGACAATCAGTTTCTATCTCATAAACAAGAAGAATCCGCGAGTTCTTCGGAACCGGATGAAGGTGAAAAAAGTCGGTGTCACAGAGAAAACAAAAAGTTCCGCAGGATCAGATAAATTTGTATTGCCGATTCTTGCTATCGGATTTATTGGTGCAATAATATTACCAGTATTCGATTACCGCAATCAATGGTCTACAATTCCTTTCACGGTGGAGATTATAAGTCTTGTAGTTACGAATATTGGTCTAATAATCATGGATATCGCAATGGTACAAAATGCATACGCATCAAAACTACTGGATATAAACAAAGACCAAAAACTCATCGATACAGGGTTATACAGTCATGTTCGCCATCCACTCTACTCGGGAGCAGTTTTAATGATACTTGGTATGCCCATTGCGTTAGGATCGTGGATATCATTAATTCCCGCTGCAATCGGAGTATTATCTTTAATAATCCGGATAAAATTCGAAGAGGAAATGCTCATTAAGGGAATGGACGGCTATATTGAATATCGAACTCGAGTAAAATACAAAATAATACCAAAAATCTACTGACATAATGCTAAAATTTGATCCATAGTATGGTCATCGATATTTAACACGTTTAAAGATTATCCATATAAGATTTTCAATTTAATAGCAAACTTTTATTAACGATTTTTTGCTAAGTTTTTTTACGATATTGAGTAAAATATTTCATATTTAAACCTAACCATAAAAAAAATAATATTCCTAAATTAATTTAGGAATCCATTTTGGAACTTTCTTCTTATATTCTTGGTATTTTTATATAAAAATTTATATTTAGTTCAATTATTATTTTCTTTAAAAATCAATAATTTTTAAGTTTATTTCTTCATTGATAGAATCTCTTTTTTTATAAAAGGTTTTAAATTCTTTCCTTTTTTCCAATACCATTCAAATAACTCTGTTGTCCAATTTATGAAGGATTCATTATTATCAATTAAACATTGGCTATAATCGATTTGTCCAACTTTACTTAAAAAAAGAATCGCACCTTTATCAGAAGCTATAAGGGAAAAGTTAATTTTTTTTAATATTCGAATATTTTGATATATTTGTAATTTTTTATAAAATACAATTGGATCCTGAAATTTTTGAGACCATTCACTAGGAATCTTGTAAGATTTTAATAGACTTTTATCTACTAATGCCTTTATCTTAATTGATTGGTCTTTGATTTTTTTTTCTATAATCGGTAGAAGTGAATTCTGAAATTGATCTGAGATCGCATAGATAAAATTCTCTGAATTTTTAACTAAGTTTGACCATAATTCAACATTTTCTAAAGTCTTATTGCTAACTTCAATAGATTTTAATTTTCCTAATTGTAATATTAAGTGTACGGGTATAGCGGTGATTTCATGTGTGTTTAAGAAATCTTTATGATACAAAGACACTTCAAAGATATTCATTATTTGTAAGAAGATTTTTCCAATATTTGTTACCTCATAAATGTTATTAGCGCTCTTACTGATTAAATTCTTTTTAAATAATCTTTTTAGATGACGCGAAATTTCAGATCCAGGAATATTCAATTCCTTTTCGAGTTGACTATGACGCTTGTCTTTATTATATAAACTTTTAAATACATTATACCGTTCTTTATTGGAAAATTCAAATAATACTTCATTTAAATCCAAAATCTTTCACTTTTTATTCTAATTATTTTTAACTTCAATCAATTAGGTTTAAACTCCTAAAATAAAGATTATTTAAATTAATATAAAATTGTTCGTATTGTTTCAATTTATTTAAGATTTATTAAATTTGCTTATAATTAGTTTAGAAACGTTCTAAGTTTTATTTTTTAAGTTTATTGGAATAGATTTACTTAATATTAAATTATTAAAATTAAAAATTTTTTTTATTTAAAAAGAAAAAAGGTGTATCAATTTGTATGAAGAATTAGAATTAAGAGCGCTCAAATTATTAGCAAAAAGTTTTGAATATAATCAAGCTTTACATATGGAAGCGGATCAGATGGCAACTTTACTTGGAGTGAAGAAAAAAGATATTCAACCAGTTTTAAAGACTTTAGGAGAAGCTAAACTTGCTAGCCTTTATATAGAGCGTGAAAAAGTAAAATTAGCAAAAATTTCATGGCAAGGACTCAATGAAATTGGAGATGTTAATTTGAAATTTGGTATGGGAAAAGATGCATATGCAAATTATAAAAAGGAGGGGCTCTAATAAAGATGATAGATTACATGCCATGGTGGACAGAGAAGAATAAAAAATTTGCTGATGAGTGTGAAAATTTCATTGATACTGAACTCCAACCACGGGCTATAAAACTATTGGAGCAAAATTTGGATCCAATGGAAATCCAATGGGAAGCTTCCAAATTATGCATTGATAAAGGTTTCCATCCTTTAATGATATTGGCAGAAGAAGAGTTCGGTGGGCTTGATCAAGGTTATGCTGGATATACCATACTAAATGAAGAAGTCGGTCGATCCATGATTAATATAAACCCTTTACTTACAAGCGTTTTTGGGGCGGGCCCTATTCATCTTTTCGGTACCCAAGCCCAAAAAGAGAAGTTCATGATACCACTTATTAAAGGGGAAAAATGGGCTTCAATTACAGTTACAGAGCCTGATGTGGGTAATGACGCCGCGGGAATTCAATTAAGCGCTGTCCAAGATGGAGATGAATGGGTATTAAATGGTTGGAAGCGATTCATCACGCTAGGAGCCATTTCAGATTATCACATGTTGTATGCCAATTCAGACCCCGATGCTCGAAGAATTTATAGGCATTTAACTGCCTTCTACCTATCAGCTGACTTACCGGGGATAACTTAT
>NJBI01000070.1 GCA_005222975.1 Promethearchaeota archaeon Loki_b31
TCGGCAGAGATCTTCACGATTTCTTTTTTGACGCGTCTAGTAAAGTCCATGAATTTAAAAGCGCCAAACTTTGTTATAATAAGCTGTAATATCTACGTGATACCATTAAACGAAAACTTTTTTTTTTCCCCATCCATACACAAAGTATAGGAATTAATCAATTAATTTGGAAGTAAAGATAAAATAATTTCGAATTTTATTTTACTTATGAAAAATGTAAATTTTTTTTACATTGTAAGAATCGATGTTAGTTCAAACAAGATTATTTACGAAGAAATAACTAGGGATTCAAAATATCTTCTTTTAGGAGGTCGTGGATTGACATCTCAAATTGTTCACGACGAAATTCCACCGAATTGCGACCCGCTTGGACCAGAAAACAAGCTTATTATAGCAAATGGCTCACTTACTGGAAGTCCATTCCCAAATTCTGCTCGTACATCTGCAGGGAGTAAAAGTCCTTTAACCAATGGTATTAAAGAAGCTAATGTCGGAGGTAGAGGTGCCATGATGCTCGCTAGGCATGGAATAAGGGCGTTAGCGTTGCAAAATAATTCTCCAGAACTAAAAATCGTTTTAATTACTGATGATGGAATTAAATTACTACAAGGCAACGAATATAAAGGATTAGGAAATTATGAGCTTCATCGAAGATTGAGAGAAAAATACGGAGAAAATGTAGGTATTTACTCCATTGGACCAGCAGGTGAATTTATGATGAAAGCTGCTACTATTGCAGCTAATGATTTAGAAGGCTATCCTAGCAGGCACGCCGCACGTGGAGGTCTAGGGGCGGTAATGGGTTCTAAAGGAATTAAAGCTATAGTAATTAAACCCACAAAAGAATCTAAAGTTAAAGTTCACGATTTAAAAAAATTTAGGGAAACTTCAACTCCGTTCGCAAAAAATTTGGCAAAAACTAAAGAAGTTTTTTCTACCTTTGGAACGCCTTTAATGATGAGAGCAATGAGCGAATATCGAGGAATTCCTACTAAAAACTTTCGCATGGGTTCTTTTGATAAAATTGCAAATATTACTGGAGAAAAACTCCACGAGCTTATAATGGCTCGAGGGGGAAAAAATCGATTGGCATGTTCTCCTAACTGCGTAATAAAATGCTCTAATTTAATTGTGGATGAAGATGGTAATCACTTAACTTCTAGTCTTGAATACGAGACAATGGCGCTAAATGGCTCTAATTTAATGATTGACGATCTAGATAGCTTGGCTAAAATTGATCGTTTATGCGACGATAATGGTATTGACACGATCGAATTTGGTGGTACTGTAGGAGTTGCTATGGATTGTGGAAAAATTGAATGGGGCAACGATCAAAAAGTGTTTGAAATTTTGGATAAAGAAATAAGGAACAACACGGAGTTGGGAAAACTGTATGGAAATGGCGTTAAAAATATTGGTGAGAAATTAAACGCAAAAAGAGTTCCTCAAGTAAAAGGGCAAGGTATTTCTGGTTATGACCCAAGAGTGTTTAAGGGAATGGGGGTAACGTTCGCTACTTCTCCGCAGGGCGCCGACCACACTTCTGGAGCAGCAATAGCGGGTAGAGTTGCAAGCCAAAATAAAAATTACGGTGAATTAATTGAAAACAAAGGCAAATTTGACTTGTCGTATGAATTGCAAATTTATACCGTAGTTATGGATTCAATGGGATGCTGCTATTTTATTGGCCCCAGTTACGAAAACATGGAACTTATCGCTCATGCGATTAATGCTATGTACAATCTTAATTTAACGAGAGACGATGTAATCGAAATTGGAAAAAATATACTAAAAATAGAAATTAAATTTAACGAAAAAGCAGGCATTACACAAGACATGAATGATGTCCCACAGTTTTTCAGAGATGAACCTTCAATACCATCCAATATTAAATACAGCTTTCCTAAAGAAGAATTGAAATCATTCTGGGATAAATTGAGAGAATAATTCTTTTTTTAAATATAGTTTAGTAAACCTTTTTTTTTCATACTTAATTCCGCTATGATTATTAACATAATCCCTATAAGAACAAGGAGCAATGGAAACAAGATAAGTACAAGAATGTTATGCAAAACAAAATTGGTAAGCCATAAAATAAAAATTAAAATACAATAACCTGTACCACTAAAAATGAAAATTATCTTCTTTTTTTTATAAATTGAAAGCGAAAAGTGCCAACAAATAGTTAGCAAAAGATTAGAACTAACGATTAAAACAAATTTAATCATTAAAAACGAATTAAAAAAAATAGTTACAATAATGAGACTTATAACTATCGTTGATATTGTAAATAAGAATTTCAATGAATTTTTAGTAATAAAATCTAGTTCCAACTTTATTAAAATACTTAGAATTAAAGGAGGCACATTAATTAGAATCAAGATTAGATATAAGATCAAATTGTTTAGAATAAAAAAATTAAAAATTATTAACAAAGTAAGACTTATGAAAATTAATGTAGTACCAGTAAGTCGGCAAATCCCTTCTTTTTTCCCTTGAATACTCATATTTTTATTAATTTTATTAACAATAAAAATTCTCCAATTAACTTTCTGAAGTTTCTTTTAAACTCTAATAAATTATACACTTAAATAGAAAAAAAAGTATTTTGAATTAATACTATAATATTTGAATTCTTATTCAAATAAATCAAAAATAATTAATAATTACAGCAACGTGCTATAAATCTTGAATGAAAAAAACGTTTTAAAAGAATTGGAAGATATTGTTGGGAAAGATTTTGCTTCGAATCGTTCGGAAGATTTATATATTTACTCCCAAGATCCGGGAGCATCAGTTCCCCGCCCTGCAGACTTTGTAGTAATGCCAAATACACCTAAGGAAGTCCAAGAAATAATAAAACTAGCAAATCGAGAAAAGGTTCCAATAGTTCCGATGGGTGGTGGTTTAACGTTAAGTGGGCTTGTAATTCCCGTAAAAGGAGGCATAGTTATGGATATGAAACGCATGAATAAAATATTAGAAGTTAACGAATTAAGTCGGTTTGCCCTTGTAGAAGCAGGAGTAACTTCAGGACAACTTTTAGCGTACTTAAATGAAAATCATCCAAGGCTACAACCACCAATTCCAGATGCACCTCCTTCAGTTACAATTGCCGGGAACGCGTTAATTCATGGATCTGGTTATTTGTCCCAAAAATTCGGAGATCACGGTGCTATGATTAATGGATTAGAAGTTGTACTCCCTGATGGAGAATTATATAAATTAGGCTCTTGTGCGGTTTCAGATTATTGGTTTACGAGAGGTCCCATTCCAGATTTTATTGGTTTGTTTATTAGCTCATTTGGTACTATAGGTATTATTACAAAACTCTCTATTAAACTATTTCCCAAACCTAAGATGAGAGATATAGTATTTGGCTTATGTAAAGAACCGAATGTACTCCCAGAATTAATTTCAAACATAACATTTACGGATGTAGCCGAAGATATTTTACTAGGGATTCAAGATAAACCCGATTGGATGAAAGGCTACACATTTATTATCGTTTATATCACTGGTGAAACAGAAGAAGAATTAAATAATAAAAGAAAAATTCTTAAGAAAATGTATCGCAAAGGAAAATCTAGGTACATGAAAGTTCCAAAAAGAATTGAAGATATATTTCTCGAAAAACCACAATTTGCTGCGAAAGCGGCAGACTTTAGGAAGGGAGGTGGCTTTGAATATGTTGGGGCCTTCATACCGCTTCAATTAATCCCTGAAATAATTCAAATTGGTACAGATATTTCTTTAAAACACGGAATCGTTCCCACTTTGGGCGCTAGACTTATAGGACAAGGTCACGCTGCGATGTTTTTTATTTCGTATTCTTTTAACCGCGCAGATCCGAAAGATATGAAAAACGCGCGAGAGGCATTACACGAAACAAATAAAGCTGTGCTTGAAATTGGAGGAATTCCGTGGAAAGCAGAAGTAGCAGGACAACAACTAATACTAGAAAAGATGGATCCTAATTATAAGAAACTGCTAAAAAGCATTAAAAATCTATTAGACCCAAATGGGATTATGAATCCAGGAAATTGGGATGTTAAATAAATGACTTTAAAAATTGAACAAGATTGGAAAGATATAGTTCATAGGTGTTTCAGATGTGGTTATTGTAAATTTACCTACGATTATTCTGATTTTAATTGTCCTAGCTATAAAAAGTTCCGATTTGAGACTTATTCCACAGGTGGAAGGTTGTGGCTAATTTACGGTTTGATTAGTGGTGAAATCTCGTGGAGTCAAGGTGTAGCCAATGTACTTTACGCGTGTTCTACTTGCGGAAATTGTTCTGAAAATTGTAGGTTTGATAAATTTAACGATCTTCTGGTAGACATTATAGAAGCTGCTCGGGCAGTAGCAGTAGAAAAAGGATTTTGTCCAGAGAACCAAAAGGCTTTAATTGAACGCATAGAGAACCCTGAGATGTACAATCCATATGGCGAACAAAATTCTAATAACGAAGATTTAAAGAAAGAATACGATTTACCAGATAAAGCAGAATGGGTTTATTTTATCGGATGTACATCTAATTATCGTCAAAAAAATTTAAGAGACGCTACTTTGAGATTCTTGAAGAAAGCTAATATCGATTTTACTTTGGTGGATGAACATTGTTGCTGTAGCCCGGTAATGCGAACTGGTCAAATTAATTCTGTTAAAGACTTTATTAATTATAATATTGCTCAAATAAACAATGCGGGCGCCTCAAAAGTCATCACATCATGTGCGGGTTGTTACCGTACACTAAAAAAGGATTGGTTAAAATACGGTGCTGATTACGATTTTCAGATATATCACACAGTAGAATTAGTTAAAGAGCTATTAGACGAAGGAAAATTAAAGTTTAAATCAGAATATAACAAAACAGTAACTTATCACGACCCCTGCCACCTTGGAAGACATATGGATATCTACGAAGTTCCAAGAGATGTGTACAAACAAATTCCAGGAATTAAACTTGTAGAAATGAAAAGAAATCGAGAAAACGCTTGGTGTTGCGGCGCTGGAGGTGGCGTAAAAATAGGTTATCCCGAGTGGTCAGTTGAGATTTCAAAGGAAAGGCTTAAGGAGGCAAAAACGACGGGAGCATCCGTTATATCGTCAGTATGTCCCTTTTGTAGGACGAATTTGAGCGATGCAAACGATAAATTTGATATGAATTTTGAAGTTATCGATTTGATTGAGATAATAGATAAATTAGACTTCGAAATTACTGATACCAAACATTAATTAAAAGAATTTATTACCTCTTTTTGTTTTAAAATTATTATTAGTTTTAAAAGTAAATAATTAATTTGTAGATGTGATTGAAATGAGGTTAGGTGCGCACATGAGCGTTACAGGAGGTAAGTATATGGCTCTTGAAAGGGGAAAAGAGCTTGGGTGCCAATCAATTCAAGTATTTATAAGAAGTGTGCGCTCTTGGTCGGCAAAACCTTTAGATAAAAAAGATATTGAAGATTTTCTTAAGACAAAGGAAGAATTAAAAGAAGAAATTTGGCCTATAATTAGTCACAATAGTTATCTAATAAATTTAGCAAGTATCGATAAAGAAAAATTGGAAAAATCTTATAATGCTATGCTAGATGAGCTTATTAAAGCTGATCAACTCGATATCGAATACGAAAACATGCATCCTGGAGTCATTCCTATAAGCGATAATAATGAAATTTCCAAAAAAGAAGCGCTAATTCAGATGGCTAATCAATTAAACAAATTAATAGATGAAACTAAGGGCTCTAAGGTTCAAATTCTGTTAGAAACTACCGCTGGGCAAGGTAAGGGTTTAGGCAATAAATTTCATCACTTAGCTACGATTATTGATAAAATTAAAGATAAAAATAGAATTGGAGTTTGTTTTGATACGGCCCATTCATTTGCAGCAGGCTACGACTTTACTACTAAGAAAAAATATGACGAAATGTGGACTGAGTTTGACGATATTATTGGATTGAAGTATTTATTTGCTTTTCATTTGAACGACACTGAAAAAGATTTAGGTTCTAGGGTTGATCGTCATACTCACATAGGACAAGGAAAAATCGGCAAGGAACCCTTTGGATTCTTGTTAAATGATGATAGATTTAGAGATCATCCGGGAATTATAGAGACTCCAAAAGGTAAAGATATGAAAGAAGATATAATGAATTTAAAAATTCTTAGATCTTTAATAAAGTAAAATATTATATCTTTCATTTTATTTTTGTATATTATAATCCTATCCAATTGTTTAATGGATTATTTATAATAGGGCCTAAAGATTGAAAAGAAGCATGTTTAAAGTGTGCATCACAAGTATATAAAATATCAACTTCTTTATAAAGTGGTAAAACACAAAGATAATCCCAAATATGTATTCCACTTTGTTTACTAAGATTTATTGCTTGTTCTATATCTTTAAAAGTAATATGATACCAATCCATAAATTTTCCTTGTAATAATTGAAAACAATATGTTTGTACAAATTCATGCGGCAATCTCATCCCTCGAAATCCTAAAACATGGTATATTTCACACAATTGGTGGTATGTCATTGAGATTCTATCTTCGTTAATTTTTTGCTTTATAAATTCGCTAGATTGTTTATGAAGTTCAAATGCTTTTTCAAAATCTGAGTTATTAACGAATTTAGAATTATCTGGAACCTTTTGGGCAAAAATCCATAGTTCTGTATCAATGAAAATTTTGATATTAACCACCAATATCATTATATTCATATTCCTTGAAATCCTCAGGTTGCGCTCCAGAAAATTTTCGTTCCAATATCATAAGAAAATTTTTCCTATCTTTTTCAACTTCTGATAAAAAAGGCGAGGATTTTACTTCAATTGATTCATTTTTCTTTAAAAGATGTACAATCGCATCTTCTAAGGTAACTCTCTTACCTAATCTTTTAGCTAGTTCACCTACTACACGATGTAAACTTTCTAAAGTCTTTCTCGTAACTTTAATTGTTGTATTTTTACTCATATAATATTAGAAGTATACAAAGTATAAAAAATATACCATTAAAATTCTATAATTATAGGTAAAATACTTTTAAAGAATCTTGCAACTCTTAGATCATTGATAAAATAATTCATTAAATAAAATTAATTCTGTAATATATTTCGAAGGTATTGGAGTTGTTCTCTTTATAATAGGATTGGTACTTCTAAAACTCTCGCGAAAATAGAAATTACATAAAGAATTTTCAGTGGATCTTTTAAATTTTTTACCTTTTCATATTCATCATGAAATTCGACAGGAAAGGGGGATCTACTAGTTACTAAATATTTGCATTAGATGAAATTGGTCCCTACTGTTTCTTTCACGAGTAGAAGACAAGGGTATCTTTTTTTAGAATTATTTCCAACTCTTCGCGAGTCCTAAATATAGCAAAAATATTCCTGATATTAATAACAACAAAATCGCCCACCAAAATATATACCACCACAGATACATATATAGGAATCCCACAATTAAGGAAAGAATTCCAAAAATTTTTGATAGACGTTCATACGCTTTTTGCTTAATAAGATTAAGCAATCCACAAATAATATCTAACACACCTAACAAGAAAAATAAGAAGAAAAAAGGAAATATTACAAACATCCAAGCCCTGATATCATAGGGACTAATACGAGAAAAAAAATTAATAGTAAAATCAGACCACTACCAATAAAAGTTGTACCTATTATATGATATTTCATAAATAATAAGTCTTCAGATTGAGAATTTAAACTTTTTTGTCAAAAAAGTAGCGTTTATTTTAAATTTGATTTTACTGTATTTTTGTTACGCTCTTTTACAAAAAATTATGATTAAAAAAAGAGGATTTTTGGGCTCTATGAAAATGATGGGTAAAATGCTTTTAAAGAAGCAAATTTAAAGCTACATGCTTAAATTAAACTTTTTTTTTTACTTTTTAAATTAATCAAGAACGTTAAACCATACAGGACTTTTATCACTAACCAGACCATTATAATTAACTGTGAGTTCCTCTCCTTCTTTAATCTCTTTAATAGCAGAGAACTCTATTGCTTTTTCTTTGTAATCATATAAATATTTTATGTTAGGTTCATAAGAGTGATTAATGAATTGAGATATACTGAGCGTTATAGCATTTTCAAATCCTGGTTTGTGCTTGGGATCTTTCCAAATATAGCAATAATCATAAAGGACAGTTTTTTTAATTTTCTTATAATCCTTGTTGGGAATTAAAATTACATTTGCTACATCAATTATAGTATTCTTTTTAATATCTTTCTTAGCAAACGCGCCCTTTCCTTTCCCTTTTGAGATATATCTTATCTTAATATATTCATTCATAAAATACACTAATAAAATTTATTCAATCGAAGCATGACGTTTATCGATATCTTTTTCTGTGACTCCCAATAATTCCATTAATGTGGCTCCAATTGAATCTAATACGGTTAGCGTTGAGATGTCGAATAGAGTTGTGTAAGGTGCTAAAGTTTTTTGTGAAACAGCCATATCTTTACTTTTCCCATCAACTTTAATTATTAAATCCGATAATTTTCCTATAGTACTCTCTGGATTATTTGTTAGTAAAGCAATTTTCCCTCCTATGTCCTTTGCTTTTCGCGCTATAGCGACGGGAGAGGTGGTTTCACCGCTTCCACTTATTAAAATAAGTAAGTCTTCTTTACTATAACGATGAGTAATCGCATCTGAGACAAAACAGGAATTAACCCCTAAATGCATTAATCTTTGAGCAAAACAACGCCCTATAAAGCCAGACCGCCCGGCCCCATAAACAAAAATCGTTCCATCGTTAGAATTAACTTGAGTAATCAAATCAATTAATTTTAAAACATGTGTAGTGTTAATTGTTTTAGAATTTTTTATAATCTGATTTGCTATTTCAAGAATTGTATTTAAAAACCTTTCGTGACTTTTCTCGTAATTCATATTTTCACCCCACTTTATTCTCATTTCGTAGATTCTGGACGTACACATCTTCTCCATTGATCTACGCTCTCTTTAGGTCCCAAACCTATTAGTAAATCACCTTCTTCAAATATTAAATCTGATTTGAAGCTATATATCCATTTGTCTTTTCTTTTTAGAGCAATTATATGGAACCCTCGTTTATATCGTTGATCTTGTAATTCGTCGTAGGTTTTGTTTTTAAAGTAAGAATCTGCTGATAATGTTTCTCGAACTACTATCTCAGATGTTTCTTCAATTGCTTTCTGAATAATTACATGTGGTTCAAACCCTTTTAAGATGTTTTCAGCTAAATGAGCCGCAGCATCAGCTATTAATTCGCATGAAAAAACTATACGCATAATTCCCGTCAGATCTCTTGGACTATCAACTAAATGCGCAAAATCTAGAAGATTCTTCTCGAAATTTATATTAAGTCCGTCCATTAAGGCTTCCATTTCGATTACATCTTCTGCTAATTCATAGCTATTAAAGAACAATGATGCGAGTGCCAATTCTATCATTGTTTCAGAGATGTCTGTTATTAATACATAATCTCTTTTAAGTTCTTGAATTTCCTCAAATATTTCAGGGTTTTTGAGATCGAATTCAGGTTCCTTTCCTTCCTCATCAATTTGAAAAGAGATTTCTTCCTCATCAAGAGTTATTTTCTTCAACTCTTTAATCGGTTCAAGCTCGCCTTTAATAATTAAGATATCTCCTTTCTCAATTATGTTATTCTTATCAAACAACCAATCATCGCTTCTTTTTATTGCAATTAAGTCGACTCCATACTGAGATCTAAAATGCACATCTTGACGGTTCATTCCTATGAGTTTGCAATCCTCTTTGACACATATTTTTACTATTGGTTCAGGAACTTCGTCCCAAAAGAGTTGCGTGAAGTCAGATATATCGCTATTTATATAAACAACGCGAGCTATATCCGCAAGAGCGTCCGAAACTTTGTCAATTGAATAACCCATTACAACAATTGGCTCTAATCTCTTGGCTTCTTTAAACCCCCCAGTTTGTGTTTGAGTAATTTGTAAATTCAACAGAAAAGTTAACTCGTGTATTCGCTTTTCAATTTTAGTAGTTTCGTCTGCTATCTCTTTACTACCAAATTTAATCGCACTATAGGCGAGGTCAAACATTAGATCAATTTTTTGTTTCATCTCTCTCAATATATCTTTTAGAGATATAGGTTGGTATTGAAATACCTTCTTCTTTCTTTTTTCATGCGGTTTAATTGAATTTCTCACTCTCGTTTTTAGGTATTTAAATAAATATATGTATAAAAATTATAATAAACATAGGCGTTAGAAAATCTGCTAAAGATGTAACCATGGGAATTAAAAAATTATTGGGATCTTTACCCTTCTTAAATATGAATATAGAACTAATAAATAATAACACAAACATCAAGCCAAAAAGAATCAAAATAGTAATAATTATAATAGATATTATCAACAACGGATTAACGATTTCTATTCCAGTTGCACTTCCAAATAAGTATCCTAAGCTTATTAATGCAACTAGGCTTAATAAAATTGTTATAAGTAACCCATAAAAATCTTGCTTTAATCTATCAGAAACTTGTATTTTTGGAGATATGGTACCTAAATATAGGTGTGAAGTAAGACGCGAAATTAAAACCGTCGAAATATCACCAATTAAAGAATTTAAAGAAGGTAAAACTAACAAAATGATTGGAAAAGTATACAAAATCTCTTTATTATTGGATAAAAGCGTGCCTGAAAAGAGCCCCATTATAGAACTAATAATTACGATTATTATAGATTCTTTAAAGATCTTTTTAAAGTAATCCAAAATTACGGCACCCCCAGCAAAATAATTGCTAAATAGAAGCTTATAACCGTAAGAAAATCATCAATGGCTGTCATTATAGGATTAACAATGTTATTTGGGTCTAAACCGCGTTTAAACGCGAAGAGATTTAAGGCAGTAGAACAAGGAATTGAAACTGTTAATGTCAATAGAATAGAAATTATTGGTATAACAATTAACAAACCAATATGAAAAATAAAGAGTTTAATTAATAAGAGATTTAAAAAAATACTTAGAATTCCAATTGCGATAGCAGTTATTAAGGCTAGCGTATAGGTTGCTAGTACATTTTCAAACCATGATTTTAAGTTAAACTCTCCAATAATTAAATCTCTCGATGTCCTTGCTATAAAAGGTCCGCTTAAATTTCCCCTTAGCGAAAGCAAAGCAGGTATAATTAGAATAAGTATTAGAAAGCTCTCAAAAGAGACTATTAAAATAGAAAGAACGATTCCCGCGAAAATATCTCCCACAATCGAAACCATCTCAGATGGAAAAGTCTCTTTAACGATTTTACCTTTTGTATCTCGAGCTTCCATATGTCATCATCGTCGTCAGATGAATTAAAGGATAAATTTTCGTTCATATTCTTAATAATTAATTAAGATTCGAAAACATTTAAAATTTTTAGAATGGAATATGAAAACATATTTTAACTTAAATTTACTCATATTTTTTTTACCATTTAATACAGCAAAGTTACAATACTGGTGCGATTGTCTCACTATCGACGATCACATTTAAATGTTTTGTCATAAGAAAAAGTATTTACCATAATTATTAATAAAAAAATGTTAACTCAATGTTTTGCTAAATTAATTCCAACTAATTTGGGTCGATGGCATTAAGGGCATACTCAATTTCTTTCTTTACTTTCCAATCGTCGTCCCATAGTAATTTAGCTAACCATTTTAAAGCTTCTTTATCTCCTATTTGACCTAAAGTTTTTGCCGCAGCAATCCGCATCTTAGCGTCTTTGTCTTTTAATAGCGTTACAAAGGGAGTTATATCGCTAATATTTTCTAGTTTTCCTAACGACATAGCTACCCAACTTCGAATAAATATATCTTTATCTTCCATTAATCCAATTAAAGATTCGGTTGACTTATCATCATTAATTTTAATTAAAAGTTTAACTGCTGCTCTTCTTGTCTTCCAATTTAAATCGTTAGTTAACTTTTTTGCGCCTTCAATTACCTTTTCGCTCCCAAACCTTGATAGCGCTTCAATTGCTGCGTCCCTTACCTTACTATCATCATCACTTAATAAATCAAAAAGTGCGTTGATTAAATTTTCATCACCAATTTCTACGATAACTCTTGCGCTTAAACTCCTAATTTTCCATTCTTTCGCTTTCAAACCCTCGATAATTTGAGTTGGAATCGTATCTTTATAAATATTTAAAATTGCTTTATACGCTAACCTTCTCAATTTCGCATCTTTACTGTTGAAAACTCTCACGAGATAGTAAATAGAACTTTTGTCTTCCAATAAACTCAACAATTTTATCGCTTCTCTTCTAGAAATAATATTTCGGCCGTTTAATAATTCGTAGATTTTATTGTATGGAGGAGGTTGATTTGAAAGAATTGAGAACAAAGTTCGAACAGATAACTTTCGAATTTCAGGATTTTTTTCTTTGAAAAATTTTACTAAATGAGGAATAGACTTTTTACTTTTTATAGTGCTTAAAGCTTTGATTGCTGATTTTTTTACGCGTAAATCTTCGTCGCTTAAAGCGTTCAGAATAAACTTTGCGTCTTTTAATTGAATTAATTTTTCTAATCCTTTGATTGAATTCTTACGAATTAATGGGTCTTCGTGTGTTATTAATTCTTTTAATCTCTCAATGCACTCTCCACTGCCAATCTTTCCTAATATGTATGGGATTGATCTTTTAACATGAATATTTCCTTTGTTTATATAATCGAATATTATATCTAAGGCCCCTTCTTTCCCAATCCTTATAATAGAAGCAAGAACGGCATCTTTAATCTCTAAAGAGGGATTTTGGAGCATATTTAACAAAGGAATTAAGGCTATGGACATTTTTGCTCTTCCTAAAGCTATCACAGATGCTTTTTTTGACTCAATATTATTGTCTGTAAGAGCTTTGATTAGTAATTGGATGGAAATGTCGTTTATGTTTTTCCCGGCAACATCGATTATTTTTTTTCTTACTTTTCCATCGCTTTCGCTTTTATACTGAGATAATAGAAATTCTAGTCCTCCATTTTCAAAATGCAGAGCCACTGCTTCGATTAATTGTATTTTTTTTAGGGGAACTGTCTCTTTTAGGTATGAATTTTTAAGTTCTTGAAAACTCATAAATAGCAACTCCTAGTAAGTTTAACTAAAGTTTAACGATTTAGATAAAAATGTCTAAATGGATTATAGGTTATGGCTTTTTAATATTAATGAAATAGAAAAGTTTATTCAATCTTCAAGTATAATAAATAAATTCAAATTTTTCTTTATTATTATTATCTATGAAATTCGTTCCGTATGAATCAAGAATCAAAGCTGGAGAAATATTAGCTGATTTTATTTTAGAGAACGATACAACACGATACAACCGCATAAACAAAAAGCCTGACAGTTTTATATCGTTTGCTATACCAAACGGTGGCGTTCCTGTAGTTGAAGGATTTTGCCGTAAATTAAAAATAAATTACGATTTAATAATTGTTCGAAAAATTAAAATTCCGTATAATACCGAAGCAGGATTTGGCTCAGTTACACCAGATGGAACCGTTTTAATAAATAATGATTTGTTGTATCAATTAAACCTTTCAGAGAAACAAGTTGAGAATGCAATCGAAATAACAAAAAAAGAAATCAAAGAACGCTTAGTGTTTTACAAGAAGAATTTCGACTTAGAAGAAACTTATCAGAATCTGATTAAAAATAAAATCGTATTTATGATTGACGATGGATTAGCCTCCGGTTTTACGATGCTAGCAGCTATTAAAATGGTAAAAAAATACGATCCTAAAGAGATCGTTATAAGCGTTCCTACGGCTCCGCTACACACGATTCAACGCATCCAAAATGCAGAAGTTAAAACTTTTTGTCCAAATATAAGAAACACGAGGTGGTTTGCAGTTGCTGACGCTTATAAACATTGGTATGACATACCCGAAATTGAAGTAATTAATTACTTAAATAAATCAAATTTTTACATCAACAACTTTGATTAGGGAATTATACTAATTTCTTTAAGGATGAAAGTTATTAGATTTTTTTAAATTCATCAACTTAAGCACTATAAAAGAAAAGTAAAAAAAATAAAGATTTATGAGCTGATCAATTGAAAAAGAATGTTTGCGTGTGGTATATAGAATTGGTCAAATTACTAATTGAATTAATCATATCCACTTTATTTTCTGGAACAGTTACTTTAAGATAAGAGTACTTAAATTCTTGAAATCCCATTTTTCTAATCTTTCATCTTTTCTTTTCAATAAAAAAAACCTTTAACTATAGAATCAAGTTTCTATTTTTATTTTTAAGTAAATGGAAAGATAGAAAATGTAAATATTAAAATTTAATTCTTTCAAATTATATTGACTTTAGAGCATGAAATTTATTCCTTATGAGTCTAGATTCAAAGCAGGTGATTTTTTAGCTGAATTTGTTATAAAACATAATTCTGTTATAAAGAAAATTATAAACAATAAAATTGAAAAAGTCTTTTTAATACTAATTTAATAATTCTTTTTTACATTGAAAAATTAAAACGAATGTGAAAAGAATAAAAAATAAAAATATTATAATCCTTTTCTTATTTT
>NJBI01000018.1 GCA_005222975.1 Promethearchaeota archaeon Loki_b31
AACCTTTCGCTGGCACTATCTATAGATCTTCCGGTCATTTCGGAATAAAAAAAGACTCTAAGAAAATCCTCAGCGTCATATCTTGCGTTTTTACCTTTTCTACACCCCCACATTTGAGATTCGATTGAGTCACAAAAGTTTTTAAAAAATGCTAACATATATTCATTAGAGAAAAGTGGTTTTAACTCAGCTTCCAAATCTGAAAGTGGAGATAAATATTTTATGCGCATACATAAATATAGCCACTTTTCTCTTATAAATCTTTAGATAAATTCCCACTGGAAACAAGTGGAAAAAATTAATAGTTAAATAATAAAAATTAGAAGTAAGTATTTATAGAAAAAGGTTCAGTTAAAGAGGATTTAGAGTTCTACTTCCTTTGATACTGATACTAAAGAAATATGTATATAAAACAAAAAGGTTACATTTGAATTTTAGGAGAATTTTCAGAAATATAAATTTCAAAATGAGAGATAAATTTCTTGCAGAATTACATTTTTCTATTCTATTCCACAATTTTCTCCTTTTTAAGTTGAAATAACAACAATAGAGATGCTTTAATTAAATTTTTAAACAACCTTTTTTATTTAGATGTTATAATGATCGAAGAATTAAAATCTAAACTTACAGAATTAGAACTTAAAAGGAGCGAACTTCAGCCAAAAATCGACGAGATAGAAGCAAAAAGGGCTGAAGAACTTCAAGAAGTTAACAAAAAATACGACCATATGGTTTCAGATGTCAATATAGAAGTTCAAGACTTTAAAAATAAAATTGTGAACAAAATAATTGGTTTATTTTCAAAGGTTGTGATGGACGAGTTTGACGCGAAAAGAAGTACAAGTGATTACATGGTTTCAGATAACTTTAAAGATTTCCGAGAAAGCGTTTTAGGACTCGAGATGTTTCCTAAGGAACTAATTGAGAGATTGGATAAAGTGATTGATGGAGATCCAATTGAAAATATTGCGTATGACCTTGAAAAAATCGAAGCTAAATATAAAAATAACTAATTAACTGAAATTAAAATTAGCAGATCAAGTTGAGCAATAATATCTATGTAATAGATCGTTAAATATGTATAATGAATCTGTATCTGTAGATAGCATTATTAAAACAAATATTTAGGTTCTGTTAGATGGAAATATTCGAAGAGGAACTAGAGATTTATAACGCAAAAATGAGATTACTGAGCTGGTTATACGACGAGATAAAAATCCAATCTGAGATATCTAAAGACTTACTTAATGGAAAAGGTCAAAAATTACCGCTTAACCTTTAATTCAATCGAATTACTTATTGTGTTAACATATATTTAATATTTCTTCAATTATTCTCTTAATATAAGATAAGTAATCCTCTAATTTACCTTTTCTTGGAATATGAATAAAAATCACAGGGTATTTATTTTTTGAAATATCTAAAGCCCAATAGTACATATAATTACATAAATAGAATCCAGGAAAATAAGAAATAGAGAGCCTTAAGCTATATTTAAGAGCTTTATAAATTTCTTTTATATTTAAAATTGTATTGAATTTTAATGATTTTTTTATATTAATAAAACCCATTTTATAATATCCATCCACATCTTTACCAAAAACCCAATTTAAGGATACTTTTTCTAAATAAATTCTTTTTTTTGAATGGATTCCCATAAGTATAACTAAATATGGTTTTAATTTAGTTGACTTAAAAAATTCTAAATATGACTCAACGCTCCTTTTCCAACTAACTGGTAAAATGATTTTTTCAATAGAATACTGTTGAAATTTATCATCAAAGTATCTAACAATATCACCACTAAGATTTGAAGAAAGTTTATCATATTTCTCAAAACCAGTTAAAAGAATCGTATTTTTTATCATTTACCCACAAAATGTAAAAAAAGAATAAAAATAATAAATAAGCAAATTTATTCGCGACTTTGGTTCTTTAATTGTTCGACTTCTAGTTTTTCAACTTTTTTTCTCAATGTTTTAATCTCTGCTTCAAACGCTTTTATTTTACTCTTTTTGGTTTTGAGAATATTGTCTAGCTTCTTATTTAACGCTTTTGCTTTTCCTTTAACCAAATTTTCGAGTTTTTTCTTTAATGATGCTACTTCAACGGTTAATTTATTCATTTTCTTTGTCCATTCTTTGGATTTTTCCGTAGCCTCTTTTAAATCAACCCCTCCTACCTCGAGCTTTGATCTGGTATCGTTTATCTTATCGTCAAAATCGGCTTCAATTTCCTTTTCCGCAGAGGCTTCCTTTTTTGAAGCTTCTTCTTCAACGCGAGTAATCTCATCTTCTTTATCCGCTATTTGGCTCCTTAATTCTTGTTCTGACATATTAACATTTCCTAATTTTATTTTGTTTTTTCAATATATTTTGATATATTTGCTAACTTAAAAATTATTAATATTGATTTACAAATCGCTTTCACAGTAAAAAATAAAAAGAAATAAAAGGATTTTTAAATAAATGTAGCTATCTCTTTCATTAAAAACCTATTCAACTGATTCTCCGAGAGCCATTCTACATAGATCACTAAGAATATAATTTTTTAAACCTTTCCGTCCTACTTTAGAGCCCATGCTTTCCATGCACATAGGGCAATTATAGACACAAGCTTCAGCACCATATTCTAACATATCATTTACATTATCGTTTTGAGTTTTGCGTAATAAAGATTTTTTACCAAGAGTTGCAAATATTCCCGCACAGCACATAGTATTTTCTCGGTCATATTTTCTAGCAACTCTTTGAACACCTATTAGATTACAGATCTTGTCAACCCATTCATCAGCCTCAGGGATAAACCTATTTGAGCAAGATCTTTGATAAGCAATTTTCATATTAAGTTTTTTAACATCAGATTCATGCTCTTTTAAATATTTGTAGAGATATTCGTAGATATGAATTGGTTTAAAATCAGGTGGAAGTTCTATATTATTCCGAGGACAAAAAGAAGCATAGAATCCGTAGCATTCGTCGTGATAGCAAATCATCTCTTTAATACCTTGTTTTTTTATGTTTTCAATAATTATCGGTGCTCTTTCTTTAATAACAGAATCCCTTGCGTAATGATGATACATTAAATTGCAAAAGAAATCAAGACCACTCACATAT
Source organism: Promethearchaeota archaeon Loki_b31 (assembly GCA_005222975.1). Classification (GTDB taxonomy): domain Archaea; phylum Asgardarchaeota; class Lokiarchaeia; order Sigyniarchaeales; family SOKP01; genus SOKP01. The sequence goes on from NJBI01000018.1 coordinate 3,117, forward strand.
TGTAAATTCTCAAACAATTGACCTTGCATATGTTTAGCATCTAATTTCCCAAATGCACACTTATTTAATACCGGCTTATTTGGATCAATTTCTTTTAATCTTAATTCTGCATGAGGTGCATATATTTTTACAGTATTTTCAAGGATACTAGGGTTTATACTTAATGAATTATACTTTTCCTGTAATTCTGTTATTAAATCGAAAGGATGAGAGTTATAAGGACAATATTCATCACAAGCAAAACATGTAACGCATTCTGATAATACTCGAGATTCCTCTCCTTTAATCATTTTATCTTTTTCTGCTCGTGCTTCCTCGATATCTTTGAATTCAATCCATTGACAGCGAGTTAAACAATCAACTTTCTCACAATCTGCACAATGTGAACTATCAAACATTTTTTTACACTCATTTAAGATATGAATTTTATATGAATTATTATTTAAAATGAAATTTAAGTAATATAAATAAGTTTTCTTAAAATTTGTTATATTAAATTTTAAGAGTAAATTCCCACGCACAATAGTAACTCTCGGGATGGCTCTCGGGAGGGCAGCAAATACATTTCGTTTCGATTCTAGGATCGATAGTTTTTGCAAAATCGCCGTATTCAATAACGCCTACAGGTTTGCAAGGAAAATCGGGAAGCCCTCTACTTTTTCTGGCGAATTGAACTCGGCAATTGTTCATACGGAACACGCACCGATTTTCAGAAACCTCTACAATTTCTTGTACATTTATGTTGGCATACACTCTGAACTTTAATGCTTTAATTAATGCGGGAATACCTCCATTTTTGGGAATATTAAAACCTTTCATGATGCGTTTTGCTTCTATTACGGTAAATCTTTTCCATTGTTCCACATCAAGTTCTATGGCCCTTTCCAGTCCATATTCTCTTTCCGCAACCTGAAACCAAGTTCCATCGATAGCTAGCCAGTTTTTGCTTAGATCCTCAATATAATTAATTAATTCTTCTTTAGTAAGCTTTTCTAAATCATCTCTCATTTTCTATTCAACTTAATTTAAATATAAAAATAAAATAGATAAAATATTTTTTGGTTTATATTTTTTTTAGTTCAAAATTGTAAAAAATGCTAATTATTTTTCTTCTCCTTTCCATAACCTATGTAATAGATGTGCTGCCATTTTTGGGCGTCGATCCCGCGTAAAAACGCCTTTATAATTCATCGAACCCATTCTGATAACTTCTTGAGACGTTTTAAAATCGCATAGGTTCCATATATGTTGCCCTACAACGAATTGTTTCTCATTCAAGACTTCAATATAACTTTTTAATAATTCGACTTGGTATTCTTCGCTAAACATTTCTATCGGTTGAGCGTGCCAACCCGGGATCGCATCTGCTCCAAATTCAGTTAATATTATTGGTTTTTGATACTTTTTATATAGTTTGTCTAATTCATTTGAAAGAATTTCGCATCCTTCTTGAATTCTTCCTTGCTCTGTGTACCAGCCGTAATAGCGATTCAGGCATAAAATGTCACAAAATTCAAAAGCTCTTTCTTTTACCCCCATCATATTTACAACTGTTATTGGTCTTGTTCCATCAAGTTCTTTAGTTTTATCGTATAATGCTTGAAAGAACTCTTTAGACTTTAAACTACTATGAGGTTCGTTCGCTAAGCTCCACATTATAACGCTTGGATGATTCTTATCCCTCGTAATCAATTCTTTTACATATTGTTGGCAAAGTTCAAGATGATGATCGAGATATCGTTTTTCGAAAGTAAGACCCACAGCGGGAATCTCATCGATTATTAAAAACCCTAGACGATCGGCAAGGTCCATCATTTGTTCAGAATAAGGATAATGAGAAGTTCGAAAGGAGTTAGCACCAATCCATTTCATCAAAGAATAATCTTTAATTATTACGGCTGGGACATATCCGCGACCTGTTATTGGAAAATCTTCGTGGCGCCCAAATCCTTTTAGTACGATCGGCTTTCCGTTGAGAAGTAGTTTATCTCCTTCGACTGTTATGGTCCTTATTCCAATGGGAATTGTATAAGAATCGTATGTTTTTTCATTATATAAAAGATTTATATCTAAATCGTATAAATTTGGTTGGGTTGGATCCCAAAACAAGGCATTATTCACGGTTAATTCGAATCTACCAGTTCTATTAGTGATAAATCTCTTCTCTAATACGTTATTTTTCTTATTTTTTAATAATAGGTGAATTTCTACTTCTTTTTCACCGTTTAAAGATAGATTTACGAATATACATCCATTATTACCTTCGATTGATGTTGTTACGGTGATATCGTCAATTCCGTAATTGGGTACGGAATACAACAAAACTGGTCGATGAATTCCGCAAAAGGGGAAAAAATCAAAATTTGTAGAAGGATAATTTAGGCGAACCTTTCCTGGTGGTACTTGAGCTTTAGATAAATTCCCTTCCACCCGTATTACTAAGATGTTCTTATGAGGTTTTATAAAGGATCCTATGTCAAATTCAAATGGCAAATGCCCACCTTCGTGCTTTCCTATCCATTCACCATTTAACCATATTTCTGCTAAATAATTAACAGAACCGAATCTTAAAATAATTCTGTGTTCTTCCCAGCCACACGGGACACTAAAACTTTTTTGATACCACCCAGGTCCTAAATTATCGCGCCCCTCCGCAAATTGATCGTTCCAGCTCGCAGGTACTGCTATTGGGCGGCTATTATTAAATCCATTCTTCCAATTCTCATCCAAACCTTTATTGTTAATATCAAAACGAAAATCCCAAAAGCCAGATAATTCGATAAATTGACGATATTTGTTTCTTTGTGGATAGAGCATTATAATTCCTCCTAACAATTTGATTTTATTTAATGTAAAAGATTCTTAAAAGTTATATTACAATAGCGTTTGAGCAAACATTGTTATCTTATCTTTAAAGATTTTTTCTGAAGTCATTCGTTTGTCTCCGACATCTACATCAATTATAAGCATTGGAATGCCCACTTCGTCCCTTAATGCTTCCCTTAAAATTTGCGGAACGCTTCCAAATTGCTTACAACCTAAGTGAGATGTAAAAATAAAACAATCTGCGCTAAATTCTTTTGCCAATCTCACGCAATCGTCAATAAATGGATAGAAAAATTCTGTTGATTGCTTTATCATTGGAAGCTCCATACCTTTTTTAGCCATTCCATAAAATAATGTATCCAAATCAGATTTTGTATTGATAGGGTCAGAAAAATTGTAATTAAATATGTCAAATAAAATACTCATCCCTAATTCGCGATCTAGCCATTCACCTAATGATAAATCGAAAAAGATGATCATGTACGGCCATATACTTCGTATTTTCTCTTCAGTGCCATGATGGGCTTTATTGTTATATCGTAATTTAGCAATTTGGAGCATATCACGGTAGAATTCTAATTTCTCTTCGCGCCCAGACATAAAAGTTGTGGCAGCTGCGGAAATAGCGTTAAACATATTTTCTACCGGACAAGGAATCGCTTTTTTTAATTCAAATATTTCGAGTTGGGTTTTGTTACTTTCATTTTCTAGTTCAATATGTTTTTTCATTTTATTATAATTAATTTCTTGACCAATCACTTTACCTAATTCCTCCAAACTTAGCCTTAATTGTTCTCCATAATATATATAACTTTTTTCTTCCTTAAGGAATGGTAGATCTGGAGTAATTAATGGAATATTTTTATGATACCTAAAAAAGGGATAGGAAGCGTAAGTGTTGTCGCACGGCGCAGTTGGTGTAATGATTGCGTCAAATTTGAATAGATCGTCAAGCGTCATTCCCATAGTCCCTTTTTGAGATGTACACGTGTGAAATGGATGTCCCCAATTAGTAATTAAATCATAATATGGTTCAGAGCCATCAGGTAATAATGCTGATATGAAATACGACACAGCTTCTATGCACACTGGCACACAATCAAAACCATAAAGATAATCTGCTGGGAATGCAAAATGATAGCCAATTATAGGCAGCCCTTCTCCTGCTTTTTTGATAAAATCAGTCATTATGGTGTTTATATATTTTAAACCTAATCTTAATGCTGGCATTCCATCTTCAGGAAGTATTTTCTCAACCAACTCGTATGTGGTGGAGACAGCTTGGTTTAACATCTTATAGGGAATTATTCTATTTTCTAATTTTGATTGATTAACCATAGTTATACCATTTTTCATTTAATTATAATATTAATAATACATATTACATGAGCGTTTGAACAAACATAGTTATTTTGTCTTTAAAAGCTTTTAAAGAAGTCATTCGAGCATCTCCTACGTCGAAATCAATTATTAGCATAGGGATTCCCACTTCATCTTGAAGAGCTTCTCTTAAAAGTTGTGGGACAGCGCCAAATTGCTTACACGCAATACTTTGAGTGTAAATAAAACAGTCTGCACTAAAATCTTTAGCCATTCTAATACAATCGTCTAAGAAGGGATAATAGAATTCTGAAGATTGCTTCACCATTGGCCAACCCATAGCCTTCCTTGCCATTCCATAAAATAATGAATCTGAATCAGATTTTGTATCAATCAAATCTGATAGATTATAGTTAAAAATGTCTAATAAAACACTCATACCCAATTCGCGATCTAACCATTCACATAAAGAAATATCGAAAAATGTGAGCATATAAGGCCAGATGGATCTAACTCGTTCTTCACCTCCATAATGCTCCTTGTTTTTATACCTATTTTTTGCGAGTTCCAACATTCTTTGGTAAAAAGAGAGGTTTTCAGATGTTCCAGAAATAAATATAGTTGCTCCAGCTGAAACGGGATTAAACATATTCTCGATTGGGCTCGGAACAGCCTTAATTAAATCAAATAATTCCATTTTTAATTTTGTTACATCGTTCTCTAATTCTAAAGCATTTCTCAATTTTTCAAAATCGGGTTCTTGACCAATTACTTTACCTAATTCCTCTAAACTTAGCTTTAATTGTTCTCCATAATACTTGTAACTTTTTTCCTCGTGAAGAAAAGGCATATCAGCAATGATTAAAGGAAAATTTTTTTTTAATTTAAAAAAAGGGTAAGAAGCGCAGGTGGAATCACAGGGCGCTGTTGGAGTGATAATCGCGTCGAATTTAAATAAATCTTCTAAACACATTCCCATTACCCCCTTTTGGGCGGAACATGTATGAAAAGGGTGCCCCCAATTACCTATTAAATCATAGTAGGTCTCGACACCACTTAAAAGTAAAGCACCAAGAAAAAATGAAACCCCTTCAATACAAATTGGGACGCAATCAAAACATTTTAAGTATTCTGGCTGAAATGCAAAGTGATATCCCACTATTGGCAACCCTTCTCTTGCTTTTTCGATGTCTTTACGAACCACAGAGATCATTTCTTCCAATCCAATTCTTAACGAAGGAAGTCCGCTCTCAGGTAATATCTTATCGATTAATTCATGAGTTGTTGACATCGAATTTAATAACATCTGATAAGGAATAATCCTGTTTCCCATCTCCGTTTTACTAGGCATAATTTTTATCCAAATTAAATCAATAAGCTTTTTCTAAATTTTAATATTATTTTATCATTTCTAAAAATGCTTCAATACGGGTTTGAAGTCTTGTTGTGTCTGCTTGGTAGAATTCGCGATCGAGGTCCAAAACAGGGATTTCCAAATCCTTTAGCCTATGTGAATGGAGCATGTTATCACATCCCGCTAGATCACAGTTATTAATTCTCTGTAAGATAACTCCATCAACATTTGCTCTGTTAATTTCATTTCTTAGAAAATCGAATCGCCTTTCATAGTCATCCATCATTCTAGGGCAAGAAAGTCTGTAATATAAGCGTTTTGAGATATTTTTTAATGGGTTATTTCCATCACCTATGTGTACATCATCTAAAAAATTACGAGTTCCAAAGCATAAAGAATCAGACACTATTAAGGCTCCAGAATCTTCAATTAATCGGGTAAAATCAGTACTATCTACTTCGCTTCCAACGAGCATTATTCTTTTAACATTCGATTTAATTCCTTCAGACTCTTTCAAGAATTTGAGAATTCTTTCTAATTCTTGGTTTGCAAATTCTTTAGGGATTGAGCTATTTGACATCGAAATTTGTAAAGCTTCGCTTCCCGTAATTTTTGGCGTATCAATAATTCTTAGTTCATGGATTTTTCGTAAAAGATCACGATTCTTATTGTATGTCTTTATCGAATTATGTAAATCTTGATCAGTTATAATTTGATGAGTATAGGTTTCTTCTATTTCTTCTTTAAATTCTTCTATTTCTTTATGGTACCATTCAAAACCTTCATCTGTTATAATATGAGGCATAGCAATATAAAACCGCGGAACCTTTTTTTCAAAACCTTTTCTTTTAAATACTACTAAATCGAAGAGCTCGTACATTCGTCGAGTATGATCGCACGAATTACTTATAAAAAGACCATCTAAGAAATCGTAGCCTCCTCTTAAAGCCAAATCTAGAGTTGCTCTGACAAATGAACATGTAAACCGTACCATATATATATCAGCTAAATCCGTGTCTTTATTTCCAGTTGCTCTAATTCTAAAAGGTAATAAATTTGCAGCGTGCAGTAATTCTTCAGGAATGTAAGTACAATAATGACCAACCACCTTTTTATTATTTTCTTGCCATTCCTTAATGTAAGAGTTCATAATTGAATTCGAAATGTTAAGAAAAGGATCGTTATTTAGGCTCATGGTAATAAACCCGCCTTACTGTTTTTATAAACTTCATTCTTACCTATCATCAGACACCTTACCAGTTTTATGGCAGCTACATAGGACCCTTTAATCTTTATTTTTCTGGGAATTAAATACTTTAGAAGTTTCATTAGTCCAAAGATATTACTTTTAGAGCGAATTATACTGCTTAGTGCGCTAAGTATCTTTTCTTCTTCTACATTTATTATAATTCGTGCAACAGGATTATTAGCTTTCTCTACACGACAATCAAAATTCTTTCTATTAGATGTAAGCACAAAAATAATACATCCGTCTAATTCGGACAAATACATTTCTATTTCTTCACCCTCCCGTTTCCCTATTCTTTTAAAAGGTTCATCTAGACCAAATAAATCCACCAACATCTTTGCCAATCGAGCGATATTAAGCACTTTTGTTTCCCTAACCAAATTTTCTGCTCTAATATCCCTACTTGTTTTTTTAAGATTATCAATTTGATTAATAGTAGCCACCAAATTTTGAAGCAATTATATAAAGATCATATTAGTTAGATTAGTTAATAAAGTTAAAGCTTTTATTAATTAAATGAAAAGGTTTATGCTAATATTCTTATTAAACAACTGAATTTTGAACTTAGACTTAAAAGGGATTAAAGTGGGCAAATTGGCTTCCTTCTTATAGGAAAAGTTTAATAACATTTTAATTTTCAATATCTTGTATCTATTTTGTTCATAAATAGATTAAATTAAGGCATTCAATGAAATAATAAATTACATAATAAAAAAATAAAAAAATATTGGTTAAAAGTTATGGGAAAAACTATAACTGAAAAAATCTTAGAACAGCACTTAGTTGAAGGAAAATCAGAACGAGGGTCGGATATTAGCATAAAAATAGATCAGACACTAACTCAAGATGCCACGGGTACAATGGCATATTTACAATTTGAAGCGATTGGCATTCCATACATTCAAACAGAATTGTCGGTTAGTTATGTAGATCACAATACTTTACAAACTGATTTTAAAAATCCTGACGATCATAGATATCTACAAAGTATCGCTGCGAAATACGGACTTTATTTTTCTAGACCGGGTAATGGCATATGCCACCAACTTCATTTAGAAAGGTTTGCTCGACCTGGAAAAACCTTACTTGGTTCGGATAGTCATACTCCAACTGGTGGTGGTGTAGGAATGATAGCTATTGGAGCAGGAGGTCTCGATGTTGCAGCGGCAATGGCAGGTGAGGCTTTTTACTTAAAGATGCCAAAGGTTGTTAACATACATCTTACTGGGAAACTTCCTGACTTTGTATCTGCTAAAGATGTTATATTGGAAGTGTTAAGACGAATTGGCGTTAAAGGGGCAGTCAATAAAGTATTGGAATACACTGGTCCAGGTATTAAGACTCTAAGTGTACCTGAGCGAGGTACAATAACCAACATGGGAACTGAAACGGGAGCCACAACCTCAATATTTCCATCTGATGAGATTACAAAAGACTTTTTGATTGCTCAAGAAAGAGGCGAACAATGGGTTCTTTTGGAAGCAGACGATGATGCTGTGTACGACGAAACCATAGAAATAAATCTAAGCGAACTTGTACCTCTTGTAGCCACACCACATAGTCCAGGAAATGTAAAAACTGTAAAAGAAGTTGAAGGTTTAAAAGTTGATCAGGTCTGTATAGGAAGCTGTACGAACTCAACTCTAAGAGACCTTAAAATTTCTGCTAACATATTAAAAGGAAAAACTATTAGCGAGTATACGGTCCTAACAATTTCACCTGGTTCTCGTCAAGTTGTTGATCATATGATTAAATCTGGCGAAATGTCATATTTAATTGAAGCGGGAGCAAGAATACTCGAAAACGCATGTGGTCCTTGTATTGGTATGGGCCTTGCGCCAAAAAGCGATGCTGTTACTTTAAGAACATTTAATAGAAATTTTCTTGGAAGATCTGGCACAAAAAGCGCTCAAGCTTACCTTGTAAGCCCTGAAACTGCTGTTGTATCTGCGATTAGTGGAAAAATTACAGACCCAAGAACATTTGGAGCATTACCAAAAATAGATATGCCTAAAAAGTTTATGGTCAACGATAACATGATTATTCCACCAATGGAAGGCAAAGAATCCATTGAAATCGTTAGAGGGCCGAATATCAAACCTTTACCAGAATTCAATCCTTTACCAGACAAATTAGAAGGGGAAGTTCTTCTTAAAGTCGAAGATGATATTACTACCGACCATATAATGCCAGCAGGCGCTAAAATCTTACCTTTACGGTCAAACATTCCGGAGATAAGCAAGTTTGTGTTTAACCTTGTTGATCCGACATTTCCAGATAGGTCCTTAGAAAAGCAAGGAGGCTTTATAGTTGGAGGAGATAACTACGGTCAAGGTTCCAGTAGAGAACACGCTGCCATCGCGCCTAAATATCTTGGACTCAAAGCTGTTATAGTGAAATCATTTGCTCGAATTCATCTTGCTAACCTCGTTAATTTCGGGATCGTGCCTTTAACATTTGAAAACAAAGAGGATTACATTAAAGTTGAACAAGGAGATAAGTTCCAAATCGATCTAACCACAATAGAATCGGGAAAAGTGGCGTTAAAAAACCTTACTAAAGGTATGGAGATACAATTGACTCATTCTTTGAGCGAAACTGAGCTCAAAGTTTTAAAAGCGGGAGGAAAACTTCCTTTTATCAAGCAAAAACATGTTAATTAGATTAATTTATTTTTTTTTAATTATTAATTATTTAATTTTTTAGGTATTACTATGAATAATATTGAAGATGAATATCATAAAATAATTGAATTTTATCCTAATGCAATTGTTGAGAAAAATTGTATTTCTCAAGTAAAAATTCCATTAAAAGATAAATTTTTTTTGAAAATCAACTTTAAAAATTACCCAAAAAAACCAATTGTTAATTTAATCAGTAAAGATGACCGCATTTATCGAAAAGTTGATAAAATTATTCCCCTATTAAATAGATGGGAAAAAAAAAAACCTCCTTCTATTGTTGATCTCATTAATGAAATATTAACTTTCATTAATAGTTTGGAATCTAAAGAAATAAAAATTAAAAAAGAATTACTAAATGGAATTTTAGCGTTATGTAAAAAACAACATCCTAGAGAAATATTAGGACTTCTAAGAATCATTAATGGAATCGCGATAGAATATATTTTACCTCCAGGAGCAATTACATCTAAGATTTCTGGGCTTTTTATTCCTAGTAGATTGGGTTTTGATTCAACTCTCAATGGATCTATTCATTCACATCCTTCTGGAAATCCTAATCCTTCTATTATTGATATTAATAATGTTTTTAAAACAAAAAAATTCAATTTTATTGTCGCTTATCCATATAATTTGAGCAGTATAAAATGCTTTAATAATAAAGGACGGGAGATTGAGTTCAGAATACTAAATTAAATAAATTAACAGTTTTATATCGTTTGCATGATAATTATATTTGATTAATTGCCCAAGATCTCATAAACCGAGATATAATAGAAATCTAATAGGAAAAAAATTAAAAGTAGCAAACTCTATTCAGTGTCGATGAGTGAAAAAAAATACAAAATCGATCCAAAAAAAAGATTTTCTTCCAGAGTAGAAAACTATATCAAGTATCGACCGAGCTATCCTCTTGAAATTATTGATTTTTTGATAGAGAAGAAAACCTTAACAGAAGATACCGTAATTGCCGATATAGGTTCAGGTACAGGAATTTTAACAAAAGTTTTCTTGGATAATGGTAATCAAGTTTATGGGGTTGAACCCAATAAAGATATGAGAGAAGCAGCCGAAAAATTCCTCCAAGGATATACAAATTTTTCAAGTCTTGAAGGTTCTGCTGAGACCACAGGATTAGAGGAGAATTGTATAGATCTTATTATTGCTGGACAATCTTTCCATTGGTTCGATGTGGAGGAGGCTAAGAAAGAATTTAAAAGAATATTAAAACCGAATGGTAATGTAGCACTAATCTGGAACAATCGTGGAAAAAGCGGAACAGATTTTAATAGTAGTTATGAAAATTTCATTTTAAAATACGGCACAGATTATAGAGAAGTAAAGAAAAATGAGGGAAATGTGGATCTCTTTTTTAATTATCAAAAAGAATCATTTTATAATTTTCAAGAATTAGATTTTACCCGTTTTAAAGGTAGGGTCCTTTCTGCATCTTATATTCTTTAGCCGATAATCCCCTTTTCCCAAAAATGATATTGGAATTGGAAGATTTGTTTAACAAACACCAACGGAATGGAATTATTAGAATTGAATACGATACCGAAATATATCTTGGTAAATTAGAATAATTTTTAATCGTAAAATTGTTTCTATAAAAATACTAACTTGTAAATATTGTTGAATTATAATTTATCTTTGATGAAAAAACAGGTAAAATAAAAATTTTTATAAGTTAACTAAAAACGATTAGAGAGAAAAATAAATGAGTTCTAAATTTTTAGAAAGAATAATTGAACCCTTAATTGTTAATTTAATGCAACAATCAAAGTTACCTGGGCTCGCTCTTAGCGTTATAAAAGATGGAAAACCATTCTACGCTAAGGGTTTTGGTGCGAGAAATTTAAAAAAGAATATTCCTTTTGATGAAGATACTTTATTTGGAATAGGTTCTATTTCAAAGTCATTTGCTGCTCTGGGAATAATGCAATTAGTTGAACAAGGTAAAATTGATCTTCAAAGTCCTGTTAAAAAATACATTGATTTTAGACTTGGAGATAAAAAAAACCCCATAAAAGTACACCATCTATTATCTCACTCTACAGGATTACCTGAACTTCTTGGAACAATAGTAGCAATAACAAGACATTTAGGTTTTTTTGAAAATGTTATTCCAATGAGTAGTTGGGATGATTATCTGTTGTTTATTAACGGTGCAGGAACGGAAGTTATAGATATCCCCGATAAAAGGTTCTTTTATAATAATGACATGTTTACTTGCTTAGGATTAATTATAGAAAAAGTATCTGGAATGAGATTTGAAGAATACATTAGAGAAAATGTTTTAAAACCTTTAGGTATGAATAGATCCACATACTTACGAGAGGATTATGACAATGATAATAATGCTATGACAGGTTATCTTCCTCTTGATGAAGAAGGAAATCTTAAAGAATCAGTTCCGCCTAATGACAAATTTGTTTATGCGCCGGGGGGATTATTAAGTTCAGTAAACGATTTACAAAATTATCTAATTGCTCTAATGAATGAAGGTAGACAAGGGCAATCACAAATTCTTCAGAAATCATCGATAGATAAAATGTGGACTCCATATAATAAAACTCCAGAAGATTCTTCTTATGGTCACGGAGAGACTTGGTACGGCTATGGTTGGATGATAGAAAAGGATTTTTTCGGGTATGAAGTAATACAACATGGAGGGAACATTTTAATATCGTCTGCTATGGTAGCAATGATCCCAGAAATAAAAATGGGTGTTGTTATAGGTGTTAACTGTGATTCATCAGGTTTGTTAGGCCCATTAGCTCATGGTATTTTAGCAATTCTTTTAGGAAAGGAAATAAATAAAGCAGCTCCACTATTACAAGTCCAAAATAAGTTAAATAAGTTGGTGGGAAAATATACGACATACAAAGGTTTACAATCCTTAGAAATATTTCTTGAGAACGGAATTCTCTACGCCAAAATACCTTACCCATATTTACCCAAACCTACTATTTTACCACTTGCGCCAGAAAATATTGATGAATTAAAATTTTTTGTACCAATTGCTTTTCCAGGTATGAAAATGAAAGGTCAATTTTTTATAGATGAAAAAGCAAGTGAAGTGCGCTTATTAGTAGAGCGCTATAATTTCCACAAAATAATTTGATCAACTAATAAGAAATTTAAGAAGAAAGCTATTTAATTATACAATTGTTAATATAAAATACTAATTAGTAAAGGCTAAAATATGAAAGTAGTTGTGTTTAATGGAAGTCCAAGGAGCGAAGGTGTTACGACTAAATGCTTGAATATTGTAATGGACGAATTAAAATCCGCCGGAATTGAGACTGAATACATTTGGATTGGTATGGATAAAATCCAAGGGTGTGTCGCCTGTTATCAATGCGCCAAGAACAAAGATAAAAGATGTAGCGTCAAAACTGATAAATTAAACGAATACCTAGAAAAGATGCTTAATGCGGATGGTATAATATTAGGGTCACCAACATATTTTGCAGACACTGCGACTCGAATGAAAGCGCTTATCGAAAGAGCTGGCTTTGTAAGTAAAGTGAACGAAGATTTATTAAAACATAAAGTAGGTGCAGCCGTGGTGTCAGTAAGGCGAGCAGGAGCAACTCATGTTTTTTCTAGTATAAATTATTTTTTCCTAATTAACCAAATGTTTGTAGTTGGTTCAAGCTATTGGAATTTAGGTGTTAATCCAAATACCACAGATCCAGAAAGAATTAAGGAAGACGAAGAAGGTATAGCTACTTTTCAAAATTTAGGTAAAAATATGGCTTATCTACTCCAAAAACTTAATACCTAATCTATTTTTTTTTATTTAGAGCGATCTTTTGTTTAATAAAAATATACTTTTTAAACTAATATTTATTGTATTTATATTAGTGTTTTTTAATTATTTATTTTAAAAAGCATCGATATTAGTAAAGCATAAAGCGCTTGAAGGAATCTAAAATGAATGAACGAATAAAAAAACTACGATCACAAAGTCGTAGAGCAATTCCGTATCTTTCATTGGAGCGTACTTTATTAATAACAGAGTTTTATAAGAATGGAGCAGCTCATAAATATTCTGCTCCAGTTGCTAGAGCTAAAGCATTTGAATATATCCTAAAAAATAAAGAAATTTGTTTTAATAACGATGAGCTTATTGTTGGAGAACGCGGTCCAGAGCCGAAAGCGACCCCTACTTACCCGGAAATTTGCTGTCATACGCTAAATGATTTAGAGATATTAGATTCTCGTGAAAAAATATCTTTTAAAGTGCAAGATGAAGTGTGGCGAAAATCTAAAGATATCGTCATTCCTTTTTGGAAAGGAAAAACAATCAGAGAAAAAATCTTTTCTCAAGTCGACCAAGAGTGGGTAGATGCCTATTCAGCGGGGATTTACACAGAATTCATGGAACAGAGAGCTCCTGGACATACTGTAGCGGGAAGGAATATTTGGAACATGGGTTTTATGGATTTTAAAAAACAAATTCAAATTTCAATCGAGAACTTAGATTTTTACAACGATCCTGATGCGTTTGCTAAAAGAGAGCAATTAAAGGCCATGGATATAGCAGCTGATAGTATAATAGCCTATGCTAAGAGACATTCTAAAAAGGCTTTAAATTTAGCCGAAAACGAATCTGATCCAATTAGAAAAAAAGAATTAGAAAAAATCGCTGAGATTTGTTCTCACGTTCCAGCTCAAGCTCCAAGAACATTTTGGGAAGCTTTACAGCATTACTGGTTTATTCATTTAGGCGTTATTACGGAATATAACACTTGGGATGCTTTTAATCCCGGACGGCTTGATCAGCATCTATACACTTTTTATCGGAAAGATATTTCTGATGGCATTTTGACAAAAGAAGGTGCCGTCGAACTGCTCCAAGCTTTTTGGATTAAATTTAACAACCAACCAGCACCTCCAAAAGTGGGTATAACAGCCGAAGAAAGCGGTACTTATACAGATTTTTGCAATATTAATCTCGGAGGGTTAAAAGAGGATGGTTCTGACGGAGTAAATGAACTTTCTTACGTACTTTTAGATGTAATTGAAGATATGAGAATACTACAGCCTAGTAGTAATGTTCAAATAAGTGAAAAAACACCAGACGATTTTATTAGAAGAGCCCTTAAGATTATTAAAACCGGTTTTGGTCAACCCTCGGTTTTTAATGCGGATGCTATTGTTCAAGAACTTACACGCCAAGGAAAATCGTTAGTAGATGCTCGAAATGGCGGTGCGAGTGGATGCGTTGAAACAGGAGCTTTTGGTAAAGAAGCCTACATTTTAACAGGATATTTTAATCTTGTCAAAATTTTAGAAGTTACTTTACACAATGGAAAAGATCCTTCAACAAATAAACAAATAGGAATAAAAACTGGAGATCCTCTCTCTTTTAGAACTTTTGACGAGTTAATAGAAGCGTATACAAAACAAATCAAGCATTTTGTTGACATTAAAATAAAAGGTAATCAAATAATAGAGCGCATTTGGGCGCAAAATCCTTCACCATTTTTATCAATATTAATTGATGACTGTATTATAAATGGAAAAGACTATAATGATGGTGGAGCAAAATACAATACATCCTATATTCAAATAGTTGGCATGGGAAGCATAACTGATTGCTTAACTTCTTTAAAATATAATATTTATGACAATCAGATTATTACAATGGAGCAAATGCTCTATGTGCTTAAAAATGACTTCGAAGGTTTTGAGGAAATAAGACAAAAACTGATTTCTAGAACACCTAAATATGGGAATGATAAAGATTACGCCGATCTTATCACCCAACAAGTTTTTGAGATTGTTTATAATGCCATCGACGGGCGTCCGAACACTAGAGGAGGAGTCCATAGAATAAATCTACTTCCTACAACAGTCCACATTTATTTTGGAAAAGTAACTGGTGCTACCCCCGATGGCAGAAAAGCATATACACCTTTATCTGAAGGAATTTCGCCTGTTCAAGGGATGGATATTAATGGTCCAACTTCAGTAATAAAATCTGCTGGTAAAATTGACCATCTTAGAACTGGAGGGACTTTATTAAATCAAAAATTTTCGCCTAAATTCTTTTCAAGTGAATCAGGAATTAATAATGTAGCTCATCTGATACGCTCTTATTTTAAAATGGGGGGTCATCATATTCAGCTTAATGTTGTTTCGGCAAATACCTTGCGCGCTGCTCAAAGGAATCCAGTACAATATCGTAATCTAATTGTGCGTGTTGCTGGTTATAGTGATTATTATATAAACCTAGGAAAAGATTTGCAGGATGAAATAATTAAAAGAACCGAGCACTTTTCTATTTAAATATTTTTTTACATATTTCTTAACACAGCGTGTAAAATTCCACCATTTTTGTAATATTCTACATCTACTTGACTATCAAGTCTGACTATAACATTAAAAGATGTTTTGATTCCAGAAATTTCATATGTTTCTGAACCATTCAATCCAATTTTTTCCGCATTTTCGCCCTCTTTGAACTGTAGAGGTAAAATCCCCATTCCCACTAAATTACTTCTATGAATTCATTCGAAAGATTCAGCGATAACTGCTTTTACTCCCTGTAATTGAGTTCCTTTTGCAGCCCAATCGCGTGAACTTCCCATTCCATAATCATTTCCAGCAATAACCATTAGAGGTGTTTTAGAAGCTATATTCAATAAATTTTCTTCAGCTTTCAAATTAAAAAAAATGAAAAAGGCTTAAGAAGTTAAAGCGCTTACAATATCTTCAAAATATTTGAAAATCGTGGAGTAGTGCCCATCGTTTGGATAAAATTTTCCTTCACAATTTGGAATTGCTTTACACATACCACGACCCATAGCAATAGGCACAGCTTCATCCACTTCTCCATGCCATATATACACTTTAAGTTTTGGAGATATATCTTCAAGGCTAAAACCCCAAGGTTTTGCGTATAATTTCCCTTCGTAAAATGCTCCTTTATTTCCTTGACGAAATGCTTCTGCGCTTTCTCTAATAAAAAGATGTAGTAATTTAGGATCGTCCATAACTTCCCTATCTGGTTCTGGAAACTTTTTAATAGTTTCCCCCATTTTCCTTTCTGCTTTTTCTAAATCTTTCAAACCTCGAGATTGAAAAGATATCTTCAATTTAAAAAGCCATGGCATTCTTCGAATAACAAAAGATAATCTGCGAATACTTTTTATTTTTTCTTCTACTTCAAGATCCATTGGCCCTATACCGCTAATAATACCACAAGATGTTAAGCGATCAGGAATTTTATATGCACACGCTGCAGCATATGGACCTCCCCCCGATATTCCTTCAATAGCAAATTTCTCTATTCCTAAAGCGTCAGCTAGCTCAATTACATCATCTGGCCAATCTAAAATAGTACGGTCTTTTTTGAAATCTGAAAGCCCCATTCCTGGTCTATCGATTCCAATAAGTCTAATATTATTTTGAACAACTCTATCCGCAAAAATAGCAACTTCTAAACGAGAACCTGGAAAACCATGGAAGTGAAATAATGGTTTTGCTTCTGGATTACCTAAATCCGCGTAACCAAGGTTCCTTCCGTCTTTTAACTTAATCGTTAGATTAACCGCTGCCTTTTGTTTTTTATCTAGTTTCTTATATGTCAAAACTGATGCCATATCTCCACCTCCATTTTCTTTTATACCATTTTTTTAGGGTCTAAAAGTTCGTCCAAATTATCGATCTTTAAACCCATTTCTTTAATTACTACTTTACAGGTTTTACCTTCCTTATGCGCTCTTTGGGCAATTTCAGAACATTTATCGTACCCTATTATTGGTGATAAATTAGTAACAATCATTAGCATTTGGTCTAAATTCGTATTGATTTGTTCAGTGTTCGCTTTTAAGCCGATTAAGCAATTACTAATAAAAGAATTAATTCCCCCTACTAAAATTTCAATTGATTCAAGAACATTTACAATCATTATAGGTTTACTCATGTTCAAATCTAAAATGCTTCCATACATTTCTCCACTTATAACAACAGAGTCGTTTCCAATCACTTGAAGACACACTTGAATTAAAGCTTCAGATTGAGTAGGATTAATTTTTCCAGGCATAATAGACGACCCTGGTTCGTTTTGGGGTAAAATTAATTCTGATAGACCTGCTCTTGGACCACTGCCCATCCAGCGAATGTCATTTGCCATTTTTAAAAGCGATAACGCTAAAAGTCTTAAGTTACTGCTAGCGTACGCTATAGTATTATGCGAAGATATTCCCTCCGCTTTTATAGGATTAATTTTAAAAGATAAGGAAGTTATTTTTGAAAGATGGTTTACGGTCAATTTATCAAAATCTTTATGAGCATTTAAACCTGTACCTAAAGCTGTACCACCTATTGGGATGAATAATAATTCATCTATTACATGTCTTAATCGCTCAATATTAGTTTCGATTTGTCTTTTATATACTTTAAATTCTAAAGATAGTGGTATTGGGACGGCATCTTGTAAGTGAGTTCTTCCAACTTTAACGATTTCTTCAAACTCTTCGATTTTAATAGTTAAGGTTTCTACTAATCTGTTTAAGACCGGAATTAACTTCTTTATCATATGTACAGTAGATATATGCATAGCAGTGGGTATCACATCATTAGAAGATTGGCTCTTATTTACATGATCATTTGGATGGATCGGATGTTTCTTACCCATAGGAAATCCTAAGATTTGAGAGGCCCTATTAGCTAACACTTCATTCATGTTCATGTTTGTTTGAGTTCCACTTCCTGTTTGATAAATATCAATTGGAAATTGATCTAAAAGCTTATTTTCGTTCAATATTTCGTTAACTGCTTGGAGAATGGCATCTCCTATTTCTTTATCAAGATATCCTAATTCTCTATTTGCTAACAGACACGCTTTTTTAATCTGTCCTAAGGAAACGATAAATATCTTAGGGAATGTTTTTCCACTTATTTGAAAATTTTGGATAGCTCTTTGAGTATTTATCCCCCAATAAACATCACTTGGAACTTCTAATTCCCCTAAAACATCTTTTTCTATTCTAAAACTCATTTAATTCCATCATTATTTTCCTTTTTAATAATGTAAAATGGATAAGATAATTAAAAAAAGTTTATACTAATATTTTATAATCTCATTATTTAGGTTGACTCAAGAATGACTAATTTTCCAAATGGATTTATATGAATTTATTATAAATATTTTTAGAGAACTTATAATTTATCTATAAGAAAAGGCTTACAAATAAAAAGAGAATCAAAAAAAATGGATTCTGATTCTACTAACAACGAAAAGGAATTAATCTCTAGGAATTATCTATTTCTACTAAGAAAACAAAAAGTTCAAAAAGAAATAGAAGCTGCAAGGAGACTTATTGAGAAAAATGTCGATATTCTTGAAATAGCAGATAAATTTATTCACAGTACTTTTGAATTAATGAGAGATGGAATTTCTAATAGGAATGTCGATCTAACTAAAGAAGAAATTCAACAACAAATAAGAAATAATATATCTTTTAAAGAGAAACTTAAAGCGATTAAAAAGAGGTATAATCGTCTTGGCTGAAATAGAAAATATTTTATCTCGTTTAGAAATTATCTTCAAGGCCACAAAGCTTAAATATGTTATTGTAGGAGGAATTGCCGTAATCCATTATGGCCATGTAAGAGCTACTCAAAATATCAATATCATTATCGAAGATGACTACTCAAAAATCTCTCAATTTATAGGATTACTTAAAGCTTATGAATTTGATGTATTGGATGATCAATTTAAATTAGCTTATCAAGAAAAGACTAATATATCTATATTTGACAAAAATAGTTTTTTAAGGTTAGATATAAAAGTTGCTGATAAGAAGCGGGAGCATGAAGTATTAAGTCACGCTAAAAAAGAAAGAATTCTAGGAAAAGATTTATTTATTGCACCTTTAGAATATGTTTTAATTGGTAAATTAATATATATGGGTTTAATTCATGATATACCCATTTCTGAATTGCTAGAATATCAAGATGTCGTTGATTTTTTGACATTGTTTCATGCAAATAAAGAAATAATTGATTTAACCTTTTTAAATAATAAAGCTAAGCAAATAGGACTTAAAACTACACTTGATAGACTATTTTCAATAGATATTTAGTTTGGTAACATAGATTTAATAATGACACTTTGGAAATTGATATTCTATTTAAAAGAGGAAAAGAAATTAGATAATAATTGTTGATTGGCTAATTATTTCCTCTTTTTTCTTCTTTTTTTTATCAATTTTAATATCTTGAAGGTGGATAGTTGTTTCAGAAAAACTTTTTCCACGGTTTAATCTACTGAAAGTCTTTTGTTTTTCATTTGAGAACATAGTAAAGTCAAATTTCATAAGGGCTTTAGCTTTAATATTTTTAAATTGCATTAGCCAGGAAAAATCGTCCAAATTTAATAAAATTTCATCCATTAAGGTTACTTTCTTTAATTCTGTGGTGAAATACGTATCCCGAACTTGAATTGGAATAGGTCTCCCCCATTCTTGTAATTCGTCAATTAACATTAGAAAAAAAGCTAAAGGATGGTTATCAAAAGTATATTCCTTAAGCTGAGCTTTAAAATTATGTAAAGCCATAGCTTTTGCTGCTAAAATATATCCTTCGTACTCGTCATTTTTTTTTAGCTCGTCTGGAGAACCAAGTCCATTTAAAAGGGAAAGAGCAGAGATCACACCATGATCTAGATTTATACTACTGCGATAATTAAATTCTGGATGACCTTCTTCAGTTCTTAAATAAACATGCGATTTTTGAGGGATGGAATTAATTCGATCAAACCCTACTCCTTCTCTTATTAGAGTACGCGCTTCCTTAGAGAGTCCCTCTTCAATAATTTCTAAATATACCTCTTGGTTACCTTTCCAAGACAAGGAAATCTCAAATGGAATAAATTCCAAATCTAAAGTCGGATAACACTTTAATAATTGATTCACTAAAGAATAATTTACAGCCGTGGTCATTTTTCCTAAAGGATAACCAATATCGTGAATTAACCCTGTAATCCACCAATACTTGTCCTTAAGAAGGTTTTTATCCATCCCTGTTAACTCAGATATAATTCCAGCCAACGATCCATGACCAAGATCTTGTTCTAAAAGAAAATCACCTAAGACTGCTACTCGAAGTGCATGTTCGGTATGATCTCTATAATATTTTCTTACGCTTGTACTATAGAGAAATGCCTCAAGGTCTGGTAAAGCTCTTATTAAATATAACAATCCCTTTGATTCAATCCCTCTCTCCTTTGATACATCGTAAAGAGCTGAAGATAAATCTTTTCGTTTACCTGTAATTAGATCAATATCTAAATCAAGATCAAGATCAGTCGAGGATTTTTGAAGTTCTTTCTCAACATTTTTAATTATCCAATTAGACATTTTTGAGCCCATTTTATTTACAATTTTTCCAAACCGACCCATTTTTGCTATTTGTTCTTGAGTGTGGGCTAATTGCTTATCCAAGTCTTTAAGGGATGAAAAATCCTTATCTTTTTTAATATCTTCAAAGGCTTCTGGATTTATTTGTTCAACTATTTTTAAAAGATCTATTATCCATCCACTAAAACTTTTACTTTGAGAGGAGACTCGATCTAAAATCCATTTATCGTTTATTCTATAGTCTTTCATTTTTAAAAATATTCCATTGTCGTGTTTAATATTGATAATGTTACAGATGACTTTATAATTTATATACTCAAACTTTATTTTTTCTTATTTCTGATTATAACAGAAGAAGAATTTTTATTATTATATGAATGTGGAACTTATTGATTAGAAAAAAATCTAATTTAAAACTATTAATCAATTTATAATTTTGTTTCCATATAAATCCAATAAGATTGGAGTCCTGGTGGAACTTCAGTTTCGGGATATATTTCTCTCTCTTGAAACCCTGCTGAACGATAAACATGTTGTGCAGCAGTCATAAATAGCCCAGTATCAAGTAGGATTCTTGAACATCCGAATTCTTTACCTTTGTTTAAAAGATGTCTTAGTAAGCCTTTTCCAAAACCTTTCCCTCGATAATTTGGTCTGATATACATTCTTTTTATTACCCCTGTATTAACGTTAAGTTTTCTAACAGCACCCATCCCAACTAAATTTTTTTTTATTTTTAGTATATAGAAAACTCCTTCAGGTGGCACATAGGATGTAAGTTCTTCAACGCTATTTATGGCATAATCTCGAATTGGTTGCCCCAGTAGGGAAACTACATCTATTTTGTAGTGCTTCATAACTTCTTCGGCAATCCAAGACAAATATTCGTCATTTAAATCTATTAAAAGGGATTTATGAATTCTCAAATCAATAGGAATATACTCAATCATATATTATCATTTGTTTTTTTTTATTTAATAAGTTATAATAAATAAGATTTTTCTAATAATCTATAAACAAATACGCTTAGAAAACGAGCTTATTTTGGATAAGAAGTAAAATTAGTAAAAGATGCTAATAATTATTATAATAGAAAAGTAAACTAATTAGTGAGACGATCAACAAGTAAATTTTTAAAAGCTTGGACATCTTTCCAAGAAGTTGCACAACGTACCAAATTTCCTCTCTCGCTAATTTGAGTTGAGCCGCGATCAGTGATCTCAATTTTTAATTCTTCAATGTTAAGCCATTCTTCAGAGAAACCGAGGTAGATAGCCACCGTGTCAAATAGGACCGAAGTCTCATTTTTTTTTGTCAATATTAATTTGTGTATAATTTTTTTTTTCCATATCTCAAAATTTTCTTTGATTGATCTAACTATTGAATTGTCGCACTTCATGATGCGCTCGAAAAACGACCCCGAGAGCACGATATTTCCACATGTATCCAATGGCGTAATTGTCTTTTCCCAAGGCGCTTGGAAAACTTCTCTGGATGCCTTAATGTTCTTTTTCACATTAAATTCCCGGGAAGGTGAGTTTGATCCTCTGTATCCAATGCGAATACTCCCGTGCATCCCTACAAACCGAGAATTCTCTGTAATATTTGGATTCATTTTAAGTGCTCCTGCCACAGTTCCTAAGGGTCCAATGGCGATGAGCGTTAATGGCTCAGGAGAATCCATTATCATGGAACAAATAACCTCCATACCGTTTTCGTGAACAGTACCGGGATATCTTGATATCTCATAATCTTTAATCCAAGGGTACAACCAACCTTTTTTACGATTTTCTGGAGGTCCAATCCCTATAGGGATGTCCGTTCGACCCACAATTTCAAGAAATTTGGCAACCAGCTTGGCTTTTAACGCGGTATTGTTTGTGGAAGTTGTAATTAATTTAACATCTAATTCAGGACACTTTAATAATAAGCCCAAAGCCCAAGTGTCATCAATATCCAACCCTATATCGGTGTCAAGAATTACAGGGATTTTTTTGCTATGCATTTTCGCTATCCTAAATACAATTTTAATAAATGTTATAAACCTAATTCCCGTAATTTACGATAAATTTCTTGTTTTTTGATACCCTTCAGATCAAACCATTTATAAAAGATTAACGCACCCACACTGCAAAAAATGAATGGAATTAATCCTTGAATTATCCGAAGACCTACTAAGGCATTAAACTGGTGAGAAATATTTAAGGGGTCATAAATTGTGAGCGCATGAATAATTGCTATAATAAAACTCTGAAACACTACAGAAGTGCGAACGAAAAAATTTCTAATTCCAAGTAAAGTAGTCTCGTGATGTTTTTTCATTTTCACAGCGATTTCATCGTAACAATCAGCCAAAACGGGTGATAACATAATCATGAACAATGATCCTGATACTCCGTTTAGGATGCTTGTTAAATAGAACTGAAACGCGTTCACAATAAAGAGGTTTAATAATAGACTTACTCCGTAGAAAGCTAAACCTATTGCATAAGTGTTCGAATGTCCTATTCTTTTAGCTAAGCGAGCCCATATAGGCATTGTTAGAAAAGAAGATAAGAGCATTAAAATTGAACCTAAGCTTCTTATGTGTTGCCCCTCTTGTAGAACATCATCAATAAAGTTGACTGTATTCATGCTCATAAGACCAAACGCAATCATGAATGTAAGATAAGAAAATACAGCCAACATGAAATTTTTTTGTTTTATAGCTATCTTCATAGTTTTAAAAAAGGAAATTTTTTCCGAGTTGTCATACCCTACGATAAATCTCTCTTTTATCACTTTAGATTCCTTGGATCCAGGTATAAACACCAAAAGTGAGCACGAGAGTATAATAATGCTGATAAACGCAGCGATTGTGAATGATGTTGGATTCCCGGGATCAATTACTAGTGACCAGATTGTGATTGCTAAGAAATTTGCTATAAAAGTAAAAATTAGAGTCAACATCCCTCCTTTTCTACGCGTTGTATCTCCCCTAAAATGTGCGGCAAAAGCACCAAAAGAATGCGTTTGAGAAAGAGAATACGATATATCGTATAGGAATACGAATATTATATAATATATTAGAATGGGCAATACACTTTCAATCCCTGATACTTGAGGTGGTGTAAATAGGAAGAAAAACAGGATAATTGTAGGAATCCCTCCGATAATGATCCATGGCGTATGAAACCCTCGCTTTTTGGTCCATTTGAAGGGTTTATCTGTAAGATATCCTATAAATGGGTTAATCAACATACTCAATATTATGTATAGTGTATTTGCGATTGCCATATATATTGGCCATAAAGGAACTATACTGATTAAACCGAGCTCTCCTTCATAGAATGTCCAGACATAATTATTGAAAGCTATCATTAAAAAAGTATTCAAAAAATATCCGGTTGAAAACATTACCATCTTCTTCATACTTGGTTCTTCAGGCTGAGTATGATTCACATCATTATTTGAGGTTTTCATCTTTTATTTCAGAGTTCATTCTTGATATTATTTTATTCGTTCTATTATTTATTAAAGTATTCTCCCAAAAAGTAAAAAATAATGTATTGATTCAAATTATAGTTTATTAAAATAAATTTTATTAAATACTAAGCGATTTTTAATTTAAAGTCTCATTTTAATCTTGTTCTCTATGAGATTCTACTAAATTTTATTTAAAGGAGGTTATTATCATAAGATTGCTCGAATACGAGAGTAAGGAAATATTTAGCAAGTTTGATATCCCATTAGTTAAGAATATATTAATTCTAAGGGGCGAAGATATTGAAGACAAAGTTAAAGGATTTTCATTTCCAGCAATTGTTAAATCACAAATCGCTATTGGAAGCAGAAAAAAAGCGGGGTTAATAAAAATTGCTCAAACTCAAGAAGGAGCAGTTTCACTATGTAGAGAATTTTTCAGTAGAAATGTAGCGGGATTCACTGTGGAAGCGATTATTATCGAAGAACTTGCTAAAATCGATCAAGAATATTATTGCTCAATCGCGTTAGACGCTTCAGAAAGGCAGTTTTACCTTATCGCAAGTAAAGAGGGAGGGATAGACATCGAAGAAGTTTCCAAGGAACGCCCAGAAGCAATAATCAAGCTTAATTTTTCGTATTCAATGGGATTAACTGAGAATATTGCTAGAGCTGCAGCCACTCAACTTGGTTTGTCGGGTACTTCATTACAATTAGGGATTAATATTTTTCTGAAATTATGGGAGATTGCAAAAAAATTAGAAGCTCAACTTGTAGAAATAAATCCTCTGGTAATGACTCCTTCTGGATTAATTGCCGTAGATGGGAAAATGATTCTAGATGATGATGCGGCGTTTCGTCAGCCAATCATTCAAAACTTACAGGAGAGGAAGTTAAATGAACTAGAAAAGCTTGCGAAAAAAGTAGGCTTTTCGTTTGTTGAACTATCCGGAGAGATTGGTATCTTAGCAAATGGAGCAGGACTCACGATGGCTTTGTTAGATGTCTTGTCTGATTTAGGTTTACAACCAGCTAATTTTCTGGATGTTGGGGGTGGGGCTAGTAAGGAAAGGGTATATAAGGCGCTGGAATTGATTTTTAAATTGCAGCCGAAAACTGTTTTGGTAAATATTTTTGGAGGTATCACTCGATGTGACATAGTTGCTCAGGCGATAATTCAAGCTCTCAAAGATTTTTCTGATGCTCCACCAATGGTTATTAGACTAACAGGGACTAACGAAAAAGAAGGGATTGCCTTGCTTAAAGAAGCAAACATGGATGCGTTTAAAGACATTATGAAGGCAGTTAAAAAAATAAAAGAGGTGCTGAGTGAATAGCATGTATATTAATGAGAACTCAAAAGTAATCGTTCAAGGTATTACGGGAAAACAGGGGATGTTTCACACTCAAATTATGCTTAATTATGGTACTAAAATTGTTGCTGGGGTTACACCCGGAAAGGGGGGTCAAGAAGTATACGGTGTTCCAGTTTTTAATAACGTGAAAGAAGCAATTCAAGAAACGAGTGCAGACACAAGTATAGTTTTTGTTCCAGCAAGATTTACTTTAAGCGCAGCTATGGAAAGTCTAAATGCGGGAATCAACATGACATGCATTATAACCGAGAATGTACCTGTTTTTGATATGATTCAGCTTGTAGAAAAAGCCAAAGAAAAAGGATTATTTTTAATTGGTCCGAATTGCCCCGGAATGCTAATCCCCGATAAAATCAAATTGGGGATAATGCCAAGCGACATGTGTCATTACGGTGATGTCTCAGTAATCTCTAAAAGTGGAACATTATCTTACGAAATCACAAAAGCTATTGGGAATAGTGGTATCGGAGTTTCTGCGTATGTCGGTATAGGTGGAGATCCTGTGAGAGGAATAACTATGCAAGAAGCTGTAGCTTATTATTCAGAAGATCCAAACACTAAAATAATCGTCCTTATAGGAGAAATTGGGCGCAACGAGGAGGAAAAAACTGCAGAGCTTATTAAGAACAATGTTTCTAAACCAGTTATAGCTTATATTGCAGGAAAAAGCGCTCCGGAAGGGAAAAGAATGGGTCATGCTGGTGCCATAATTTCTGGGGATGTTGGAACTGCAAAAGGGAAAATTAAAGCTTTAAAAGACGTAGGAGTATTAATCGCTAATACTCCTTGGGAGGTTCCTCACGTAATTAAAGAAATTTTATAAGTTAAAGTAAATTTCTTTAAAAATGATTAAAAAGTTCTATCCATCCTCATTATACAATTTTCTTAGGTTAATCCAAACTAATCCTGTGAATAAAAAAATATTAGATTGTGGGGCAGGTGGAAGAGATCCTAAACTTGCCTTTTTTCATGAAAATGGTTTTGAGACATATGGAATTGATATTTCCGATGAACAGATAAATGATGCGCAAAATTTTTGCGAAAAAAATAGTATCAATTTAAGGATTACTAAAGGAGACATGAAAAATATCCCTTTTGACTCTAATTTTTTCGGGTATGTCTTTTCCTATCTCTCAATGGTTCATTTAAGTAAAAAAGATACAGCAATTGCTATTAATGAAATGCATCGCGTTTTAATGAAAGGAGGATTATGTTATCTGAATTTCCTTTCTAAAGATGATGTTAATTTCGATGAAAAAAGAGAATCAGACCCAGGTGAAATCATAAGTTTTCACGAAAATCAAGAGTACGTTCATAGTTATTATGAAGATGATAAACCTGATGATTATTTCAAGAATTTTGAAATTATTTACAAAGAAAAAAGACATATCCTAAATGGCAAATATTTTAACACAGGTAGAACATGTATCCTTGATTACATTTTAAAGAAGTAATTGAAAATCGAGTGTAATAGTTAAAAAAAACCTATTTGCTCTTGTAGATTTCTAAACAATTCAGACAAGGTCGGATGTGCGTGTATTAGATGCCGGAAAACCGATAATCCATTTGGGATATGAATAAGAGGAATAATTTCATGTATTAAAATATCTGCTCCTTCTCCAATTATGTGGCACCCCAATATTTGGTCTTCTTGATTATAGAGTAATTTTAACTTGCCACGATTTAGTTTCATTAAATGTCCTCGCGAAGATTTAGAGTATTCAGTTTGAACTACTTTATATTCGACTCCAGCATTCCTTAATTCTTGCTCTGTTTTTCCTATTGAACCTATTGGGGGCTCTGTGAACACTGCGTAGGGTATATTTTCAAAAGTTACAGGAATCTTAGCTTCGTTAAACATGTTATGAATAACAATTTTAGATTCCCTTAGAGCCATGTGAGTAAATTGCGTTTTACCTAAGATATCTCCAATCGCGTAAATGTTAGGTTTAGAAGTCTGAAGAAATTTGTTCACGATGATATGACCCCTCGCATCCGTCTGAACACCAGCTGCTTCTAAATTAAGACCTTCTGTATTCGCTATAAAACCAGTTGAAATCATCATTTTTTCTACTTCAATTTTATCTCCCTTATTAGTTTCCAGAAGTATTTTTCCAGACGATTGAGAAACTTTTGTCGTACGAGAATTAGAAATAAAGGTTATACCATCTTCTTCGTAATATTTTTTTATTGCCAATGAGACAGATTCATCTGTTGCAAATATAGGGCGAGACCCTGTATCAATTAAGTAGACATTGCTTCCCAAACTGTTAAAGACATTTGCGAATTCTAATGAAATAAACCCGCCTCCAACAAACGCTATTGATTTAGGGACTTTTTCAATATTAAATATAGTTTCGTGAGTTAAATAATCGACATCGCTAATTCCTTCAATTGGTGGGATAAACGGTTTCGTTCCAGTTGAAATTAAGATGTTATCCGTTGTATAAACTTCATTTCCAACTTCTACAGAAGAATCACTTACACAATGACCTTTCTGTTTTAGGAAATCAATATTTATAAATCCCGCTAACTGTTTTTCATTATCACTTATCGCATCTCGTACTAATTTATTAGTATATTCGAGCACTTTCTTAAAATTTAATTTTACATCTTTTACATCTACACCAAATTTCTCTGCGTTAAGAGCCGTTTTATAAATTTTAGCGGCGTAAATCATTGCTTTAGCGGGAATACAACCGTTTTCTATGCATTTACCACCTAAAGCACCGTCACCTAACATTAATACCTTCTTTCCATACTCAGCAGCGATTTTAGCTGATGGAAAACCTGATGTACCCGCACCAATAATTATTAAATCGTAATGCAACCTTGAAATTCCTCTTTTAGTTTTAATATTCTAAGTAGTTAGATTATTATTGTCATGGTGTTCATTTAAATTAATTGCTTATTATCTATAAAGTGCCCAGCTGAGCTCAAAATAAAATCCTTCTTAATTCGGATCATGCTAACCCTTAAAAAATCTGATGAAACTACTTCCATTTCTTAGTTATTTTTTGAGAAATTAATCGATATAAATAATAAATCGATATAAATAATTCGGGAAGCCAATGTTCAAGTACGATAAAAAAAAATAACGCTCCAATTACAGCTGATAAAAAAAATAAAGATTCATGAATAATATCAAATGGAATACCTTTAAAATTGAAATATAATAAAAATACAATACGAAACACGTTTAATAGAAAAATACCAGATGTTGAAATAACTAATACCTTAATTTTTCTCCATACAAACTCCTTTTTAATTGAACCTACTTTAGAGGAAGGAACTAATAGTATTACTCCAATTATGAAACTAAAGATATGCCCTGCGATGCAATTAATAGTAATAGCGTAAGTTCCATCAAATGGATGATTTGGAATAAATATCGATGGAAAAATATCGTGCTCTGGATAAATAATTACTTGTGCATTCAGATTAAATAATAGATTCAAAAGAAATGAGATAAATGTTGATGTAAATTCATAGATCCAGTAATTCATTCGGAGACCAAGAAATAAATAAATTGAGATGCATAAAATCGGACTTACAATGAAAAAAGTGGCTAATTGGCGATTTAAAAATTTATAAGTCTTGTGATTTAAATGTAAAATTGGTCTATCTTGGATACAATCGTTTCGTTTCGTACTATTATTATTTATAATCATGTTTTTGATTAACAGAAAAATAAAAAAAAAGATTGATTTAATTGGATAAGGAATTTTTCTTGGTTTTTAAATGATATCTATACATTATAATTATTGATAGCATTGCGAACAAACCAAGGAACAATAATGGTTCGAATCCAGGAATTTCGACATCAGCAAACATTTCTGTAAATGCATTACTAATTGCTTCATTTATAGAATCATTTATCTTCTTTCCTATTGAAGTTGCGATAGTCGAGAAAGTGGTAGCTAAAAAAGCTGGGACAGCTATAGCTATTGCTACAATAGCTCCAATACAATATCCACAACCTTCATATCCACTAGCACTTCCCCTGAAACTTGCATTTGAACCAGCTAACCATAATAAACCCAGAGAAAATGCTACTACAAAAAAGAAAATTAAATATAACTGACCAAATGAAGATACAGGTAATGCAAAACCATTCATAACTAAAAAAGAGACTAATAAATCTATTACTGCGACAACAGCAAAATATGTAATTGTCTTATAGGGGACTTTCGTTTTAGTTTTAATTGGAGTTGTAGGGGGAGGTGTGGATGATGTCGGTTGAATAGGTGTGGACGGACTTGTCGGGCCGGGTTGTAAAAGTGAACCACAGTAATTGCAATATGTTAAATCCTTTCGCACTAACTTACCACACTTGCCACATGGAATCTCATCTTGAGACATGTAATATCACATTATAACCTTTTAATTTGGAATTTCATTTGTATATAAAAGATACATTTATTATTTCGTTAAGAAAGTATTTATACTTTTATTTTTATAAGTGTATATTAATACAGTTTTAACAAAACTAAAAACTAATTCATAATTAGGTGCGAATGTAAGTGAAAATAAATTACAACTATAAAAATTTAAAGGAATTAGCATACACTAACATTATTTTTGTATTTGTTCTTTTGTTTATTAACTTGATTTTGATGCTCTGGATAAATGAATATATTAATTTAAGCCAAGTAGTATATTTCCCATTATATATCCTTTTACCGTTTTTCGAAATCTTTAGATCTCTAATCCTATTAATAACTGTATTCATAACCGTAAAAACTAACAAATACCAATCAATTTACATTATCATAATAATTCTAAATTTATTTACGGGAATCATTTTTAACTGTATATTCTTAACCAAATTATTTGGATATGCTTGTTTTACTCCACTATTAAATTATTTCAGCATTCCATTTGTAATTTTATCTTCTATTATGATTTTGATAAAAAAGGTTAATTAATTTCAGTGTTTATTTAAATAAATAACGCGAACTCTAAAATAAACACCCAAATTAAGATCCAAAAGATAGATACAAATATATAAATAATTAAAGCAATCCTATCCTTAATTTTTTCGTTACTAATATTTAGTATAATGATAAGAGTAATAAAACTCACATACAACAAGTGCGCAGGTTGAATCAATCGCCACAATTTTAAAAAGATATTAATTAGAGAGAGATCTGTTGATGTGTTGGATACTTCAAACCAATTAGAAACCATGGATATAAAATATTCAGGGAATATGAAATAAGGAATGCAAATAAGGATTAAAGGAGTTATGAAATAGGCTAAGTGTTTCACTTTTAATTTTTTAATAATTATTAAAATCAAGGGAAAGACAATCAAAGTCACTTTAAATACTGCAAAAGAAAAAAGAATTCCTGAGAGAATTTTTTTTTCATGTTGGAATTGATAAAATGATTCTATTAATAACAATTGAATTAACCAATTCGTATTATTCAAATACATATCAGTAAAATACCCAATAGCAGAAAAAAGAAAGAAAAAGTATAATTCTCGATTATCTGATGTAATTTTTTCTATTTTTAAGGCTATGTAAATAGCTGAGGATAATCTTAGCAAATCCCATAAATATAATGATATTTCAAATGGTAATATGTAAAAAGGATAAAAAATAAAATACCAAAAGTAAAGATATATTGCTTTCTCATCTAATAAAGGATTTTCCTCATAATAATGAAATACCCCGTTAGACATTAAATCATAATTGGTTTTAAAATTTAAATCCCTATTACTCATAAGCAAATCCATAAAAAAAACACCTGAAAGTTCATCTTGAAAGTAATAAAAGACAATTCTAGTGCAAATTAAAATTAAAGTTGTTATAATGACAAAAATTATATATCTCTTTGAAAATGCAGATTTAATTTTCATTATATAATTCCATATTCTTTTTTAGGTAATATTTCTGGATTTCTTTCTTAAGTATATAATACATCAAGATGGATGCGAGAAAGTTAATAATAATTGTGATTATATAGGAAAAATTAATGAATAGAAATAACACTAAACCAAAAATAGCACCAAGAATAAATGCAAGTGACAAACCAAATAAAATAAATAATATTAAGATAAAATTAAAATTCAATTCCTCCCTCGACGCAAGATAAGCGTCAATATTATACCGAATTAATAATATTCCAAAAACCAATAAAAAAAATGGAAAGATTGGTTGACTATCTGCCACATCAATTAAAACAGCAATTAAAAAATAAATTAAAAAACTAAAAACGACTGTAAATAGCGAATAATATATTTCCTTCTTTTTGCGAATTATATTAATTACACAGTTTTTAGATTTTAAGTCTGTCATTGAAAATTATTCCTATATCTGGTTGTGATTTATAAGCTTATGTTGTTGTTTACATAATCTACAATAGTATTTTAGGTTGCCGAAGTCATTGTTCCTATACATACATATATAATTGAATATATAATTGAATATCGAATTAATATATAATTTGATATTTCCTCAGTTCTTCAAATTTATACAACTTATTTATATCCTTATAAAATCGTATTTAATTACTCGTTTTCTCAAGGAGCTTCTTGCGGTTTTTTTCATTTACGAGGTGTTCTGAGGGAATTGCCTCCCATATTAATCATGTAGGTAAAATTTTTATTAAAGTTGAGTTTACACTTATTATAAATCTTTGACATAATATTAAAAAATAAAATAAGAGAAAGAGAGAAAATTGGCTCAAAAAAATATTTATGAGTATGATGCTAAAAAGCTCCTAGCGAGCGAATTGCCAAAATATTTTCCAGAATTCAAATACCATAACAAATTAGTGATTATTGACTGCGAAACTGATTTAGAGAAAGCAATCTCAGATAATCCTTGGATAAATACAGAAACAGTTGTAGTTAAACCTGACCAACTTTTTGGAAAAAGAGGGAAGGCAAATCTACTCTTGTTAGATGCTAGTTGCGATGAAATGAAAGATTTCTGTTACAACAATTTGGATAGAGTCTGCGAGATTGGAAATGTGAGAGGTGCATTGAAGCGTTTACTTGTCGAACCTTTCATTCCTCATGAAAAAGAATATTATATTTCTATCACAACCGAAAGAGAAGGTGATGTGATCCATTTCAGTTTCGAGGGGGGTATTTACGTGGAAGAGAATTGGGATAAGGTCATTCACATACCAATACCTATTGGAACTGATATTAAATCCTTTGATTTAGAGAGTAAACTGCCGGATTTAGGAGACTCTAAAGGCGTTTTAATGCCTTTTATTAAGGGACTTTATCAAGTGTTTGTCGATCAGGATTTTACTTTTCTTGAAATCAATCCATTCGCAATCACTCAAGACAACAAAGTTGTTCCATTAGATGTTAAAGCTAGATTAGATGATACCGCTATGTTTCTTCACGCGGATACATGGGGAAATCCTAACAACCCGATTGAATTTCCAGCTGCTTTTGGACAAACTATGTCTGAAAAAGAAGCGTATATACGAGAATTAGATGAAAAGACAGGAGCTTCCCTTAAATTAAAAGTTCTGAATCCAGTTGGTCGAGTTTGGACTATGGTAGCTGGAGGAGGGGCTTCAGTTATCTATACCGATACGATCGTGGACTTGGGATATGGAGAAGAATTGGGGAATTACGGAGAATATTCTGGGAATCCATCACGAGAATATACTGAAATTTACGCTCAAACCATCATAGATCTCATTACAGAAACTCCTGATATCGCAGGGAGATCAAAGTATCTCATAATTGGCGGAGGAATTGCTAATTTTACTGATGTAAAAGCTACCTTTACTGGAATCGTTAGTGCCATTAAGAATTCAGTTGAAAAACTGAAAAAAGCCAAAGTCAAAATTTACGTGCGAAGAGGTGGACCTAACGAAAAGCAAGGACTTGAACTTATGAAGCAGGTTGGAGAGGAGACTGGTATTCCGATTGAAGTATACGATAGATACACTCATATGACTAGAGTTGTCGATTTAATAAAACAAGCAGAAGAAACAGGAGGGGCTTAAAATGAAAGATTATGAACTTTTTAATAGGAATACACAAGCAATAATCTACGGATTTCAAAGGAATCCTATCCAAAGAATGCTTGATTTTGATTTTGTGAGTAAAAGAGAAAAACAATCAGTAGCGGCAATAATTAGACCTACTCAAACTGCTGCAATTAGTTATCACAAGGTTTTTTACGGGAATAAAGAAATAGTTATACCTATTTATAAAACGCTTGATTTAGCGATGAAAAAACACCCTAACGCTGATGTAATGATAAATTTTGCTTCCTTTAGATCCTCGTATGAAACTAGTAAAGAAGCTCTTGAATCTGATACAATTCGAACAGTGGTTATCATAGCTGAAGGCATTCCTGAAAGACAGAGTCGAAAATTAATAAAAATCGCAGAAGAGAGGAAGAAGAATATTATTGGTCCAGCTACTGTAGGAGGAATTGTAGCGGGGGCTTTTAAAATTGGAAATACAGCAGGAACTTTAGAAAATATTAAACTTTCCAAACTATATCGACCAGGCTCAGTTGGGTTCGTTTCAAAATCAGGTGGTTTAAGCAACGAAATGAATTTTATGATAAGTCAAACAACCGATGGGGTATTTGAAGGCATTGCTATCGGCGGCGATAGATATCCTGGTTCAAGATTAATTGATCACCTCATGCGATACGAAGCAAACCCTAAAATTAAAATGTTAGTAACTTTAGGAGAGATAGGTGGAACTGACGAATATGCGATAGTAGACGCATTGAAAAATGGAAAGATAACAAAACCTATAGTTGTGTGGGTAACAGGGACAGCAGCAAAACTGCTGCCTAAGGGATTGCAGTTTGGTCACGCAGGGGCTATGGCAGATAGCGCTAGAGAAACTGCTGACGCTAAAAATCGCGCATTAAGAGAGGCTGGTGCTATCGTTCCAGATTCATACGAAGATTTTGACAAAGAAATTAGAAAAACATTTGAAAATTTAAAAAAGGAAGGCAAGATTGACCCCATTGAAGAATTCGTACCTCCAGAAGTTCCACTAGACTATAATACTGCGATTCGTTTAGGAAAAGTAAGAAGACCGACCGATGTAGTAGTGACTATTTCAGATGATAGAGGTGATGTGCCAACTTTTGCTGGTGTTGGATTAGACAAAATAATCAGAGAAAACAAATCAATTGGGTATGTGATTGGTCTTTTATGGTTTAAAAGAGAGTTACCAGAGTTTGCCCAACAATTTATCGAGATGGTAATTAAATTGACAGCCGACCACGGTCCCGCGGTTTCAGGAGCTCACAACGCAATTATCACAGCGCGCGCAGGTAAAGATTTAATGGCGTCACTTGCTTCAGGAATTCTCACGATCGGCCCGAGATTCGGTGGAGCAATCTCAAACGCAGCTAAATACTTCAGGGAAGCTTTGCAAAAAGGGATGACCCCCTTAGAATTTATGGGTTATATGAAAGATGTCGTGAAGATTAACATCCCTGGAATCGGTCATAGAATAAAATCAGTTCAAAATCCTGATGTACGAGTTCAGTTATTGAAAGAATTTGTCTTTAAAAACTTTGAAAAGCATCCCCACCTTGATTACGCTCTAGAAGTAGAGAAACTTACCACCTCCAAAAGGAATAATCTTATATTAAATGTTGACGGATGTATCGGGATTACTTTCTTAGACCTCTTAGAAAATCTGGATTTTACTAAAGAGGAAATTGAAGACGTAATATTCAGTGAAGCTCTAAACGGATTATTTGTACTTGGAAGATCAATTGGAATGATGGGACATGTGTTTGATCAGAAACGCCAAAGAGCTGGATTATATAGACAACCTTGGGACGAAATTCTATTTACGGATTAACCTCCTCATCAAAATCAACGCAAGGAATGTATTGATGGAAATAAAAATATTTTTTTACAATAATAATTAACAATTAGAAATCGGAAGGAAATATTTGATTAACTTATAATTAATCAAAAAATTGTAATATCACGACTACCAAAAAAAAAGAAAAAATTGAAAAGTAAAAAGTAAAAGAAATAGGAAAAACAAAAATGGATAAGATTATTGAAAATGCGAAAATCCACTTTGAAAAACTTGTAAAAGAGCAGTTAGAAAGAGTAGAGCGAATGAAAAAAGCTGGAGATTGGGTTGATTACACAACGATAAGACCAATTATCATCGGACTCGTTGGGGGTGATGGTATCGGACCATTTATTACAAAACACGCGCAAGCCGTACTAGAATTCTTGTTAAAAGAAGAGATAGAGAATGGAAAAGTTGAGCTTCGAGTAATTGAAGGACTGACGATTGAAAACAGAGCAAAAGTAATGAAAGCGATCCCTGACGACGTGTTAGTAGAAATAAAAAAGTGCCATGTATTATTAAAGGGACCCACTACAACTCCGAGGAAGGGAGATAAATGGCCAAACATCGAAAGTGCGAATGTAACCATGCGTCGTGAATTAGATCTATTTGCAAATGTTCGTCCAGTTAAAGTACCTGAAAAAAACATCGATTGGATGTTTTTCAGAGAAAATACTGAGGGAGCTTATGTGTTAGGTTCTAAAGGTATAAACATCACTGATGATTTAGCCTTTGATTTTAAGGTCATTACATCGCAAGGAGCAGATAGGATTATCAGATTAGCCTTTGATTACGCTAAAAAGAACGATATTAACAAGGTCACAGTAGTTACCAAAGCAAACGTTGTAAAAGCTACTGATGGAAAATTTCTTGCTTTAGCAGAGGAAGTGGCAAAGGATTATCCCGAAGTAGAATGGGACGATTGGTATATCGACATTATGACGGCTAAGCTAGTAGATCCAGCAAGACAAAGCCAATTTAGAGTTTTTGTCGCTCCGAACCTTTATGGGGATATCATCACTGACGAGGCAGCTCAGATTCAAGGAGGCGTTGGAACTGCGGGCTCTGCGAATATTGGAAAACAATATTCTATGTTTGAAGCAATTCACGGTTCAGCCCCCCGTATGGTAGAAGAGGGAAGAGCACAATACGCTGATCCTTCGAGTATTATCAAAGCAGCGGCTTTACTTATGAACCATATAGGATTTGCTGAAAAAGCGAAAAAGCTTGAAATGGCACTTGATATTTGTGCAACGCTAGAAAAGAAAATAACAATTACTGGCCGAGACAACGGAGCTACTGGCGAAGAGTTCGCAAAGTATATCATGGATACCCTTACAGACCCACAATTAGAAGAACATTTTAAAGAATATAGTAAATAATATGAAAAGATACTTTAAATAACAAAATTTTTTTAATTTTTTTTTATTATATAGAAACATTTTTTATGGGATGAAAACATTATGGCTATTAGACATAAGAAATATTCTATCGAGGGCGTTAATTTAATTACAAAGAATTATAAATATGTGTATGTATGTGTATACATATGACTTCAAAAAATATTAGTATAACTAAAGATGTTTATAACAAACTACTCAAGATTAAGCTTGAAAATGAAAGCTTTTCAGAACTTTTCTTAAGGCTTTTAAAAATACAAAAGAATACACTTGAAAAATCTTTTGGCGCATGGGATCTTTCAGAGGAGGAAGAGAAAGAGATATGGGTAGAAATTTCTACTCGCAATGGAAGAAGTTGGAATAAATCAAATACAGAGGATCTAAAATGATTCTTTTAGATACATCTGCTTGCATCGATTATTTAAATGGAAATAAAGAAATTAAAAAAGTAATTGAAGATCAAGATGATCTTATTCACATTACATCTATAACCATTTATGAAATGAATATAGGTTTTGAAAGAACCAAACGCAAAATTTCTGAACAAAGATATAAACAGCTTTATAAACCTTGGTTAGAATTTATAAGCAGTATGGAGATTTTTGCTTTAGGATTTAAGGAGGCTGAAAAGGCTGCTAAGATTTATGATGTCTTAGAGTCTCAAGGTAAAACAATTGATGATAATGACATTTTAATAACTGGAATCATGTTAGCAAATGGCATTAAGAAACTAATTACAAAGAATGTAAGCCATTTTGAAAGAATTGTAGATATAGAACTTATAACATATTAAAGAAAAAAAAATAATATATTTGAAAATTTTTAATTCCCTTTTTTTGCTGCCTTCTTAGCTCTGCTATCTAAATATTTTTGTCTCATCTTCTTAGGTTTTGTAGCGTATATAATTAAATTTAGTATTGCTTCAAAAAGTAATATAACTCCAGTAACTATATATGAAATCCTACTAATTCTATCTGTAAAAGGATGACTAGCTAGACCAAAAAGCATTGAAGCCATAATAAATACAAAGATACCAATATTAAGATGGTTTCTAAATAATTTCCCATCTGAAATATCAAGGGTAATGGAAGGTGTGCCAGTCCCTTCTGAAACAGTTGGTTTTCTATAAGCATAAATGAGAATTATTATACCTAATATCAGAAAAGTTATCCCTATTGCCCAAAAATAGACCGGCATTCCTGGGAAAAAAAAACAACTGAAATAACCTCAGCAACAAACAGGAGTATAAAAATTATAGCAATTGCTAGAATTCCTTTAGAAATTTCTTGTTTCGCACTCATATCAATCAAAATCTATTATTATTTTTAAAATTAAAATTAAGATTAACTGAATATTGATTTTTACATATATAAATTTTTTAAAAAAAGAGGTTACCATTAACATCTGAGTGGGGTTATCATTCTCATAATACTATCATAAATAATAGAAATTAAAGCAATTTTAATAAAATTTTATTGATTTTAAAAATTCAATTCTTTTTGATTTTATTTTATCCATATCTTCTCCGATCCACATGAAATGGCCTCCATGTGTCACCAATAGCTCAAAATCTTTGAGATTGGTTTCGAGATATTCAGCATTTAACCATTTAACATCATTATCTTCTTTACTATAGACTAATAAGGATTTTACATTAATATTATCAACTGGAATCTTCTCGATTGATGTTAAGAGTTCTACATCATGATTAAGACCAAGTTTTCTTAAACTCATTGGAACGGTTGTATCTATTAGTTTTATTAACCACATCCTTCTCTCCTTATCAATTGAAACCAGATCAGTAAATTTCTTAATTCCTTCCTTGTCAAGTAAAGTTTCCATGCCGATTATACTCTTGAATGCCATCTTGAAAGCTATTTTAATAAATATTACAGTAATCCAGCTCAAGAAATCTTGTATTTTATTACTCAGAAATAATTTCGCCCAAAATGAATCCATCACTTCCTCACTTGGATTCTCGTATACTGTACTAACACCAGCTTCCATCACCAGATCATGAGTTCTCTCGGGGTATTTATTAGCAAAGTTGAGTGCAAGAGGACCACCGGCTGAGTATCCCATGGCAACAACCTTATCGATTGCTAACTTGTCTAATAATTCCGCATACTGATCAACTTGTTCCTCATAAGATAGAGGAACAAAAGGTGTTCTTAGATATCCGGGCCTTGAAACAACGAGTAATGAATATCCTTCCTGAATTAGATAATCAAGGAAGAATCCTTGGTCAATTCCTCCGGGTCCTCCATGCATAAAAAATAACACTGGGCCCTCTCCAGTTAGTTTGTAATGTATTTTCCCCATCGCTGTCTCCATTACTTCTCCATCATCCATTACTCTAATTGCGAATTTTTTCCACCTCTTAAAACCAATTATTAAGAGAATAATGAAAACTACTATTACAAGTAATACAAATATTATTATTTGCATAATAATATATCTTATTGATTATATATTAAAAAAGTATTCCTTGAACATTTACTTTCTAGTCCGTTAATTAGGGATATAAAAAATAGGAAAGGCTTGGCTTAAAGTATATAAATTTTCATTGAAATTAGACACTAAATTTACCATTCAGGCAAATTAAATGAATGGAATAGTGCAAAAATAAAAATTCTTTATTAATAACTCCCGTTCAAACAGAAAAGGAGTTAACGATTATAGCACAACTCTATCTTTTGGGATGTACGCCTTCTAGAAAAACATGGAATAAAAAATTATCCATTTAGCAGCAATAATTTAGTAGATTTAGTATGTGAAGCTCGAAAAGATCCTTTCGAAGAAGTCCAAATTAAAGCGACATCTACAATGCCAGTTACATTAATACTTGAATGGACAGGTGGAAAAAAAGAAATAAAAATTTGATGTAGAATGAATCAAATTTCTGCTATTTTTCAACTATACTAATATGATCCAACCAATTACTCTTCTAGGGTGGCTCATTAAACGATCATTTATTAAAACATTAAAATTTTTTATTCTATGAATAATGAGATGAAATAAAATGAGAGAAATAAAATTTCCTGAAGGGTTTATTTGGGGTGCTGCTACGGCTAGTTATCAGAACAATATTAGAATGGTTTAAATGTCAGAAAAAAAGGATACGGGTCAGCAAGAAAGAGATATTACGGTCCATAAAGTTCCATTTAGTCAAAAGGCTTATTACGGAATTTCAATAGCAGGATTTACATTTATAGGGAGCATGATAGATGGAGCCATGTTAAAATATTATACCGACTTTATATTATTTCCCGCTCTTCTGTTTGGATTCGCGCAATTAATTTTTGCAATAACAAATGCACTTAATGATCCAATAATCGGGTATTTTTCAGATAGAACAATACCTGTTGAAGGGAAAGGAAAAAGAAAAATTTGGTTATTTAGATCCATTCCTCTGGTGGCTATTGGATATTTTTTAATGATTTTCATGAACCCCGATGTTCCTCACATAGCGATCTTTATTATGATATTTATTGGCCTAACTATTCACGACACTGGGCATGCTATGTTTTCTATCAATAGGGGATCCCTTTTGATTACGGTTACGGATGACGATAATGAGAGAGCTTTGCTTGTAACGGTAAGCTTAATATTCCAAACAATTTTAGGTATTTTTTCTTACCTGTTAATATTGATTTTTCTTACTGGAACTACTCCTTTACCAGTCCTCTATATTATGTTTGCTATTGTGGGAGTTATTGGTGTTGGTATTGCAATTTTAGGCGTGAAG
This sequence comes from Promethearchaeota archaeon Loki_b31, assembly GCA_005222975.1. Classification (GTDB taxonomy): domain Archaea; phylum Asgardarchaeota; class Lokiarchaeia; order Sigyniarchaeales; family SOKP01; genus SOKP01. The sequence goes on from NJBI01000018.1 coordinate 43,739, forward strand.
GGAATAAAAGAACCTCCCAAATTATACAGCGGACAAACATTTCCAAAATTAAATCAACTAATAAAAGATGTTTTTAAATCTAAAACGTTTATTTTTTATATCATTTTTCAATTTGTAATGGGCGCCGTTTCCTCAACAGTTATAACCTTTCAGCTTTTTTATTTTGAAGATGTTATTAAAGCTACGGGAACTGAAGTTGCTTTGGCAAGTGGTCTTACATTACCCTTTACTTTTCTCGCATATTACTTGGTACAAGTCATCACTAAGAAATTTGGCGCAAGGAAAACCCTTTTGATATTCATAACGATAAGCATTATTGCATTTCTTGGTCTTTTATTAACCAGAATTTTTGTATTATCAATAATATTTTACATGATTGTTAACATGGGAAATGCAGCCTTTTGGATCCTTTCTACGCCCATTTTTGGAAATGTTATTGATGAATACGAATTAAAGACAGGAAATAGAAATGAAGGAACTTTCATGGGAATCAACGCAATTTTTATAACACCAAACAAACAGGGCATGATTTTTCTCTTTACTTTGATCATTACTTTTATGGGATATAATGGAGCGGTTGAATTCCAAACCGACAGCGCAGTTCTTGGTATTCAACTTGGAGTTGCGCTTGTTCCAATCATCTTATTGATTATTGGATTTCTAATTTTACTCTTCTTTCCATTACGTGGTGAAAAACTCGCTGAAGTAAAGAAAGAGATTAAAAAAATATATGATAAAAGATTGGAGTAAAAGACGGGAAGTTGATTAAAAATGGTGGAATTGAAAAAATAATCCCGGGATTTCTGTAAATGTTTACGATTTGATTTTAATGACAAAAATAAAATTTAAGGATCTGCAAGAAGAAGAAGATATTTTGAATACTGATGTAAGGAATAGATTAGTAAAACGAAACCGTTTCTTGAAAAGGGAACCTGAGGATGAACCATTGTCTTTATTCCCGGAAATTCAACATATGTTACCTCAACCTATTTGGGACGGTCATCAAGATGTTTTAGAATGTTATTGGAAAACATGGGAACTTGCCTTTTCAAATTTAAAGAAACCTGAACAAAAGAGTGGTTTTATTACGAATTTTATCGATACTGCGTTCAATACAGATATTTTTATGTGGGACTCTGCCTTTATTGTAATGTTTGGCCGTTATGGATCTCGTGCATTTAATTTTCAAAAAACTCTGGATAATTTTTACTCACATCAACATCCTGACGGATATATCTGTAGACAAATCAGACGAAAGGATGGAGCAGAACGCCATACGAAATTTGAGGTAAGCAGTACAGGACCTAATATACTCCCATGGGCCGAATGGGAATACTTTTTAAATTCAGGCGACCTTGGGCGTTTAGCCGAAGTTTTTTATCCTCTTTTAGCATATTATCAATGGTTTCGAAGGTGGCGAAGTTGGCAAAACGGCACATATTTCTCATCAGGATGGGGTTGTGGAATGGATAATCAACCGAGACTTCCCGTTAAGAATACAGATCGGTTTTGGTTACATGGTCATATGTCTTGGATTGATACGACATTACAGCAAATATTTTCCGGTTCAATCTTAATCAATATGGCAGAATTGTTAGATGAACTAAAAAAGGTTAAGGATATAGAAATTGAAATCAGTGAATTACGCACCTTTGTAAATAATAAAATGTGGGACGAATACAGCTCCTTTTATTACGATCGCTTTAAGGATGGGACTTTATCAGATGTGAAAACAATTGGTGCTTATTGGGCATTGTTGGCAAACATTGTTCCAAAAGAGAGAATTTTCGCATTCATTGAACACCTCAGCAATCCAAAAGAATTTAATCGCCCACACAGAATTCCATCATTGTCCGCTGATCATAAATCATATCACCCTAAAGGTGCTTATTGGCTAGGTGGCGTATGGGCTCCTACAAACTACATGGTATTGCGAGGTTTAAATCTCGTCGGAGAGAATAGTTTAGCACACGAAATTGCTCTCAATCACTTGGATAATGTAGTTCATGTTTATAAGGACACTCAGACTGTTTGGGAGAATTATGCTCCAGAAAGTAAAGCCCCCGGTAGTGTTGCTAAAGATGACTTCGTAGGTTGGACAGGATTAGTTCCTGTTAGTGTTTTATTCGAAAATGTATTTGGAATTCGTCCGAATGTTCCTAAGAATCAACTTTTTTGGGATGTTCGGCTTCTGGAAAGACATGGAATAAAAAATTACCCTTTTGGTCAAAAAAATTTAATAGATTTAGAATGTGAAGCTCGAAAAGATGCTTCTGAAGAAGTTAAAATTAATGCAAAATCTTCTGCGCCAATATCATTAATAATTAAATGGATGGGTGGAAAAAAAGAAATGAAAATTCAACTCGAAATTCAATGAAACGAAAAAAAATGAAAGAAATTAAATTTCCTAAAGGATTTATTTGGGGAGCGGCAACTTCAAGCTATCAGATTGAAGGTGCGTGGAACGAAGATGGTAAGGGAGAAAGTGTGTGGGATGCCATCTGTCATACAACAAGCATAATACACGATGGTGATACTGGCGATATTGCATGCGATTATTACCATCGATATAAGGAAGACATCCAGTTGATGAAAGAAATGAACCTTCAAGCTTATAGATTTTCGGTGTCATGGCCTCGTATTTTTCCAACTGGTAAGGGAAAGGTAAATTCCAAAGGGGTCGAGTTTTACGATAATTTAATTAACGAACTAATCGCTAACGATATAGAACCATTCGTCACGCTTTATCATTGGGATTTACCCCTTGAATTTAATAAAATAGGAGCATGGGAAAACCATGTGGTTGTAGACGCATTTGTTGATTACGCAAGGTTCATGTTTGATCATTTTGGTAATCGCGTGAAGAAATGGATTACTTTTAACGAGCCATTGGTTTTTGCTGTATTGTTGTATTTTCTTGGTCTTTACGGTAAGAAGGATATTGCTTCAGGAATGCGTGCTACTCACCTCGTCAATGTAACACACGCAAAAGCTATAGAGGCATATCGAGATTCTAATAATGCAGACGATCTTAATTGGCATGACCCTTAATTTAAATTCGGTATATCCTAAAACGGGCTCATCGTTGGATAAGGAGGGTGCAACTATCGTTGACGGTATCACGAATCGTTGGTTTTTAGATCCCATCTTTAAGGGTGAATATCCGAGTGATACTTTAGCTCTTCTCGAGAAATATTTTAGTTTTCCTTCAATTCCAGACGAAGATTTACAATTACTTAAAGATAATCCGTTAGATTTTTTGGGCATTAATAACTAATCGTGTACTCGCATAAGTTTAAAGAAACCCATTAAAAAAACTACAGATTTTTACAAGATACTTTTACCAAGTAAACCAGAAAAAGGAGTTGAAGTATCAGATGTGGGTTGGGAAGTATATCCTGATGGATTATACGATCTTCTAAAGCGGGTGGACAGGAATTACGATCTTCCTCTTATTTACATAACAGAAAATGGGATGGCATGTAGAGACGACAACATCGTTGATAAAGTGGTACAAGACGACGATCGCTTGAGTTATCTCCAGCGTTATTTTAAAGCCGTAAATAGAGCCATAAATGAGGGGGTGAATTTAAAGGGTTATTTTGTTTGGTCATTGATGGACAATTTCGAATGGATAGAAGGGTATTCCAAGCGTTTTGGGATAATTAGGGTTGATTACGAAACACAAGAAAGAATGTGGAAGAAAAATTCTCTTTGGTATCGAGATGTAATAGCGAAAAATGGTTTTGATTTTCAAAGTTAAACCAATAATAAATAAATTTAATTTCCATAAATTCGAAAATCATAACTTTTATGAAGTTCATAGAAGTGAAAAACAACTTATTTCGTCCATCAATAGTTAAATTTTAATTTATAAATAATCATATGAATATTATGCCATCTGTAAAAAACGCAGTAATTGATTTCATTAAAAATTTACCGGATGATCTAACCGTGGAAGAGATTGCGTATAAACTATATCTCGATGAAAGAATTAATAAAGCCCAAAAGCAAATGAAAGAAGGAAATTATTTAACTCACGAAGAAGCTAAAGAACGACTGAAAAAATGGTTGATATAAGATGGTCAATAGGAGCATTAGAAGATATAGAATCTATTTCTTCATATATTTCTCAGGATTTTCCAGAAAAAGCTAGTGAGATTGTTAGAGGAATTATCGAGAAGATTGAACAATTGAAACGATTTCCTAAGCTTGGTCGCAAATTTCCAGACCGAGACGATGAGAGAATTAGAGAGACTATTTTTAAAAAGTATAGAATTGTCTATGAAATTAAGGAAGAAATTGTAGAAATCCTTGTGATTGCTCATGGGAGCAGATTACTAAAATTATAACGATAGAGTTTAATTCTAATTAACTTATAATAAACCATAAAGGAGGGAAAAAAATGTTATATGATATTGAAAATCTATTAAAAGAAGCTAAACTGTCAGAAAAGGAAAAAAATAAGATAATTACTGAATTAAGAGAGGAATTCCCTCAAGATGAGATGCTTTTTGAATTGCATCTTTACCGTGTAATTCAGTACTTGAAAAAACAGAAAATGAAAAAATCTGTTAATCCTGCTCTATAAGAATATTTGTTATTAATAATATACCTTATATAATGCAAATCTTAAAAAATTTATTAGAATTATTATTTCTTCCATCAATAGTTAAATCTTAATTTACATTTTTCATGCTTGAACTTATAAGCGGGCTGTCATTCCCATAATACTACCAATAAATATTATTACAAATCCCAAATTAATTATTATAATAATGTAAAAAACACTATTAGAATGGTTTGTATTTATGAAGAAAAAGAAAGTAAAAATTGTTTTGTTCTTATTATTTTGCTAAACCTAAATATTCTAAAGCTTTATTCTTAATTCTCTCCATCGTGGGTGTATCTGTAGTTTCTTCTAAGTAATTAATTGTAAAGGTTAATTTTCCAGCGACTGTTACTGCCGGAATAACCAGTTCGATGTACGGAGTACCTGATGTAATAAAGATAAAACGATCCAATTCTAACGAACCATACTTAGTAGGGTAATCTAATTGACCCAAATTCGTTACTGCTAATCCAGGCATGCTTGGAATTTGTTTTTTTGCCCGTTTATTAACTATATTTTTTTCATCGTTGCTAAAGGCATGAATTTTTTCATATCTACTGAAATTCGAGGGTACATTTTTGCCCATAAAGCTGAATGATCTAGCGTCTACAAGAGTTTTATCAATGAGGCTTGTTATAGCTGCAAATTTAAATACTTTGTTAATATTGAGTTTTTCTCTTACTTTATTTCCGAATGTCTTAGCGTTCTCCCAAAAATCTTTTTTTGGATTATAAGATAATTTAAATTGAAATCCAGCTATGTAAAGTCCAAAATGTTCGCCTACAGGTTTTCTATATCGTTTGCGTGTATTCACCGGTAACAAAATATTTTGCCTTCCTCCTTTGAATGGACCTCGGATCGAGCGTCGTGCTGCTAGAAACGCAGTGTTAAGAGCTGAATTCACTGTTACTCCTTGTTGATGGCATTTTTCAACGAGATCTGATGTTTCTTTTTCATTCAATTCCACTGAAATAATATTGAAATTAAAACTATCCCAATATGCCCTAAAGATATTATCCTCATCCTCCTCGTCGAAAATAACTTTTACATTTTGCCATTTTTTGTTCATAGTATTAATTGCAAACATTATAGCTTTTCCAATCGTGACATTCGTTGGGAAGTTTTCAAGGGTTGCTAACGGGGGTTCTGACAATTCTTGAGTCTCTCGACCTGGATTTCCTATGTATAATAAGAGATCTCGAGCTAAAATGGCTAAAGAGGTTCCATCACATATTGCGTGATGACAAATGATAATAATTTCAGAAATTTCGGGTGATTGTAATAATACAAAGCGGACTAATGGTCCTTTTTCTAGCTCAAAACGGATTTTATAATCATTCAAGAGTTCATGATACCAATCTTTATCTGATTTACGTTGTATTACTCTAAATGGATTTACAGGAACATTCTCCGAAGTATACCAAGCATCATAATTTTCATCAAGATAAATTCGAGCTCCCACCAATGGGTGCTGTTGCCTTACTTTATTTAATGCAATTCTTAAATCTTCTTCTGAGATAAATCCTTTGACTCGAGCGACTATAGATATTGTACTAGTAGGTGCCCTAAAGAATCTCCTCTCAAAAGAGTTTAATTTTCTTTTCAATTTTTTAGATTGGGTAATTTTTTACACCTCATATTTTATTCTTTCATTGATTCTGAACTTTCAGAAAAAGTGAAAGTCAAGATATAATAAATATTTTGAGTATAAAAAAGTTTTCATTATTTGTGAAATTTCACATTTTGTAAAAAGCTTTTTATATTAGAAAAACTATATTATCATTAAGAAATGCCTACAAATAATAAGAATAAACACATTTACGACAAAAAGATCCGGAATTATGAAAAGGAAGTCATAAAATTCTTTGTAGAATACGGAAAAAATAAAAGATCTGATATTGAATCTCATATTCTTGCTTACATTTTATTACGCGAAGGACAATGGCTAACTCAAGAAAACATTAGAGAATTATCACTCATTTTTTATGAAACTGAATTTAAAAAAGGCATTTCACAGGGTTCTATATCCCAAATTCTAAATAATTTCGTAGAATATAGCGTTCTAAATAAAAGAAAACTTGAGACTAAAAAGAACGCTTTTGAATATTCAATGTCAGGAGCTTTTAATCAAGTAATGTCTTCTGCTATAGGATATGGAGTAGAGGAGATGGAGAAGTATATCTTGTTCTTGAAGAAAAAATTAGCCTCTTTGGAAAAAATTGAATATAAAAGTAATGAAGTTGAATTTCTAAGAGTTAGGCTAAATGAAAGAGTAAAGGAATTAATAGAATTCTTTATTTTTCATAAGGCTCTCTATGAAGAAATGTTCAAGATACCCAATGATAAAAAGAAAAATATCAGTAAACCAGAAGATCTAAGTGATTTTCAAATTAAGAAGTCTCTTAGAGAAATTGAAAGAGATATTATTGAGTTTATAATAAATTGTCCATTATTCAGGTTTGGAAAGATGAAAGGCACTCATTACCCGATTATTGCTTATTTCTTTACTAGGAAGAGATTAACTCAAGAAAAACTAAAAGAACTTACGGGTTTCTCTGCCGGAATGGTTTCTGAAGGTTTAAATTATATGCTTCAGGAAGGGTACATAAATTTAGATAAAGTTAAAGGTATTAGAGTACGGTATTACGAATTAAATTCAATTGCCTATTATAATTATCTACATCTATTCCGGATCGTCAAATCAAATTCTGAATTATTTACAAGGTTAGATGCTATAAGCAGTGAAATAAGAGCAAAAAGAACTGAGTTAAAAGATATTAATGGATATCGCATTATAAATAAGCGAGTTAAACAATTTTTAAATGCAAAACCCGTGGTTGAGAAATTATTAATATCATTCAAAGATGCAATGGAAAAGTTTAAACATAAACCACAATAAAAAAAGAAGGAAATATAAAGAATTAGAATTATGAGGGCAATCAAAATAATCAGTGAAATTAAGGATTAAGCGGGTCTATATAGTAGAAAAAACAATTTTAAAAATTTTTTTGATGATGGTGGGTTGTCATTCCCGTAATACTTTCAATAAATATTATTAGAAATCCCAAATTAATCAATATAAGAACATAAAGATTACTATTAGAATGGTTTGTATTTATGAAGAAAAAGAGAGTTGTTATAATAGGGGCATTAGGCTTCGACTTCCATTTATTTAATACGGTCTTCAAAGATAATGAAGAATACGAGGTAATAGCTTTTACTATTGCCGGAGAGCAGAATGTAGGCACAATTGAGGGAGCGGAAAGAAAATATCCAGCAGAACTTTCCGGAAAACTCTATCCTACGGGCATCCCTATGGTATCAGAAGATAGTCTAGAAGATTTTGTCAGAAAATACGAAGTAGATGAGGTCGTTTTTGCGTATTCTGATGTTTCGCACGAGGAAGTTATGCATAAAGCATCTAGAGCGCTAGCTGCGGGAGCTAACTATCGTTTAATATCGGGAAAATTCACCCAAATTAAATCCAAAAAACCAGTTGTAGCTATATGTGCTGTTAGAACTGGATGTGGTAAAAGCCAAGTTTCCCGAGCAACTTATAGGTATTTAATGAGCAAAGGTTATAAAGTTGTAGCAGTAAGAGAACCAATGCCTTATGGAGATTTAGTAAAGCAAAATGTTATGCGTTTTGAGAAGTACGAAGATTTAGATAAGTACGAGTGCACGATCGAGGAGCGGGAAGAATACGAACCTTATATTGAGCAGGGACTTGTGATTTATTCTGGAGTAGATTATGAAAAAATTGTTAGGGAAGCAGAAAAAGAAGCGGATGTAATTATATTTGACGGTGGAAACAACGAGCTATCGTTTTACATTCCAGATTTGCTTTTCATCGTAGTAGACCCATTAAGACCGGGACACGAGATGAAATATCATCCCGGCGAAGTGAATGCCCGATCTGCCGATGCGTTCGTTATCAATAAAATGAATAACGCTAAACCAGAAGACATTAAAATCGTTGAGGATAATTTAAACGAATTAAATCCTAACGCAACAAAAATATATACAAACTCAGTTGTTACCGTCGAAGGTAATCTCGATTTAAAGGGCAAAAAAGTAATTGTTGTAGAAGATGGGCCAACTTTAACACATGGTAGTATGTCGTACGGCGCGGGGTTTGTTGCTGCAACCAATAGTGGAGCTATAATTATAGATCCAAAACCTTATGTAACAGGTACTATGAAAAAAGTCTTTGAAGAATTTCCGCAGATCACACAGATAGTTCCAGCTATGGGGTACAACGACCAACAGATTAAAGACATGGAAGAAACCTTAAATAAAGCTGAATGCGAAATTATAATTGATGGCAGCCCGATTGATCTTGAAAAATTAATTAATAGCAATAAACCTATCATTAGAGTCTCTTACGATATAGAACCGGTCAAAAGTCCGACGATTGAAGAGGCCTTAGACAAATTTATTGAGAAGAATCTGAAGTAATAATTTTTTTAATTTAATTTAAGGGGCTATTTAATATCATTACAAGTGCCTCTTTATTATCATTTTATACTAATTAGTTGTTCTCCCAATGATAATTTGTAAGTCCTGCTTTTCCATAAGCAAATAAAGTTAACTTTCTGAAAAGAAATGTTGAAATAATTTTTCTAATTTGATCCAAGAATCTCTATCAGATAACTTGAATTTCTCTCCGTCTTGTTTGAATAAATTGAATTTTAAATTTAATCTCTATTTCTGTGACTATAAAATTTATATAGAAAAACTTACTTATAGTAATTATATTACCGACAGTAAGTTCGTCACTATAAGTAAGTTTTAAATAAAACTAAAAAAACAGAAGGTCATTTCCATGGTTGTCGAAATCTATTACTTTTCAGGGACAGGAAACTCACTCTACATCGCAAGAGAATTGCAAAACAGAATTCCGGGTTTGAGACTCATCCCAATTGCAGCTCTCTTAAATAAAAGATTAAACGAGAGGAATAAAAATATAGAATCTACCTCAGAAACTATTGGGTTTGTCTTTCCCTGTCATGGGCTAACTATCCCCATTTCAGTAAAGAAATTCTTAAAAAGCCTTGATCTAACATCTTCCAAGTATCTTTTTGCGATTGCAACACGCGGGGGCAGCATCTTTCGCGGTTTTTCAACCATTGATAAAATTCTTAACAAACAAGGAAAAAATTTAGATGCAAGCTTTATCATCAACATGGCTTTGAATGATCCAAAGTTGAAATCTTTTACTATTCCAACAAGCGAGGAACTAGATGCAATTGAAAAGAAAGTACAAGAAAAACTCATCCTTATTCATGAAACTATAATCAATCATGAAACATATCACGACAACACGAGCGGAGTTACTTTTTCACGCTTTAACTCACTCAACTACATTTTAGAACGACTTGTGACATTTACAGTCCATCATGTAGCTCCAAAAGTTAAAAAGTATTTTTATGCAGATTCAAAATGTACGGGTTGCGGAACCTGCGAGAAAGTTTGCCTCTCTCAGAAAATTACTATAGTGAATGATAAGCCTTTGTGGCAGCGCAATGTTGATTGTTACCTATGTTATACTTGTTTGAATTATTGTCCTACCCATGCAATTCAAATCTATTCGAAGTTCTATATGAAATCCTTTACTAAAGAGAAAGGACGATATCCACATCCTTATGCAGGAGTTAAAGATATGATTATCCAAAAATCCAATGAATATACCCCTAGATCACTATAGTAAATACCTTACTATTGGTAAAATAAATAACTTATAGTAACGCAAAGTGATTAAAAAAATATAAGTGGTGAATTAAGATTTCCAAATTATCTAGAAGAGAACGCGAAAAATTACAGCGTCGCAACGATATACTTAAAGCTGCTGAAAATAGATTTTTTAAAAAAGGCTATGATGAGGTTTCCATGGATGATATTGCTGGAGATTTAGAGCTTTCTAAAACGACGCTCTATTTGTATTTTAAAAATAAACCTTCGTTATATTTTGCTGTAGTAATAGAAGGCGTGGTTATCCTTAGGGATACATTTAAAAATGCTGAAAAAAGCGAGACTACTGGATTAGGAAAATTAATGAGTATAATTCGAGCTTACTTTGATTACTCACAAATTCACTCAGACTATTATC
>NJBI01000071.1 GCA_005222975.1 Promethearchaeota archaeon Loki_b31
TAGGTTTTAATTAATTATTTCTTTTTCCTGTCCTCCTACTTTGTTAACCCCCTTATTTTAAATGTATTGTTACGACCCATAATCATAAAAAAGGTTAAACAATTATTTTAACTTAGTAACTCAAGAATTTAATAAAAATGTAATATTCTATTAGAAAATTAGACAAATTTGTGAAAGAATTATGGTTGAAGATAAAGAATTAAAACGGGGTATTAACTTACCCATAGCGATCTTTATTATAATTGGAATGGTTATCGGGGCGGGAATATGGGTTTCGCCAGCAGCTTATCTATCAAGAACTGGACCGGCGATATTCATCTCATATTTAATTGCAGTTATTCCCGCTATTTTTGTAGCTTATCTCGTAGCCTACGTTGGATCTGCTTTTCCCGTAGCCGGTGGCACATATGTAATTACTAGTAGACTATTAGGCGGGTTTGGAGGTTTCATGACTGTTTGGCTGGTGATTTTAGCAGTCGGGTCTGCTATAGCTTTCTTAGCTGCGACATTAGGCGTATTTATAGGACAAGCTTTAGGAATTCCTCCGGAATCGGAATTATTATTTGTATTAATCGTTGGAATTTCTGCTTTAGTCATTTTTTACTTACTAAATTGGATAAAAGTAGAAATTTCTGGTTTAATCGAATTAATCCTTACAATTGTCGGAGACGTTTTAGTTATGGTGATATTTATAATAGCGGCGATTCCACATTTTAATCCTTCGAATTTTGAACCTCTGTTTCCAATTGGTCTTGGGCCTGTTATGTTTGCGGGTTTAACTTTCTTTTTCTCTTATACAGGGTTCACTTTAATTTTAGATGTTGCTGGAGAGATTAAGAATCCAAAAAAGAACATACCTCGTGCACTACTAATTAGTATGGTGACACTCACAATTTTATACGTTTTACAAGCGCTAATGGTTGCTGGAATTCAACCATGGGATAGTCCAGTTGGGACCGTAACAGAAATTCTCATTCTTGGAGGTATCTTACCTCCCGAAATAATTATGGTTATGATAGTTCTCATTTCCATTGCTATCGCTTCTACTATCCATCCATCTTACATGGCGTATTCTCGAGACATACTTGTAGCAGCAAGAGAGCAAATGTTTCCTAAAGTTTTTACTAAGGTAAATAAAAAACACAAAACACCAAGGCCTGCATTAACACTTTTGCTTGTTGTTGGAATTTTCCTCCTTGTAACCATTATACCCTTACTCGAACCATCTTATGGCATCGAAACTGCAGGCGTGCTATTGAGCGCCGTTACAGCTACCGTTGTCCTCATGCTACAAATTCCCTTATCTCTAGCAGTATTTATCCTTCCAAAGAAGTTTCCTGAGTGGCACGAAAAAGCAGGCTTCAAACCAGCATCTTGGGCTTTAAAGACTATGGGAATATTAGGTTCTGTTACTTCCCTAATATTTGTTCTACTATTGTTCACTGATCCTGATGCGGGCTTAATAATTGCTTTAGTCATTTTTCCATTCGCTGCTGTTGGAGCAATAGTATATCTATTTAGAAGAAACACTCTCAAAAAGAGAGGAATCAATATTAAGGAAATGATGAAAACGCTTCCAGAATCAGTATCCCTTGAAGAAGGAGCACCTGGCAAGGTGGAAAGATTAGCGAAAGAAAAATAGTAATACTAAAATAATTTTTTATTTTTTAATTTAAAATATAACCATCTTTTTTTTTTGAAATTATATCGTATTTTAGGAACTTCTCAAAATGTTTTTCAATCATTAAAAGTTCAGCAATAATTTCAAAATCTTTAAAGGCCGTGTATTTTCGGTAGATAATATTTTTAAATTTAAAATCAATTAGTTTAATTGGGTTGCTTCTTTCAGGAAAATAGGATAATATCCTCTCGTCTCGCTCTTGCAAGATCGATTCGTATTTTTCAATTTCTTCTCTAATTTTACTTCTTCCTTCAATAACTCCTCTATGCCCCGTAACTACAATATTAACATCTAAATCTTTGATTTTAACAATTGAGTTCTCAAATTCAATTAAACTTGCATCAATATTGCCATAGTATGGATATTTCGAAAGATCGATATCGCCTAAAAAAGCTACTTTTGTACTCAATTCATAGAATGAACAATGTCCAGCAGTATGTCCAGGAGTATAAATAATTTGTAATTTTAACTCGTTTCCAATGTCTATAACTTGATTATCTTCAATTAAATAGTTTATTTTAACATTTTTCATCCGCAATACTTCAATTAGCTTTCTCATATCATCTTCAATGGGTGTACTTGCGACATTATAATAAGGAATCATCTTTTCGATATCTTCGATAGGTGGTTTATCTCTTAAATGGCAATGAAACTTCGCATCTTTTAATAGATAATTACCAGAGATGTAGTCTTCATGCCAATGGCTTAAAATTACGTGATTTATTGGAAATAATTTCTTCAGTTTTCTTAAACGTTTGGACGAAATCCCTGTATCGATAAGATAATCGCCAACTAAAAGAGAATGAGAATATGGATACCGAGCATTCAGTTCGCCTTGGATAAAGTAAATGTCTTTATCCTCGTCCGATAGAGGTTGGATGAAATTGTTCATAATATCAAACTTCCTAATTAATGAGCAATTTAAAGTTAGAAATCTCTTAAATTTTTGGATTTTACATCTAAATGTAAGCTTGGTAAAATGGTTATGAAAAATGAAGATAATTTTTAAGCAGAATTTGGATATGATTTATTCAAATCTCTTAACCATTCTCTACCTTTTAATTCTATTTGTAAGATAAAATCGTTTGAGCTAAATTTTAAGACATCTTCAAATTCTTCTACATATTTCTCAAAGAGATCAGAATAATAATCACAAATCACATTTTCATAGGGTTTTAGGCGGATAAAAGGATTTAAAAAGAGTGTAATTGTGAATTGGCTAAAACAAAAGATAGAATGCATTTTTATGTTTGTACCTTTTAATTTAATCCCTGCTAAATTCTCAATACAAATTTGGTCAGAAAAACGTTCCAACGCACAAATAAACATAGGTATAAGCTCGATATAAAAATTATTTCTCTTTTCTATGTCTTTTATATCCTTTTTTATAAAATAATCTAAAGCACCTTTGAATAATTCAAAAATGGCAATAGTTTTACCATCTTTATCAGAAATCATACACCCAATAAAAGCTGGCGCACTAAAATTAATAGAAGAAGACGCTAATTCCATCCATTTAGCATCCTCGTTAAGAAAATCTGTTAATTCAGTAGTTATTTCTATAGCTGGTTCAGTATTCATTTTTGCCATTTCCTCTGAGATTTAGTTATTATACATTTCTATTAATTAATTTAAGTAGATTTCAAATAGTTGTTATTTAAATCTATAAGCCAGTCCCAACCTAACCTTTCTAAAAAGTAAATATCGTCAAAATTATACTTAAACTCTTCAAAAAAATTTGTTAGGTAATTGTCTATTACATTTTCAACGACATTAAAGCAAACTATTGGATTTAAGAAGAAGATTATTGTAAATTCATTTTGATAGAAAAGGATATGCATTTTAAAATTTGAATTTTCTAGTTCAATATTGGGAATATTTTGAATAATAATTTCTTCCGATAACCTTTTAAAAGCGCAAATATAAGTTGGAAAGGTGTCTATATTAACATTTTCCGCGTTCCTATCTTTTTTAATAATATTTTCAAGAGCTCCCTTAACAATTTCAAATGTAACTAAAGTTTTTCCATCTTTATCAGAAATCATACATCCAATAAAGGGTGGGATCTTTTCGTTTGAAAAATCGGAATCAATATCCATATAATAATTTTCCTCACAATAAACATAACTTTCAGTTATCATTTTTTTTATTCAACCATTTATTTGTTTAACTGTATTAGAAAAGTAACAATATATAAATTGATAACAAAAAGTAGATTGTATGTACTTTTAACACACAATACTGACTTTTACACACAAGAAATAAAAATTAATTACCTTTGTCTAGAAAATAAGTTAAAAAATTTTAATCTTATTCCAATTGGTTTTAAATAACTAGTATAACACCATAAATATAGGAAAAGCTCTTAAAAAATTTTCAATAAACAATAAACAATAAAGTGATGAAATGAGAGAAGAAGATTTAATGAAATTGTTAGCGGGTATAGGTGGAGTAATTACATTAATTGAAACTCTATTAGGTTTTAACGAAAAGAACATTGATACTTCTAAAGTAATATTAATAGTAATTTCAATAATTCTAGCTGTAATTGTTTTACTCAGTGTTATCAGACCTGGTAATCCTGTACCTATGAATTGGCTATTATTTGTAGGTGTAGGTATAGTACTGATAATATTTAGTAGCTTAGCTGGAGGAATATTAATCTTAGTTGCGGGATTTATTGGATATACAGAAAGATAAAATAATGATTAGCAGTTAAGGCTACTCCCAAGGCATAACTTTTTCTCTCTTCTTTTTCCCAAATATTGCTCCACAAATAACAATCCCAATAATAATAGGCACAAAAACAATTAAAACACCTAAACCAAAATTATGGCCAGAATATATCGTTGGCAGGAAAGTAAAATATAATGTTTCATTTCCTAATGTCGATGAATTCGCCCATAGACTGTATCTTAAAATAGATGATGAATTTACATCAATATATTTTTCAATAATTTCGTTTAAATAATCTATCCATATTGTTTCGTTATTCTGGTCATTTATCCAAATTGAACCATTATTATTAGAGAAGTTTGCTTTAAGATAGAATCCTCCAATCATTAGGACTGAAAATTTGTCACCAGGTGGAACAGACACCTCCGAAATTAGGGTGGGAACACCATATTCTAACTCAACTTCATGGTCATAGTCTGATTCTGCTTGTTGAATGTCAGTATATATTTTTGCTTGTACATAGATAATATTCCCTACTAAGATGATTCCTAGAATTGATAAATATGTGATAAAAAGAGACAGATTTTTTTTTAAAAATTTCTTCAATTCAGATAAATTTAATCTCATATTAGGATTCGCGAAAAATTATTGAATTATGAAAAAAAAGAAAGCCTTATATAAATATATATTCTTCAATAACGATATTAACATAATTTCTACGTCTCATTATAGATTAGATATTTCAAGTTAAGAAAAGGAAGTTAATGGAATTCTTTGTAAGCCAATAATCTTAATTTATTTATTAAATAAAATTAATTAATATAAATCTAATAACTCTTGGCAACATACACTGTACATCCAGCGGGTTTCCCACAAATTAAGCAAGTGGCGAACTCATGTTTCTCTTCATCTACTCTTTTACCTCTAACCTCCGCACCAATATCTTTTTCAACAACTTCAGCGCAATGTTCACCATCTAAATCTATAGAACAAAAACCACAAGCCACTATTTTTCCGTTTTTAATTGCTTCAATTGCTGCGTCCTTCTCATAAGTCAATTCTATCTGCGATTCAAAGTCGATCATAGACTTTTCTTTAATTTCTTTAGTATAGTTTTGAGCAATTTCATCTACAACTTTTTCTAGATCGGGATCCTTTACAAATATCTTCTTCCCATCGTGTCTTTTTACTAAAACCATTTGGTTTTTTTCTAAGTCTCTTGGTCCGATTTCAATCCTTATCGGGACTCCTTTTAATTCCCAATTGTAAAATTTACTTCCTGGTGACTCGTCAGAATCGTCGATTTTAACCGTATAATTGCTTTTTAACCTTTCACATATTTCTTTTGCTTTAGTTAGAACGATATCCTCTTTTTCTTTGAAGAGTATTGGAATAATTACTATTTGGATTGGTGCTAAATCAAAAGGTAAAACTAACCCTTGGTCATCCCCAAGATATGCAATCATAGCTCCATAATTTCTACTTTGAGAAGGGCCATAACATGTCTGATAACCATATTTCTCTTCTCCATCTGTATCTACAAATTTTACATCAAATGGCTTTGAGAAATTCTGTCCTAACAAATGCGTTGAAGGCAACTGCAGAACTTTTCCAGATCCCATTAATGCGTCAGCAGCATAAGTATGAACGGCTCCTGCAAATTTATCCCATTCTGGTCTTTGAAAAAAGATTATAGGGATACAACACTCGTCCTGAAGAATCTGATAAGTCGTTTCCATATCCTCTTTAACTTGTTCCATCGCACCCTCCATTGTAGCAAAAACATTGTGTGCTTCAATCCAATGAAATTCTCTGCCTCTAAGAAATGGTCTTGTCATTTTTCCCTCATATCTCCAGACTTGGCATGAAAGATATCTTTTATAGGGTAGATCCTTATAACTTCTTATCCACATTGAATACATTTTATATAGCGCAGTTTCGCTAGTTGGGCGTAATGCCAAACGTTCTGATAATTTGCCAGAACTACCTGCTTCTGTTACCCAAAATAGTTCTGGAGCAAAACCCTCAACATGTTCTGCTTCTAATAAGAAATTCGATTCTGGGATAAGAGAAGGCATTGTCAGTGGGAGATGACCTTTTTTTTCTAACAAATCTTCAGATTTTTTATACATTTTTCTAATTGTGATGGTTGCCCATTCTCGATAAACGACAAATCCTTTAATATTATATCGAATATCAGCTAACTCTGCCTTGTTTATTAGCTCCGTGTACCAACCGGAAAAATCCTCTTCTTTAGAAACTGTGATTCCCGTTAAAGGAGCTTCCTTTTTCTTTTTAGCCATAAACTATCATCGAAATAAATACTTTAAAAGTTAAATATTTTATGAGTAAAACTCTATTTAAAAAAGTCTAAAAACTCCATTCAAGAAATTATAATTATAAATTTTAATCAATTTATTAATCAGGATTTAAATTAGCGTTAGTAATGATCGAGCCAGTTAAAAAATCTTGCTCCAGTGTAAGATCGGTAATTTCTAGAAGTAAGATTATAGCTTCATAACCTTTTGAAATGAGATATTCTTTTAATTCTCTCCCAATTTTTTTCAATAACTCCTCATCTGTAGAATAAATAGAATAATGTATAATTGCATTTGGATTATTGATAAACTCCGCCCTGTTTAGGATTTCTTCATTATTAAGAATCGCTACCTCGTCCGCACCAGCAATTATAGCGATCTTTTTGATTTCTGCTTCTAAAGTTCCAAAAGTAAAGAATTGCTTACTCCCCGATTCGATTTTTTCAGCTAATATTCGTTCTAAATCTTCACGAGTTTTCTTGTCGTAAAAAACCGTTAACTCTTTAGAACTGATTTCTTTATATTTACCCGATATTAAATTTTCTTTCTCATTAATGAAATCTATAATAGTTTCGTAATATTGATCATCTAATTTTTGAAACTCCTCAACGCATCTTATAAAATGAGTCAGTTTGTCTATTAAATCGTAATAGAATTTTAATCGAGATTTAATCCTGAGCTTATCGCTAATTTGTTTTATTTCTGGATAATATTTCTTTAGGATGAGATTAATGTTTTTGTTACTAAGAGCGCATAATTTTGCGACCTTTTCCGAATATTTAATGGATTTATAATTAAATAATTTTAGGATATCTTGTTCCAATTTAGTGAGGTCGTCAAAGACCTCTGAGATCTTATTGTTATACTTTTTCTCAATATAAGACATTCCTATAATTATGATAGGTTTATTTAATATAACATTATTTTTTGAAGAATTTGATAAGAAAATTATTTTTATAAACCAAACAACAGTGCTACGGTCATAATTGATCCTGTTATTAAAGGAACTGTAAGATTGTCATTTACATTCATTGAAAACATTTCAACTAAAGGTGCTGAGATACCCCCTAGAATTAAAACAATTAATGGAATATTTAAACTAGTATAGAGTATGTATCCCATAATAAGAACGCTCCCAATATATGCTAATGTACCTTCTAATGTCTTATTCAATATTTTATGTCTCCCAAATGCTAAACCGAAAAGCTTTCCAAATATATCACCATAGATTAAAAAGGATGATGCAATGAATGCTACTTCTTTCGGAAATACTAATAATGTAATAAACAAGGCAACAAAAAAGATGGTAAAAGACGAAAATTTTTTAATTTCATTTTTCCTAAGTAAAGCCTTTACTTTTGTCTTCAATACCTCATTGGTTTTTTTATGCATAAATCTAAAGATATCAAATGCTACCAAAACTAGGGTCACACTTCCAAGTATATATAAAGAAGGAACTTTAGTGAAAATACTATAAAATATTAAAAAAATAATCGCAAATGGTCTTATCGCAACACGCCACCTATATGTCTGAAAATTCGTGTCTTCTATCTTAAATTTACCTTCTTTCAAGATATTATAAATAGCAATCGTAGTAATATGGGCAATTACAATCCAAAAAAAGATGTTATATTGACAATCCGGGAAATAAATGTATACAGAATAGCCAAGAAGAGGAAGCACTACAATACTTAAAAGAGTCCAAATTCTAGAAATATAATAAAATATTACTGAAAGAAGAATTAAATAAAATAGAAAGAAGATAAATTCAGTATTGGTTATTAAATAATTCATTAAATAGCAAAGAAGCATTCCTGTAGCAGCAGCAACACCCTGGCCGCCTCTAAATTTTAAATAGAATGGAAATATGTGACCTACAATTGTCATCAATCCACTTAAATGAGCCACAATAATGTTAGTTCCTAAGCTTAATGTTATTAGTATAACTAACAACCCTTTAAAAATATCAAATATGGCCGTGGGGATCCCATATTTCACCCCTAACGTCTGAAATGTATTTATTGTTCCTGCGTTTTTGGAACCAACTTCCCTTATATCGATTTTTTTCAGTCTCCCAAAAAAATAGCCAGGATTAATACTACCAAAAAAATAACCAAATAATAAACATAATATGCTAATCAAAATTTCTAAGGGTTCCATTTCTTATCCTCATGTTTGATGCTTTTCTTCTGTTGGCTTTTTTATAACGCATGTGTATTTACATTTTAATCCATATATATCTTGTATTTAGTGATATTTAAACTCTAGTCCTATCAAAATCATAGAAAAATTACATTGTTAAGTATGATAAAAATAATGAAAAAAAAAAATTTTTAGGGCTTTTTATAGACCAAACAATAGTGCTACTGTCATAATTGATCCAGTTATTAAAGGAACTGTAAGATTGTCATTTAAATTCATTGAAAACATTTCAACTAAAGGTGCTGAGATACCCCCTAGAATTAAAACAATCAAAGAAATCTCTAAGTTAGTATAAAGAAAGTATCCCATAATAAGGACACTTCCCGCATATGCTAGCGTACCTTCTAAAGTTTTGTCCAATATTTTATGCCTTCCAAATGCTAACCCAAAAAGCTTACTAAACGAATCTCCGAATATCAGAAACGATGCGGCTATAATCGCTACGTTTTTCTGAAATAACAATATAGTTATAAACATCGCAACTAAGAAGATAGTCATTGACGAAAATTTTTTAAATTCAGTTTTCCTTAATAGAGCTTTAACTTTTGTTGCTATTAATTCATTTGCTTGTTTACTCATAAACCTATAAATATCAAATACTATAAAAAATAGCGCTACGATACCAATGAATTGCAATGTAGTTATTTGCGGGTAAAATACGTAAAATATTATAAATAAAATAGCGAACGGTCTTATGGCTACCCGCCACCAGTGAGTTTTAAAAGTTTTGTCTTCAATCTTGATTACTTTCCCCTTTACCATATCATAAAAAGTAACAGACATATCATAAGCTATTACTATCCAAAAGAAGAGATTATAAGGGCTTTCAGGATAATAAATAAAAGCAGTATATCCGAGTAAAGCAAGTACAATAAGCGCGATAATTACTCCTGTTCTAGTAATGTAAACAAAAATCACAATTATAAAAATTAAATAGCAAAAAAGAAAAATAAGCATTTCGGGGCCAACAAGAATATAATTTAATAAATAAGCAAGTAAGATACCTGAAGTACAAGCCATTCCTTGACCACCGCGAAATTTAATATAAAATGGAAAAACATGTCCTGCAATAGCAGCTAAACCACTTAATTGCGCGAAGACAAAATCAGCTCCCATACTCAGTGCTATGAAAATAACAAAAACACCTTTTAGAGTATCAAATATCGCTGTTGGTATTGCAAATTTAAGTCCTAAATTATGATAAGCATTTACAGTGCCAGCAATACCATCGCCTTTCTCTCTTATATCGAATTTTTTTAATTTACCAAAAAAATAAGCCGGGTTTATTGAACCTATAAAATAGCCTATAACTATAACTAAAATATTTATTGTGATTGTAAAAATCTCCATAAAATCTCCCACTCTTTAATAAAAATCTTGTTTCCACGGAAATAATATTAAAAATTATTTTGTGATTAATAATCCACAATCTCTGTGACTATTAATCCTATTTTTAATTTTATTTAAATTTTAAGCAAACCAAAAATCAAGAATTAATGATAAAAATATAAAAACCGTTCCATATAATACAAAAAAATCTGGTTATAATAACCTGAAAAATAAAAATCGCTTGCGTGTCCGCCTAATAACATCCATAATATAGCACATTCATAATTTCCTTCAGCTAAATATGTATTTCTAAAATTATTTGTTATACTAAAATAATTAAGAATATCATGGGTACCTTGGAAAATTAAACACGGTGGACTATCTTCATCAATAAGTTTTTCAGGATTTTTAAATTCTTCTTTTCCATCAATTCCAAAATAAACCATTTGACCATTTGCGGGATAAAATGGGATTAAACCTTTAATTGTTAAATTTTGACTAAAAATATCTGTATATTTTCCGCTTGCTATTGCTAAAGCCATAGCAGATGCAAGATGGCCCCCAGAAGATCCTCCACTAATAAATACAGAGTTTAATTTAGCGCCGTATTCATCTGCGTGTTCAGCGAGGTAAATCGTGAAAATGCCGAGATGACGCATCATATCATCGATATTAAAATCTCCCTTATTATAATCGGGTGTACTAGGATCAACAAAAGGCATTGTTCCGTCAAATAATCCGTATTGTATGTCAAATACTATGTATCCTTAAGCTGCAAAATATTTATTCATCTGCATCATGTTCATATGTCCTTTATCCCCAGAAACCCACCCACCACCATGGATCCTAATAATAGTTGAATTTTCTCCAGGAAGGTTTTTCCCTCGATTTAATGGCATATAAGCATCAAAGTATAGGCTTATACCTTCGTCTTTATAAAATAAAGTTTGTTCTTCAATAATACTGCCTTTAGGAGGAATTCCTAAAAAATAACCTGGAATTGAAAAAGTAGTTTGTAAAAAATAATTGTTTACTTCAACGGGGATTTCTTCCCGCCAATCTTGACCGAACATTTCTATAAACCTCTTCTCAGCATTAAATACTATGGAATGAGTTAAAAAAAAAGGCATCATAGAAATCCCAGAAATTAGAATTCCAATAATTGCTGTTCTATAATATTTTTTAGGATTCCATTTTTTCTTTTTTAATTTTAAATATATAATTGTATTTGCCAAAAATATAAATGAAAAGAATGTACCAAATTGAGGGGTAAATAAAACGATACCAGTTGTTATTATTTCAAATACACCAAATAATACATTAATCGCAAAAATAATACCAATAATAAAAGTTACCCGCGTAAGAATCATAAAAATTTTATACAATATTTCTTTAGCTCTAATAATTTCTTTAGATTTTATTCCTTCAAACCTTTTTTTGAATTTCCAAAAATTTTTGTTTTTAATGTTTGTAATATCAATTAATCCTATAAAAATGCCAAAAATTAAAATCCCAAAATAAAAAAATAGGTTGTTAAATATGCTCCAAAATTTTCAATTCCTTCATTTGAATATGTCACAGAGGTAGATAAATTACCTGACATCAAACTTAGCATAGCAAAAATCATAAAAACTAAATAAAAATAACAAATTAAGCTCGTTCTTTTTCCTAATCTATTCGCATTATTTATTTTATCCAAATTAAGATATACAAGTAAAAGATTGACAAATAGACTTATTAATAAAATAATCCCAAAAACATCCCATAAAAAAGAATATAAAGGTTTCACAAGGTAAATTATTCCTAAAATAATACTAGCTAAATTTAAGACTACTGATAAGTAACTAACATTTTTGATAGTAAAAATTTCAATAATTTTATTTAACTTGTTTTTAAAATCTATCAACTAATGATTTTCTCTAATTTATTGGTTAAAATTTCAATTTTTAATAATTTCCTCAACCACAAAAAATATTTGACTTATTTTCAAATCTCTGATAATCAAAAACGCCTATAAAATAAGTACTTGATAATTATCCGAAAATGTCAAATATAAGATATAAAAGAAATTTTTACTTTAAAAGAACAACTAGAATTAGTTTAATTCGTGTTATTGTTATATTCCTAAAAAAAATAGAAACATTTATAAATTGAGTAAATTTTAATTTTAAATCTTTTTATTTTTTTTGTTTATTCTTGTATTAATTAATTACTTTATAATATTTCTATGCCTAATAGATTTATGTCGTGCGATCTGCGGTATCTAATGTGCGAAAAGATTATAGAAAAAATTACGATTGAAAACCGTTTTTTTGTGACCTCTTTAATTTTAAGAAATAAGACTGAGAGAGAAAGCATAATTAATTTATTCATTGAATCAAAGATTAACCAAAAAGAATAAATAGGCGAGAAAATAATAGTTAATTATTGATCGTAAAAATGAGCCATCATGATAATAATTTTATATAGAATTAAACCCAGTATTTATCAAACTCAGTTGACAGACTTCATTGGATTAGAATCCATAGAGAAATATGACATGAATGTTCCAAAAGATTACAGAATAGCCCGAAAAAAGTTTCGATAGTTACCTAAACATCCCACTTGGGGGAAGCGGAGAACGTCCACTACGAGGCCCTTGACCAAATCCCAGAAAAAGATACAGGACTTCATAGATTGGGAGCCTAGACTAAAGGATAAATATTTATACAGGTTCCCACGCGTAAAGATCCCTCGTTTTGAAGAATTCGGATTGGGAATGATCTCTAAAATTGAATGGGATTTACATCGATATCTTAAGGGATTTAACGAACTCTTTGAAAACTTATTTGAATTTAATGATTTTAGCTATTTTCAAGATTTACAAGGAATCCTTGAGAACCGCGGCGTGTCATTTAAGGATATGTTTATTGAAGATGTGCTCGCCTATGAAATGTTGCGGATTAACTTGGGCTTTAAAAACTATACAGAAATTGAAAGAATGGGTAGATTCCTTGCTTATCCACCCTTATTCAGCATCACACACGATCCTAACTTCTTTCCCAACGCACGAGATATCAGTTATGTGCTCACGAGGATCCCTGCAGAAGCGCTGTTTGAGTTCTTTCAGCTGTTGGTGAAGGAGTGCGTTGATTGTGGGATAATCGTCCCAAGAATCCTAATTTGGGACGGTCAATTCATACGCTCAAATTGTAACAATAATAAAAAGAAAGGACAATCAAAATATACTGATCCAGATGCTGGTTATTGTCGACATAACGGCATAAAAAAAGGAGTAGGCTATGACCCTGGAATACTATATGCTCATTGCTTTAATCGCTGGTTTCTTATATATTTCAAGATGTTTCCAGCAAATCGGAACGATATTCTTGCGTTTAGAGAAACCATGGAAGGATTTTTTGCTCTTACAAAATATAAATGACAAGTTCTCATAGCAGATTCAGGACCATACTTTCTGCAAAACATGGAAAATATGCGGTTTAAAGGGTTAATACCTATTATTCGAGCAAGGAAGAATCTGAAAACCCATCCTATAAGAGAATTAAAAAAAGGATTTTTTTTCAATACCAACTATATCCCAGACGGGTGGTCGGACGATTATTTTTTCAAGATCTACAGCTTTCGACCTATGATTGAGCAAGGAAATTCATATAATAATACGTATTACAACGCCTATCGAATGAATAACAGGGGCATGGATGCGGCGATAAAACTTCGCTCTCTTATTTATATTTTAGAACTATTGAAAGCGTTGACGGCGTATAAATTAGGACGACCTGATTTAATAATGAAGCCTTCTGCTTCTGAATCTTCTCGGCATTCCAATTTTAGACGAATGCTTCCCTATGAAGCACAGAAATCTGGATATCTTTACTTTAATTCCGAAGACGTATTACACCGACGAATTAAAAATCTTTATGGAATATTTTTCTGCATATTGCTTTAGTGCTTCGTCAATTTTGCCACTTATATTTACTTGCGTCATTTTCCTTAACCTAATTCTGTTATCTGAATAAAAACAAATAAAATATTAAAAACATT
>NJBI01000019.1 GCA_005222975.1 Promethearchaeota archaeon Loki_b31
CTGGATAACAGCCCGGCCACCTCAAAACCTAGCGATATCCCTCACAGAAAAGGAATCATGTTCTCATGAAGTAAAAATAACATAAGAATCCATATCTTTAATCCTTTTAACGATAATTGAAACTATTTACTATTATTGTCCCATCTTCTCTGGAAATTTGTTTCATCTTTTCGGAAAAATTTTCATCTTTTAAGAAAAGTTACAAAAATTAAGGAACATTATTGATCTTAATGGTTG
Organism: Promethearchaeota archaeon Loki_b31; assembly: GCA_005222975.1. Classification (GTDB taxonomy): domain Archaea; phylum Asgardarchaeota; class Lokiarchaeia; order Sigyniarchaeales; family SOKP01; genus SOKP01. The sequence goes on from NJBI01000019.1 coordinate 238, forward strand.
AAAAGGATTTGTAAAAAAATCAGATATGTTAAATCATATTTATGTAATACAATCTATTCTTAAAATTAACAAGTTTATAAAGATTGTAGAAAAAACCATTATATATAAATATCCGAAACTTGATAATCTGGGAGAAAAACCTTGATTTTATTTTTTGGAAATAAATTTTTTTTTAATTTCCCATTAAGGAAAGGAAAGTATGTTATTTTTTTCTAAAATTAAATTATTTTTAATTAATTTCTCTATATTCCATTTTATTTCAGTTTCATAAACTATTCCTAATTTATTAATTAATTCAGAGATTTTTATTGTTTTATCTTGTGAATCTTCAATTGTCTTTAGAATTTTCTTGAAATCAATAATACTGTATTCTGGAAAATCCTCTGTAATGGCTTTTAGTAAGAAATATCTTTCGCTAATGAAAGAAGGATGAATTGATATTGAAAATTCTGTTGAATTTGTAATATCTTTGAATTTTACAAAAAAGTTTTTAGAATCTACGATTTCTATACCCCTATGGGCTATAGAATTTCTTGCTTCTTTGTTAGTATCATAATAAACAAATAATCCGTCGAAGATCTTCGGATATTTTTTTAAAAGTTTTGGTAAGACTAAATTAGATTTAGTTCTTATAGAGTTAATTCTTTTTATTTTCTCTTTATATGTCCAGAAGATATTTTTGGGTCTTTCACCATTATCTTCTAAAATTTGTTCAAATAATTGATCAATCATTTTATAAAGCGTCATAAACAAGAAAATAATATAGAGCCCTAAGAGTTTTGGTTGTTGTTGAAAAAATCCATTTCGATCCCAAATTTGTAATACATCTCTTTTCTTTTTCTTTTTATGATATTTAAATTGCTCCTCTTGAAAGGATATTTTAATAAATTCAAGTAATAAATAACACTCCCCTTGAACTCTATCTTTAAATGCATTAAAATTAAATGACATTAGTTAAATCTCCTAATAATGTTTTATCTCATTCTTAATTAAATTTTTTTATCTCTTTTTTTTGCTTTGTAATTCTCCAAGATACTTGGACAATGGTTTAAATACTAAATCTTGTTCTTATTAATCATACCACGAGTAATAGATCCATTGGATTTATTGTTTGTTTATTTTTTCGAACTTTGTAATATAAAGGAAATTCTTCGAATTTTTATAAATAAACTGTTTAGCGTAAAAGAGATTTACGATTACTTCAAATTATATCAATAAAATCATTTAGAAAAAAAAGAAAATAGATTAAAAAATTTCTATAAAATTAAATAAGATAATTTTTATCTTTTTATTGAAGAAAAAGATAAAAGTGACATTTTGGTTTAGAAAATTGATAATAAAAAAAATTAAAGAGAAGTGAAAATTTTTACATCAGAAGAGATAAATAGTAATTTAAATTCGGAAATTGAGGATTTAAAGAAAAAATTAGAAGAAGCTAATGCTAGAATTGATAATCTTGAAAAAGAGTTGAAAAATAAAGAAGGAGAATTATCAGATATATCCAAATTCACTAATGAAAAGATTACAAGTCTATCAACTGAACTAGAACAAGGAAAAAGAAAAATTTCAGAATTAGAAAAAAGTTTAACCGAAGCTAATAGTACAATCTCTACGAAAGATGACGAAATTAATAAATTAAGAGCCGACCAAGAAAAATTTGCGACATCTGTGGAAGAGAGTAATAGATTGAAGGCTGAATTTGATGATTTAAAGAATAAAATGTCCATAGTAGAGGAAGATAACGCTAATTTATCCTCTCAACTCGCGGAATTAAATAATTTACTTTCGCAAAAAGATACTGAACTTCAAGAACTTAACAATACTATTTCTGAAAAAGATAAATTAATAGAAGAACAGGCAGGTCAGCTTGAAGAACTCAAAGCTAAATTATTTGAGTTACAACCTCCAGAAATACTTACGGGTGAGGTTACGACCGAAGCACGAGTGAAATGCATTAATTGCGGTGCTGTCGGTAAAGACATAAAAGTCGTAGAAGATAAATCAAAAGTTTTAACCTATATAGGTGGTGCTCCGATGTACGCAAAGAAACATGTTTGCAAAAGATGCGGATATGAATTCTAGCGCGCCTTCGGAAAATGCATTGGAATGATTTTATGAAATCTTATATTTAGAAAAAATACTTAATTTAATCTCTTAAGTGATAAAATTTTTTTTCACCATTTTTAATGAGATTTTAATGTTCCCTATAAGAGTGTTGAGATCTGAAAGCCATTACGGAATAAAAACAGCCATTAATTCTGTCGTAAGCGAAGAAGAAGGTTTATATGGAAGTGTGAGAAATCGTCTTGATAATATTTTCGATCAGATTCAAGAAATAAGAAAATAAGATTCTAAAATTGAAATGTACCAATTTATTCATCCAAATCCGAGTTATCTGGATCCCATTCCCTTTCAACCTCTTCTGGAGTCATTCCCCCAAACCATGTTTTAATATCCCTTCTATAATTTGAAGGATAAAATGTTTTGCCTTTATTAATATGAAATTTATATATATTTTCAAGGTTGAATCTTTTTTTTCTTAATCCGATCATCTTATCTCTTAAATGTTCAAATCGAGTACTATCCATCCCCCCATATTCATGTTTAAAAACGCTAACAATTGTATTATAAAGTACTCCAGTCGTTCTCGCTATTTCATGCTTTGAGACTCTTTTAATTGCCCATTCCATCCATTGTTGTTTAGAAATTCCACAATAATGATCAACCTGATTCCTTATCTCAGTTGGGTCCGTAAGAATTTTAACAAATACATGGAAATATATTTAAGATATTTCAAATTGAGTCACGAAGTTTTTATTGTCGAGTGAATTAATTAACACTGAATTTTATGTAATCACCAGAAAAAAATGGAGATAACTTTGAAAAATGTAGATTTAAGAGAGTTAGAATTGAGAATAGATTATTTAAAAAACGATTGTAATTTGGACGAACAAATTATGGATACTGATCAGCAATTAAGCGATGAAGAAAAGGAGTTTTTTGAAGAAGAAATCATAAAGATTAAAGAATGGATTAGTGAATTGAAAGAAGAAAAGAGGAAAATTACAAAATAATAAAGATTTCGACTAAAATAGCTTTAGACAGAATTAAGAATTTTATCTTGTAAAGTCAAGTAATTAATAATAGAGAGGAAGATTTTGAAAAAAGAAGTTTCGGACGAGATTAATTGGAGAATATTATTTTTAAAAAATGGTTATGAGAGAGATATAGAGGTTATCGAAAATGGACAGAAATTAGACGATGTAGATAGGGTTAAATAATAATTTAATAACTATGGTAGAAAACAGAAACGAAAAACCGATCATCGTTTCCGGAAGAGTTTTAAAGTCTATTAACCGACAATGGAATAAACGGAAAGCAAGGCTCAATTTTATCAAAGACAAACAGAACCTAAAGTGGACAAATAGACTTGATAGTATTACAGTGAAAAGATCGGTAATAGTAGTAACGCTTACTTCGAGGAAGCCGTAATCTATCGAATGACTTCCCAATTTAAGAGCGAGTTTAAGTCGTTAAGGGACAATTTCGTTAAGTTCCTGTTTTCTTTGTTAGCAAGCGGTTCTGTGCACCAGAAAATGGACAGAACAGAACTAATCAAATTTTTAAGCAAGAGTTTTAGCGGGTTAGCGTATTTGATTCGTTTCGCTAGAAGATTGGATGTTTTGAAACCACCTAATTTAGTAGAAGATGAGGATTTTGATTTCACTCTTGATGACTCTCAATTAAAAGTCATCGACATTGAGCTTAATATGAAATTCATTACGATCTACGGGAGAATTAAAGAGATATACAGCAAGTTTAGATTTGAAAGAGCCGATGGGAACAAAAGGCAAGGGCTTCTTTTTTACTCCACGATCCTACCGGCAATATTAGAGTAGTATTATGGGGCCAACATTCGAAATTTACGAGAAACGAATTTAACGTAAACGAGCTAGTAAAAATTCTAAGCGGATACGCGAAAAAGGGTAGAGCGGGAACCGAAATTCACGTTGGAACGTATGGGAGTATAATTTTATCACCTGAAGGAGTTGACCTTGCCAAGCACCCAAAATTAAAAGACAATAAAAAATCTGCCAGTGCGAAGAAGATTATGGCTCAAAGAATACGATCGATAGGCATAAAAAACGCGAAAGTAAGTAAAATAATCTGTCCTTACTGTGGTTCTATGTGCTCTAATAAACTGAAGTTTTGCGGAACTTGTGGTGAACCTTTACCAAAGTCCTAAAAAAATCTGAAGAATATTATAATTACTCGATCTATTTTTATATGTCCAATTAACTCTCCTCAACGCGATAAGGTACACGTCTAAATACAAACGATTAATTGCTTTTTTCTCGTAACAGGTCTGATCGTAACTAGGATCTAATTCCCAAGCCTTGTTTAATAGCAAGAGATGCGTCTTCCATCCCATATTTTTTATATACGCATAATTTAGTTTCAAGCTTGTAAACGCTCAAGATAGCTTCTTTATCGATCCACGCTAACGCCCCATCGTTCAGGAGGCATATAAAGCTTTCTTCTCCTGCGTGAAGCTCGTCTAACTTGTTCTCGTCGGTCTCCCCGTAGAAAGCTCTCCTTTTCCCGTCTGGTTCGTACCAAGAGGTAATTTATGAATAAAAAGTATTTAATTTATTTGAACGATATCAAAACCGCAATAATTAGCATAGAGAATTTGGTAGAAGGAATGACCTTCGATCAATTCAAAAGCGGCGACAAAACATTGAATGCTATCATTCGAAAATTTGTAATTATTGGTGAAGCAACTAAAAATATACCTAACAATATCAAGGAGACATATTCCCAAATACCTTGGAAAGAAATCGTAGGAATGAGCGTATTTTGGAAGGGAATTGAAACACAAGATTTTCAAAATTGGAAAAGGAAAAATACTAAAAAATATCAGATGGAAACAAGCGGAAAAACTTATTATGGAGGAAAATTGGCACAAAATTTCAAAAATTATTAAAAAACCTCCTTAATATGAATATTCCTTAGATAATAATTCTAAATAGTGCAAAAACCAGATTTCTGATTTCAATTGTTAAAAAGCATAAATATATATTGACAAATTTGTAATATAATCTGGGTATAATTATATAAGAAAATTTCAATTTTTGTATTTTGGAATTTAAGTGATATATTAAAATAAATAGAAAGGGGATATTATCAAAATGAAAGTTGTCAGAATGCCTTTAGATTACGAAACTCTTGTTAGTAATTTAATGCAAACAGCACTTTCTATTCTCGCAGTAGCTATAGTTGAAAACAAAAATGAGATTGTATATTCTACAAATAATTGGGATATTCGTGAGGATATAACGCATATCTGTTCAAGTTGGAACTCTATGAAAGCTCCATTTATTATAGTTTCTGGAGTAAAATATACTATGCTAGAATGTGAAATTGATACCATAGTCGCTACATCAATCCTAGGAAAGGGACACATTGTAGGAGTGAAAGACGAGGTACTGAAAATTATTACATATGTTGAACCAGACGGAGATAGAAAAGCAGCAATCGTAGAACTTTCAAGGATTTTAAGAGATATGAGTTCTAAAGAACCTTATATGTATCCAAATGCCCAATTTGAAACGAAGTATGAAGGATCAGGAACAATAGGAGCAGAATATGCAGATTATGTAGATCCGCAATTGAAAAGTGAAATTGAAGAATTTTTAAATTGGATTAAAAATCCAGATGGGCTTTTAGGCTATATTAATTATTATTTTCAACAAAATGATGCTCAAATGATTTCTGAATTAGCTAAAATTTACGCTGAATTAATAAAAATTGTCGGAGGATAATTATAATTAATATTTTGAAAGCTTTTTTAAACTCTTAAGTTTAAATAAAGATTCTGGAAGAGAGAGCAATTTGTTAGATTGAACCTCAAGTTCTTTTAAAGAGTTTAATTTACCAAGTGATTCGGGGATAAAATCTATTTTATTGTTTTCCAAATGTAAAAAGTCAAGAGATTTTAAGTTCCCAAAAGTCTCAGGCAATCTAGAATTACTATTGTGATTTAATACTAATATTCTTAAATTTCTTAAGTTTTTGATTGATTCAGGAATATCGAAGTTTTTATTCACCCCTAAACCTAAATATTTAAGATTATTTAATTCCGTTATGGACTCTGGAAATATTTTAAATTTATTCACATCCAAAGAGAGATGTGTAAGAGATTTTAATGAATTTATCTCAGAAGGAAGTGTTTCTATTTGGTTACCAAATAAGCATAACTCCCGTAGATTCTTTAATTGCCCAATCTCATTTGGAATGGATCGTAATATGTTGTCGTCTAAGAAAAGCTTTCGAAGAGAAACTAATTTTGTTATTTCTAAATTATAAAAAAAAATTTTGATCAGAACACTTTATAATTTCAAAAATTTCTATAAAATTAAATAAGATAATTTTTATCTTTTTATTGAAGAAAAAGATAAAAGTGACGTTTTGGTTTAGAAATTGATAATAAAAAAAATTAAAGAGAAGTGAAAATTTTTACATCAGAAGAGATAAATAGTAATTTAAATTCGGAAATTGAGGATTTAAAGAAAAAATTAGAAGAAGCTAATAGTACAATCTCTACGAAAGATGACGAAATTAATAAATTAAGAGCCGACCAAGAAAAATTTGCGACATCTGTGGAAGAGAGTAATAGATTGAAGGCTGAATTTGATGATTTAAAGAATAAAATGTCCATAGTAGAGGAAGATAACGCTAATTTATCCTCTCAACTCGCGGAATTAAATAATTTACTTTCGCAAAAAGATACTGAACTTCAAGAACTTAACAATACTATTTCTGAAAAAGATAAATTAATAGAAGAACAGGCAGGTCAGCTTGAAGAACTCAAAGCTAAATTATTTGAGTTACAACCTCCAGAAATACTTACGGGTGAGGTTACGACCGAAGCACGAGTGAAATGCATTAATTGCGGTGCTGTCGGTAAAGACATAAAAGTCGTAGAAGATAAATCAAAAGTTTTAACCTATATAGGTGGTGCTCCGATGTACGCAAAGAAACATGTTTGCAAAAGATGCGGATATGAATTCTAGCGCGCCTTCGGAAAATGCATTGGAATGATTTTATGAAATCTTATATTTAGAAAAAATACTTAATTTAATCTCTTAAGTGATAAAATTTTTTTTCACCATTTTTAATGAGATTTTAATGTTCCCTATAAGAGTGTTGAGATCTGAAAGCCATTACGGAATAAAAACAGCCATTAATTCTGTCGTAAGCGAAGAAGAAGGTTTATATGGAAGTGTGAGAAATCGTCTTGATAATATTTTCGATCAGATTCAAGAAATAAGAAAATAAGATTCTAAAATTGAAATGTACCAATTTATTCATCCAAATCCGAGTTATCTGGATCCCATTCCCTTTCAACCTCTTCTGGAGTCATTCCCCCAAACCATGTTTTAATATCCCTTCTATAATTTGAAGGATAAAATGTTTTGCCTTTATTAATATGAAATTTATATATATTTTCAAGGTTGAATCTTTTTTTTCTTAATCCGATCATCTTATCTCTTAAATGTTCAAATCGAGTACTATCCATCCCCCCATATTCATGTTTAAAAACGCTAACAATTGTATTATAAAGTACTCCAGTCGTTCTCGCTATTTCATGCTTTGAGACTCTTTTAATTGCCCATTCCATCCATTGTTGTTTAGAAATTCCACAATAATGATCAACCTGATTCCTTATCTCAGTTGGGTCCGTAAGAATTTTAACAAATACATGGAAATATATTTAAGATATTTCAAATTGAGTCACGAAGTTTTTATTGTCGAGTGAATTAATTAACACTGAATTTTATGTAATCACCAGAAAAAAATGGAGATAACTTTGAAAAATGTAGATTTAAGAGAGTTAGAATTGAGAATAGATTATTTAAAAAACGATTGTAATTTGGACGAACAAATTATGGATACTGATCAGCAATTAAGCGATGAAGAAAAGGAGTTTTTTGAAGAAGAAATCATAAAGATTAAAGAATGGATTAGTGAATTGAAAGAAGAAAAGAGGAAAATTACAAAATAATAAAGATTTCGACTAAAATAGCTTTAGACAGAATTAAGAATTTTATCTTGTAAAGTCAAGTAATTAATAATAGAGAGGAAGATTTTGAAAAAAGAAGTTTCGGACGAGATTAATTGGAGAATATTATTTTTAAAAAATGGTTATGAGAGAGATATAGAGGTTATCGAAAATGGACAGAAATTAGACGATGTAGATAGGGTTAAATAATAATTTAATAACTATGGTAGAAAACAGAAACGAAAAACCGATCATCGTTTCCGGAAGAGTTTTAAAGTCTATTAACCGACAATGGAATAAACGGAAAGCAAGGCTCAATTTTATCAAAGACAAACAGAACCTAAAGTGGACAAATTTCTTTGACAAAGTTTAAGATTTTCTCAGAGGCGTCATTATAATTTAGAACTCTATAGGAACTAATAATCGTATACAATTTCTTAATAAACTTGAAATATAAATTGATATTATCACGCAGTTCTTAAAGATTATACCTATTTAGATTTTCATCAACGTCGCTTTTCAGCATTGCTAACAATTTTATGAAGTTTTCTAGATTAGACTTAGTTAGGTTTTCCTTTAAAAGATTATTGTACCGTCTTAAATATATTTTGCGACGGTTATCTAATTCAACGCGAGCTTTTTGTTGTAATTCGTTAAATTCACCGAGTTCATTCTTTAAATCGAAATAATTCTGGTGTTCTTTAATTAAATTTAACGCAGATCCAATTTTTACCAACGCAGATTTGAAATCCTCAATATCTAACTTTTTTAATATAATAGATTTATAAACATTTAATTCTTCTAAGAGTTCTTTTTTACCACTAGATGCAAAAGAAAGCCCACACTTCTAGGAGTGGGCTATATTTTGCAAGAAATCATTAATCGACCTCATTATGTAGATTTAAATACTCATTTGGTTTTTAGAAAATAGTGAATAGAGCGTATAAATTTAGAATTTATCCTAATTAAAAACAGAAGGAAGTATTGGACAAGACTTTTGGTAGTTGTAGATTCATTTATAACAAGATGCTGGAAGAGAGAAAGAAAGTATATCAAGAACTAAAGGATGATAAGGAGGCTTTTTACGATCACAAATATAAAACCGAAAGACAATACAAGCAAGATCATTCCTTTCTAAAGGAAGTAGATTCAAAAGCGTTACAATCCGAATGGAGACATCTCAAATCTGCCTATGATAATTTCTTTAGAAATATAAAGAAAGGGATCAAGAAGGGATTTCCTAAATTCAAGTCCAAGAAGAATCGACAGTCCTATACGACTTATAACGTAAATAATAATTGCAAAATCGATTTTGAAAATAAGAAATTAAAACTCCCCAAGATTAAGACTTGGGTCAAATATAGAGATGATAGAATATTTAGTGAATATATTAAACACATAACCGTCTCTAAAACGAAGACTAGAAAATATTTTGCTTCAGTTTTAATTGAAATCGAATCTAATGTAATTCCTAAACAAGTTGTTAAAGAAGATAAAATAATAGGGTTTGACATGAGTGCGTCTAAGTTTCTGATAGCCAAAGAACTTAAACTCTCAAGTCCCCGATTTTATAGAAAGGAAGAGCCTAAACTTATAAGATTACATAGAGAAGCGTCCAGAAAGGAGAAAGGCTCAAGTAATCGAAATAGAGCAAGAATTAATTTAGCTAGACTTTATGAGAAAATTGAGAATCGAAAAAGGGATTGGATTCATAAGATTACTCATCTTTTATCCAATCATTTTGATTGCGTGATTTTAGAAGATTTAAACGTTAAAGGAATGCAACGATTTAATTCCGGACTGTCTAAATCCGTGAGTTTGGATTTTTCTTGGAATCAATTCGTGACAATTATGAAATATAAGATGGAACAAAAAGGAAAGCATTTAATTTTAGTGGATCGGTATTTTCCCAGCTCTAAGCTCTGTTCTGAATGTGGATACAAAAAAGAAGACTTAGAATTAAGCGATCGCGAATGGGTTTGCCCAAAATCTCAAATCACTCACGATAGGGATGTAAACGCTTCCGTGAATCTCAGAAACGAAGGAATAAGAAACCTAAAAGAAAATAATATCACGATCATTAACAACAATGAAACTACCGTAGGGACTACGGTCGATGCGTTTGGAGAGAATGTGAGACTATTGGATCAAAGATTCAAGAGCAATTCTCGATGATTTACGAATCCACTATATTTAGGTAGTGGTAGTTCAAGCTTATATCCGTCGACTTTATCATTTAAGCTCATAATGACTTAGATAAAAAAAGATTGACTTATACCTATAATATCATAAAAGATAAATTACAAATATAAATTTAGTATATTAAAATTAATAAGAAATAAAGGGATTGAAAACGTTGAAAATCTGTTTAATTGTAGGTTCCCCACGTAAAAATAGAAGTTGTAACTTTTTGATTGACCAAGCTATCGATGGCATAAAATCCGTAGACGGAGAATTTGAAATCAACAAAATTCAAATAACAGATTTCAAACTTACGCCTTGTAATGGCTGCGATCAATGTTTAAGACATCCACACGATTGTCCCTTAGCAGAAGATGATAATACTACTGAGTTAGAAAAGTTATTATTAGGGTCAGATGCACTACTTATAGCTGCTCCAAATTATTTTGGCTCTGTGAGTTCTCAAATAAAAGTATTTATCGATCGCTCAAGGCCGTGGAAAATGAAAAATTACATGCTAAAAGATGTAATTTTAGCTCCTTTAGCTTCAACAGGTTTAAGAAATGGTGGTCAAGGCGTAATTTCAGATTTAATTAATTTTGGATTAATCCATGGAATGATTGTAGTAGGAAACGCCCTGGGTAGCCCAGTTCTTGAGGGAAACATACCTATAACTAGCCTCCAAAAATTTGGATTAAAAGAATTTGTTGGCAAGGGAGAAGTCGATGAACTAGGAGGTTTAATTGCTAAAAATACTGGGAAAAGAGTTGCCAAATTAATTATAAAAATGAAAAAATAAAAATTTATTTGTTTTTTTTAATCTGTATTAGGATTATTAGATTTTTTTTCTTCTTTAAGTTCTTCTGCTTTTTCTTCAAGTTCTTCCGCATCTTCTTTAAGTTCTTCAGCTTTTTCTTCAAGTTCTTCTACTTCTTCCTCAAGTTCTTCAGCTTTTTCTTCAAGTTCTTCTACTTCTTCTTTAAGTTCTTCTGCTTTTTCTTCAAGTTCTTCAGCATCTTCTTTTAGTTCTTCTACTTCTTCTTTAAGTTCTTCTGCTTTTTCTTCAAGTTCTTCTGCTTCTTCTACCTCTTCCTCAAGTTCTTCCGCATCTTCTTTTAGTTCTTCTGCTTTTTCTTCAAGTTCTTCTGCTTTTTCTTCAAGTTCTTCTGCTTTTTCTTCAAGTTCTTCTGCATCTTCTTTAAGTTCTTCTACTTCTTCCTCAAGTTCTTCTACTTCTTCCTCAAGTTCTTCTACTTCTTCCTCAAGTTCTTCTACTTCTTCCTCAAGTTCTTCCGCATCTTCTTTTAATTTTTCTACATCTTCTTTTAATTCTTCTACATCTTCTTTAAGTTCTTCTGCTTCTTCGGCTATTTCTTCTGCTTTTTCTTCAAGTTCTTCTACTTCTTACTCCGCTTCTTCTGCTTCTTCCGCTTTTTCTACTTTCTTTTTAAGTTTTTTTGCTTTTTTCTTAACCTTTTCTTCAACTTCTTCTGCTTCTTCTGCTTTTTCTACTTTCTCTTCACGTTTCTTTGCTTTTTTCGCTACCTTTTCTTCAAGTTCTTCTGCTTCTTCTACTTTCTCTTTAAGTTTTTTTACTTTTTCAAGAAATTTTGGTTTTTTATCCCCTGACCAGGCGATATTAACAATAGCACCAGTTGCAATTATTATTGCAGATATGATTATATAGAATATTATGTTGTTTGGAAAAAATTGTAAAACATAGTCCATCCAACTAACCATCCAAGAACCCATAGGCGCTACTATAGGGTTTAAAAAAGTTAAAATGGCTGCAACAATATCCGCAATAGTTTGAACTAAATCAATTGTTTGAAAAATCATGATTTATCAATACCTCCTAACTGGGGTTTATATCTCTTCTCTCTAATTGTTTTCCGATTAATAATAAAGTCGATAAAATCATATCCTTTAAGAACTATTGTAAGAAAATAAATCCCCATATATAGCATAACCATATTTTGAACATTTAGAGCTATAAAACCAAAATTTGCTACTTCAATTATTATTTCATAACGTACTTCAGTAGCTCCACTAAACTTATACGACCATATATACAAGCAATTTAAAATTATTTGAATTAGCGAGATAGTACCTTTTCTAATTGACTGTTTAGGAGAAGAATAGTTAAAAAATGCGCATGAACTAATCAGTAATCCGAATGCAGTAACCCAAAAAATTATTCTATCATAATCTGGTTGTTCAAGTATAATGTCGACGCCTAGTATCTGAACTTCCTTCATTAAAGTAAAAGTGACAAATGGAATAACCATTGTCGTTGTTATATAAACACTCAGATATATTAAACCTTTAAAAATATTGAAGTTACGCCCCATTTATATCACCCTCTATGGAAAATGACCTGCATTAAGGTTTATTATATTAACTGAAAAGGTGTACAGATTAAGTGAATAAGATGCGCTAAATGTAAGGTTCGCATAAAACTCTAAAGGATAAGGTGTTCTAGTCCAATCTACTTCTGTGGAAGGATCTGGTAAATTTACAAAATCCGATCCCGTACCAGTGAGAACCGCTTTCAGAGTGAGCCCCTGAGCTAAAGAACCAAAAAATTGCTCTTTATAAAAGATTATTACAGTAGTCGTATCATTTAATAGTGTTAATGCATTACCGTAAGTCATAGCAATTTGAAAACTTAATTGAATATTTGTTAAATCATATACTCCAGGATTTGAGATATTAAAAGGAACATTGATATACATTCCACTTGGATTAGTAATATTAAAATTTGCTGTTATATCTCCATCAGGAATGTTTACATTTTGTACGTTAGGATCTAAAATTGTCATAGCAGAGAAACCACCTAAAAGAGACACAGCCGATAATGATAACGTGAAAATTAGCAGAAATCCTCTAATAACCCATCTAAAAACTCTTGACGGTCTAATTATAGTCACCAATCTTTACAAAGTCTTTTTTATTAGATATAGTAAGTTAACAATAAAAAGATAAAGGATGTTTATAAATTTATTGTCAAGTTTGACAAAAGAAGGGAAGTTTTTAAATACGGCATGGGCACGGGCACAACCGTGTATCACTTTATCTTCAAAAATTTTCAAGATAAGTTCATCTATTAACCGTATACATTTGAATTTTTTTTTATGAACAACAAACCTACTTTTTTACCTTCCACTTCTCCTATTGCCGCATCCACTATAATTAATGGTTTTTTTTCTAATTCAGGAATGATTTCTTTTTCGATGTAAACCTCGACAAGCTGATCCTTAAAGTTTTCGTTTTCAATGTCAATATCCTTCCATTCGACAAAATCGTGGTCATCTAGGAGTTTGTATTTTTCTACTAACTCGACAAAATTCCCACAGAAGCACATTGTTCACGATTCAGCAGAATGATAAAAAAGTACTACTACTAATTTTTCTGATTCAATTTTTTGTTGTTCTTCAAAAATATACTCCAAAGCCGTTTTTGAGAACGATAATTTAAACAATCTTTACCACATTTATTTTTTTATTAGTTTATATTTACTAATGTATAATGTATAAATTTTAAAATCATTATTATCTAAAATATTTAATTTAATTAAAAAAACGAAAAATAGTGAACAAAAAATGGTAGAAATAAAACAAATTAGCGCACATTCGGAGATTATTGAAAAAGTCGTAAACGCAATGAACACTTCAATTGAAAAAGGTTTATCTGAGTCAGAAGCAGCTGCTAGACTTGAAAAATATGGGAAAAATGAATTAATAAAGGAAAAAGGAAAAACTGCTTTACAAATTTTCATCGGACAATTTAAAAGCTTTCTAGTTTATTTATTGTTATTCGCGATTGCCATTTCAATTGTTATTGGATTGTGGGAAAGTGGCAGACCTGGGGCCGAAGAATGGTCTTCAGAATATACAGATGCTATTGTAATTGCGGCTATTTTAATTGCTAACGCAGCTTTGGGATTTTATCAGGAATATCAAGCAGAAAAATCGATGGAAAGTTTAAAGAAACTTGCGCCACATTTTGCTAAGGTTCGTAGAGATGGTAAAGTTAGTGAAATTGCCGTAGAAGATGTAGCATTAGGTGATATAATACTTTTTGAAGACGGGGATAAATTTCCAGCGGATTTAAGATTAATAAAAGAATTTTCGCTTTACGTCGATGAGGCAATTTTAACCGGGGAATCTGCTCCTGTAAAAAAACAATTAGATATTGTAGATGAAAAGATGATTCTGGCTGATAGAATTAACCTTGGATACATGAACACGATAATCACGAGAGGAAATGGAGAAGGAATTGTAATTGGGACGGGAATGAATACCGAAATAGGAAAAATAGCTGAAAGTTTGCAACAAGAGATAGTAGAACCTAGTCCTTTTCAAGTAGAAGTAAATCGATTTGGAAAGTTATTAGGAATAGCAATTCTATTGATTTGTGCTGGCGTATTTATCACAGAAATAATTATTATTCTACTTACAGAAGGTTTAGAGTTCCAAGCTGAAGAAATAGAGCATATGATCGACGCGTTTAAAATTGCTATAAGTTTAGCTGTATCTGCAGTGCCTGAAGGGCTCGTTGTTGTTATTACGGTGGTTTTGAGTATAGGTATGAAAAAAATGGCCGGGAGAAATGCTTTAGTCAGGAAGCTAACTGCTGTAGAAACGCTAGGACGTGTTAGCGTCATTTGTAGCGATAAGACAGGTACATTGACAAAAAACGAAATGACAGTAGTGAAAATGTATTTAAACGAAAAAGTATTCGATGTAGATGGTGTAGGATATAATATTATAGGGGATATCAAAGAATCTGGAAATCCTGTTAGCATGAATCCTGATCTTAAGCGGTTTCTAGAAGTTTGTTTGTTTTGCAACAACTCGAATGTAAATATTCTCGACCTAAAAACGGGAGAAGTTAGTGTTGTCGGCGATCCTACTGAAATCTCCATGAAAGTCTTAGCTTTGAAGATGAAAATTAACGAAGCTTTTGAGAAATTAGACGAAATTCCTTTCGATTCTGATCGGAAGATGATGAGCGTAATTGGTAAATTAGATGGTAAAACTGTTGCTTTAATAAAGGGAGCTCCAGATATAATGATGAGAAATGCTTCTCATGTATTATCAAATGGCGAACGCAAGTCAATTGAGAACGCAAAAGATAAAATATTAAACCAAAATAACGAATTTGCTGAAAATGCTTTGAGAGTTCTTGGAGTAGCATATAAGGAGTTAGAACCGGGATATGATCTCAATAATATAGAAAAGGATTTTACCTATATTGGTTTAGTAGGAATTATTGATCCCGCACGAGACGAAGTTAAAGACGCAATCAAAGAAGCTAGAATGGCGGGTATCCGTACGATCATGATCACGGGAGATCATAAAGTGACTGCCATAGCTATCGCACAACAAATTGGTTTAACTGAATCAGATGAAGCAATTACAGGAGTAGAATTAGAAGAAATGACTGAGGACGAACTACGAGAGAGAGTTAAAACTGTTGATGTTTTCGCAC
The DNA here is from genome assembly GCA_005222975.1 of Promethearchaeota archaeon Loki_b31. Classification (GTDB taxonomy): domain Archaea; phylum Asgardarchaeota; class Lokiarchaeia; order Sigyniarchaeales; family SOKP01; genus SOKP01. Next base: position 15,977 of record NJBI01000019.1, read on the forward strand.
GAGTAACTTCAGAACATAAACTAAGGATTTTGAGGAGACTAAAGGAACTCGATTTAATAGTTGCCATGACCGGTGACGGGGTTAACGATGCTCCAGCTGTAAAAGGCGCTCATGTAGGCGTGGCAATGGGTTTAAAAGGAACTGAGGTCACTCAAGAAGCTTCAGATATGATACTTATCGATGATAATTACGCAACTATTGTAAACGCAATCGAAGAAGGTAGAGGAATCTTTGAAACAACCAAAGGTTTCTTCCGCTATATGCTTTCAACGAATTTTGACGAAATTTTTCTGATTTTAGTAGCATATATTATTATGAAGCTATTTGTTAATGTCTTTATCGGAGCACCTATCGAACCAATTCAAATACTTTGGCTAAATATAGCCACAGATGGCATCCCAGCGATGGTTTTAGGGCTAACTCCAACAGATCCCGATGTCATGAAGGGGCCCCCGAGAAAAGGATTTACATTATTAAAAGAAATAAGAGGTCCCGCTTTGCTACTAGGAATATATACTGCAATTACCGATATCACTCTTTACATAGTTCTTTGGACTGTTCTTATTCCTGAATGGAGCCTTATAGATCCAAATTTAGCTGGTTATTTAAGCCCAGGACCATCCCAAACATATGCAATAAGTCTTGCCCAGACAATTCTATTTACGAGTTTAGTGGTATGTGAATTACTTTTTGTCTACACATGTACTAGTAACACTAAACCGTTTTACCTCTTCCCTAATAAGCACTTATTTTGGGCTACAGGTCTTTCTCTCGGTTTACAACTTTTAATCCTTTACACGCCAATGGCTATCGCTTTTCACGTCGTACCTTTAACAGAATGGTATCACTGGGCAACTCTCTTTATTACCGCATTTAGTGTTTCTGTCGTCGACGAACTAAGGAAATATAGAATAAGATTGAAATTGAGAAAAGATCCTAATTATTTATTTAAATCTTAATTTTATTCTTATTTTTATCCAATTATTTTTTATTTTCAAAATATTCTTTTTTGATTAATGTAACTCATTTTTATTTTATTTCTTTTAATTCTCACCCAAACAAGGAAATAATTATATAAGAGCAAAATAAAGATTTATTAAATAATTATTCAATACAAAATATGATAAAAAATGGTAATTGATATAACGGACGGAATAGAAAGTGGTAAGGTAATTGTAAAAGTTTTAGCAACCAATACAACATCTATTACTTTATTAACCGAAGAAAAATTTAATGGAAAAGTTATCCAGCCAGAAGCTACGGCTAATAGATCTATGGGCGAGCATGGGTTAGCAATGAGTATTAGTGTAGAAGATAATGGCGAAAAACATCTTTTCTTATTAGATAGTGGAGGTTTATCTCAAACTATAGTTGAAAATAGTAAGCAATTTGGAGTGAATTTGAATGACGTTGAGAAATTTATTTTAAGTCATGGCCATTTCGATCATTTTGGTGGGTTAGCGGGAGTCATCCCTTTATTTAATAAAGGTACCGAATTTGTTTTAAATCCTAATTGCTTTAATCAAAATTATGCGGCAATTATGAAATCTGGAGAAGTAATTCCTGCTGAAGATTTAGGAGCTTCTTTGCGAACGCTAGAAAAAGAGGGGAAACTTAGTATAAATAAAAAATTACCTATACTTAGTAAAAATATGATAAATAATCTAGTAGATCAATACGGAATCAAGCTAATAGAGACAAATGAACCTGTAAAATTATTTAAAGGTATCGCGACAAGCGGAGAAATTGAATTATTCGATAAAGAAGAAATTACTAAAGGAATCTACATAATGAAGAGTAGAAAGGAATTTGAAACAAACTATTTCAGAGACGAAACATCTATTTATATTAATGTAAAGGATAAGGGTTTAGTTGTCATAACGGGATGTGGACATTGTGGCATAATGAATACGATAAAACACGGTCAAAAGTTAACGGGGATCGACAAAATTTACGCTGTAATTGGAGGATTTCACGAAGAATGGAACCCAATTGAAAAAATTGAAGAAAAAGTAAAATATTTTGAAGAATTAAATCCAGAAATAATTTGTGGTATGCATTGTACAGGTTTTAGTTTTAACAAACTCATGTCTCGACATCCCTCTCATACTTTAGGGATCGTAGGAACAGAATTTCATTTATAAATTTTTTTTTCATTTTTCAATTATGTGCTCTCTTCAATGTACTTAAAAAATAAGCCAATTCCTATAATTTTGAACGTATCTTGAACGTTTATATTTTTTAACGCTGAGGTTTCTATGAAAAAACTTTTCAATTTTTTTGCTTTTTCTAATCCCTCCTCTTTGGTTATTTCCCTTTGATCTTCTAAATCAATTTTATTTCCTATAAGCACAAATGGGACGTTTCCTAATTTCTTCTGAGCATCTTCGAGCCAGAAATCTATAGCTTCATCAAAAGTCTCTCTTTTGGTAACATCGTAAACGATAAAAGCACAATTTGCTCCTTGATAATACTCGTGTCTAACACGTTTAAAAAAACTTTGCCCGGCAAGGTCGTATACAAGAAATTTGATAATATCGTCTTTGAAGCCTTGAACATGAAATTGTTGAGTTGATATCGAAATACCTAAAGTTGGTCGATAATCGATAACTTCCTCCTTTTTTAAAAATTGATTCACTAGCGTAGTTTTACCTACGGCTGCTGAACCTAATACAATTAGTTTAAAGAGTTTTTTTATTTTTTTAGGTTTCCTAAATTGATGTGCTGTGGTCACACCATTTATTATAGTTTTTGGTTCGTTGATCGAAAACTTGTCTAATCCTAAGGAAAATGTTTCTTGGATATTTAAATCGGGGATTTCTAAAGTATTAAATTTAAAATCGAAGCTATCTTCAAGCAATTGAGCTATTTTCTCAACTACGAGGTAAGCAATAGGGAAGAGTTTGTTTAAATTTGTTTCATAATCGCAAATTAGTAATAGTATAGCATCGGATCCTGCTTCTAAGTAAATAATGCGATTATCCTCAGTTTCAAATGAACCAGTACCATAATGACCGATTTCATATTCTAAGCTAATCTTATTCAAAAGGTTTTCTACCAATGCAGTAAAAGCGCCGTATACATCTTCCGTTTCTTTTTCGTCTTTAGCTGTACTATCTAATTTTCCATATTTGGTCATTAGAAGTCCTTGGTTCGAATATAAAAAGGCGACAATAATATCATCTCGCGACTCTACAAAATTTTTTAAGAGAATCCGAAGATTTTCTTCTTTTGTTGTATCTTTAGACTCCATAAGTAAGAGATAACTTAAATTTAAGTAGTATAAGGTTCCTTTTTTTTTATTGAAATTTAGGACTCTATTTGTAGTAAAAATACTACTCGTTATATTTAAATTTACAGTAAAAAAATTTTTATAAGCAAAATCCCTTTATTACCTATTATAAATCTTAATTTTAAATTGACTTTTTTGAGATAAATGTAATGAATATTTCAGAATTATTGAAAAAAAAGCTTGAATCAAATCAAACTGTACTTACAGAATTTGAATCGAAGGAATTGCTAAAAGAGATAGGAATTTCTATTCCAGACCATAAATTAACCTCTACTAAAGAAGAAACCGTCTTAGCCGCAAAGAACATTGGTTTTCCGGTTGTTTTAAAGCTCATGGCTGAAGATATTGTCCACAAGTCAGATACGGGAGCGGTTAAGTTAAACATTAAAAACGAAGAGGAAACTACTAATGCTTTCGAAGAACTAATGAAAATTCCTTCCCAAGCCGAGAAATTGATTAGCGTACAAAAAATGGCCGATGAACCAATAACTGAATTAATTTTAGGGATGACTACTGACGCTCAATTTGGACCTGCGCTAATGTTTGGAATTGGAGGTATTTTAGTTGAACTTTTAGAGGATGTAAGTTTCCGAATTGCTCCAATTACAGAATATGATGCTCGAGAAATGATTAAAGAAATAAAAGGATTTCCAATACTTGATGGATATAGAGGAAAACCAAAAGCCGACATAGATGCGATAGTACAAACGCTATTGAAGGTATCAGATCTCGTCACAAAATACGAAGAAATATACGAAATGGACCTAAACCCCGTTTTTATCTACGACAAAGGGTTAATTTGCGTAGATGCGAGGATTATACTGAAAAAACCCGAAAAATAAGATAAATCCTGTATCCTTTTTTACCAACTTTTTAATTATTTTGTTGATAAATTCTACTTTTATATTGAAAAAATTCAATATATTCATATATTCATACAGTATAAAATAGAAGAAAAGAATATTTAAATTCCAATTACACGATTATTATTATAATCTCTGTTATAAAATAAAATTGAAGGGTGAAAAATGCTAAAAAGTAAAAAATCTAAGTTTATAGTATTTACCATTCTCTCTATAGTAGTTTTACTATGTTTTATTCCATTAATTGACAACCTGGATTACTTTTTTGGAATGAGAAGGTTTAAAAGTCAACACATTGATGGAGATGTCGATTTGAGTGTGAACCTAAACTTAGAATTACATTCAGATATATTTTCGACTAGATATATCTATTACATAGAAACCGATTTGACATTTAATGAAAGCGTAACTGATGTGGAGGTTGAGGGAATTCATTATCGTATTTATCATAATGGAGTAAAGATATACACTTATAATGGTTACTCCACCCACGTTGTGGCATTAATAAGAAATATAGATTTTCTATATGGAGATAATTTAACTTTTCAGGGCTCCTTCGAATTGAATTATCAGCTGAATAGTAATCCACAGAATGACACCGTGAACTTTAATCTCATTTTTACTTATGACATTAGAGATCAAGATGTACAAACTTTCAAAATTGGAAAGAGTGTTATTATCTTAGCTTATATCGCGAGTTTCTTTCTTTTGCCAATAATTCTGTATTTCACCATCCATCCCGATTTTTATGAACCTTCCAAAGAAGAAAAAGAAAAATCTGAAGAATATTATAATTACCTCGCAAAAAAAAAGCAAGAAAATAGTAATTAGAATTAATATGCGTATATGAAAGGATTATTCTGAAAAAACCCGAAAAATAAGATTAGTCTTGTACCTTTTTTTATCAATTTTTTGAACATATTATGGAAGAGTTTTTATTCACATTTATTGAATTAATTCAAATATTCATACCAACATAAAATAAAAAAAGTAATTTTAAATTCAAATTACGCGATTATTATTGTATATATTCTTTTAGAATAAAATTTTTATTAATAAATTGATTTGATGTTTATGAGAAATTCTAATAAAAAAAAGAGAATAAAAACTTGCTTAGTTCTGCTATTTTATTTTTTATCGATAAGCCTATTTATAAATTTCAATTTCGAGCCTCCTTTCTATAAAGACGACGCGAATAAAGACGATTTTATAAATTTTCCAAAAACTTCCGATTCGCTTCCTTCTTTTAAAGGGACGGGAGATAAGGTTAATATTACTTTGCATCAATCATATTTAAATGATTCCTTTAATACGGCGTTGAGTCCTTCAGATCCAAATAATAATAGTTTTTCTTTGCCCTGTCCTACAGATACTAATTTTAATTCAAGTTTTACTAATGTTACTATAAAAAACCTTTATGCTCCAAATAAAACATTAATAGTGGAGGGGGACACTCAAAGTATATGGACTGATGTACATGATGTATATGCATCTTTTGAAGTCCAAGGTGCAGGTTACATTGAGAATATAACTACTTATCTTAGATATCAAGGATCTGGTTATAATTTGATTGATATTTATTTATTTAAAGCTGAAGATGACAATTCAAATTTGAGACCTCTTGACTCAAGTGGAGTAAAAATATACAATGATTTCAATGTTTCTAATACATCACCTGAATGGGTTACAGCAGGGAACATTCATCATAAATTTGATACCTCAGAAACAGAAAATAATACTTATTTTATATATATGTTAGTGTCTGAATTAGGAAATACTTATAGCTCTACATTATACGATGATGAGGGACCCGATGCCCTTGACGAATCCATTGTCCTTGATAATTTTGAGACGCCAATACAATTATTTGTTAGCGATTTGACTACAATTGACTTGAGCTTAAAGCTTTATGTAAGCCCATTAAATAACACTCCAAGTCCAGAGCAGGTAAATTTAAAAATAAATAATACTATTGCAACTGGGTATGGAGATGGAATAGGTTCAGGATATTGGGAATCCACAAATATTAATGGTAGTACTTCTGGAGAATTACAATACAATATTTCTGCTGATTGGTGGGATGTCACTTGTGCTATAACGAGTGTTCAAATCAATTACACTAAAACGGATTTAAAAGCAGATTCTAGTTTTGAAGTTTTAGGAAACGGACAAGACGTTTATTGGAATGTAACTAAGCCCGGCGGATTAAACTATTTTGATTCGCGGTTCAATAATTATACCATAAACTTCACTATTTCTTCCAGATGGACGAATATCGAAGTGTGGAATGGCGGTACCAATAAAACAAGTGATATAAAAACGATTAATCTCAATAATTATAAAGACATACAAGTATTTAATGCTGGAAACGGTACTTATTGGTTTTTAAACGCCACATCCTCGAATCTTCTTACGAATATAAAAAAATATGTTGGTACAACGTCAGCAGCAGATACTTTTAATTATACCAATCTTGTTCATTTTAACGGAACTTTTTCTAGCTCTATTAACGATGGGAGTATTAATCTTAGCGTTTATAACCCATTAGCGTTAAACGATCAATTGAATTATACGTTTGTTAACAGTTCTTTTGTTTCAGGCGATGACATATACCTTGGTGATTGGAATATATCTGATACCATAACCAAATACGGAAAGTTTCGAATACTAACTCAATGGAATAATGGCACTGATGCGGGTTTTTTTAGGGACAACATAACCATATTAGCAGAAACAAATTTTCTTATTGATCAGCCTTCCCAGAACACCACTTTCAATTCCAGCACCATTTTTAATGTCACCATAACCTATAGGGATAGAGAACAAGATTTGGATATTTCTGATGGTGATATTTACTATAAAATTAATGCTGGAACTTATAGCTCTGTAAATGAAAGCGTAAAATATATCGGTTCTGGAAAATATAACGTCACTTTTGATTGTAACAATACAGAATTTAATTATGGTTCTAATACAATAACGATTAGAGCAAATAATACCTACCACAATAATCAAACTGAAACTTTAAATATCATAATTTTAGGAGAAACAAATCTTTCCAGACCATTTCCAAAAACGTATAACTTTGATTCTGGTGAAACCTTTAATATAACTCTATATTTCAACGACACTGTAAAAAACCTTGGAATTAATGAGTCTACGGTAGATATTACTGTAAATAGTAGCGCTTATACTCCCTTAGATTTTTTTGATTATGGAAATGGGTATTATAATCTTACTGTGAATTGTAGTGATGATGTTTTTGATATTCAAGGTTATGGATTTTTCAATTTAAGTATAAATTCTGAAAAAATAAACTATAATAGTCAAACTACTTCATTTATTATTTATATTAAAGGAGAAACTAACTTAGCCGCTACAAAGTTTCCTGAACCTATCAAGGGATATTATAATTCTGATGAAACATTTAATATCACAGTATTTTTCAATGATTTAGCGAGAAATGAAGGAATTAATGATGGTATAGTAAATGTATATGTTAAACGGGTGTCAAGCAGCATATATCAACTTTATGATACAACAATTTTTCCTTATGGAATCGGATACTATAACTTTACTGTAAATTGTAGCGATTCTGAATTTGATAATTATGGAAAATATGATATTCAAATAAATGTATCAAAACAACATTATTACAATGCTATTTACACTTTTTTTGGAGAATTAATAATTGGTAATACTACACTAACGATAATAGAACCTTCTGGAATGGTATCACATGTGGATGATGAGACATTTGACATCAAGATAGAATATATCAATCATACAAAATCAGATCGGATCACAGAAGCAGATATAACTTATACTATTAATGGTACAGATCATAGATCTGATAATGTAATTAATAATCCTGATGGAACATATAATATTACCATTGATGCTGGTGATTCTGATTTTGAGAATAATTATGGATATAGAGATATTATAATTAATGCAAATAAAACTAATTATGTCAATTTAACAGAAACATTCACATTCGAAAGACAAGTTTCAACACAAATTAATCCAACAAATACGCCAGCTTTATTCGAAGTAATAAGAGGGAAAAATATCACTTTTACTTTTAATTACTCAGATAAATTTTACGATCCAATTGAAATATATGATAATTTTCAAAGTATTTCTAGTTTAAATAATTTTGAGTGGTATCTTTGGAATGATGGAAATGGTAATTATACACTTGAAGTAGATTCGACCAATGTTATAGTTAAAGATACTCCTTATGAACTTAACTTTAGTATTTCTGCTTTTGGCAATGAAACTCAAAAAATTTCTTTAACTATCTTAGTAACAATAATCCAAACAAGTATTGAAATCGAATCATGGAACAATAATGCTGATTTTGCTCGAAGTACTTGGACTAATGTATCTATAAATTTCTACTTTAATGATACCACAAATATCGCCGCGATTGATGGTTTAATTGATAATGATATTAAAATTAAGGATTATTATGCAGGTACTACTTGGCAACCCGGATTTGAATTATTCAATCAACCAGGACCCGGAAATTATAAATTAAATATTAGCACTATAGGAAAGAACTCAGGTTTATATACATTACAATTGAATATCTCTAAATATCCGAACTACAAATGGAGCTTGGCTTACATTCAATTTTACTTAAGAGGAAATTACACTCAAATTAATATGATTTCAGTCGAGGATCTTGAAGAAATACTAACACCTAGTGGTATTGGAAATAACTATACAACCTTCGTTGGGAGTGATTTAACTCTTGAATTCAATGTGACGGATACGGAATATGGAGATAAGGCAATCACTGAAGGGATACCTGGCTATATTATAACGATAACATATAAAAATTTAATAACAGAATTAAGTGGAACTCTTCAGCAAAGTTTTAGTTTTGTTTTCCAGTCAGCGGATTATGGTACATATATAGGAGATATCCTAACTTCAGAATTTATAGACGCGGGATATTATTTAATTAACATAACATTTGCGAAATTAAATTACAAAAACACAACTTTTAGTTTTAATTTAACTCTAGTAAATTCGCAAATTAATATTATTTCAATTTCCAATCAGGGAGGTCAATTAGAACTTAGTGGGATAAATAACTTTTATAATTCATCTGTTGCTGTAGACATTACTATTGAATTTAATATAACTGATACAGAATCTTTAAATAGAACAATAGCTAGAGATGCGAGTTCGTATATAGTTAGATTTACAAATTTAGATACTGGAAAGAATGGAATTCTTGTAAACACTTTTGAGTTTAGTTTATCTACTTCAACATATAATGGAACTATAATAACTTCAGGATTACCTGCAGGCAATTATTTGATCAACCTGTCAGTTGTGATTTTGAACTATAAAATAATTCCATTAACTTTTAATTTAACAATTATTTTAGCTGAAAGCAATATTATATCAATAACTAATATGGGAGGTCAATTATCACCTACTGGAGTAGGTGGATTTTATGAACCTACTGTAACAACAGATATAGATATTGAATTTAATATAACAGATGCCAATTTTGGAAATGTTATTCAAATTGGAACGGGTATTTCTTATACCATATCTTACATCAATATTGATACTTTAGAAAATGGAATCCTGCTAAACACTATTACCGAACTTGCTTTAAGTCATTTCGGAAGTATAGATATCTCATCACTTTCAATTGGAAATTACTCTATTGCTATTATCATAAACAAAACTAATAATATGGTTTCCTATTTTAGTTTTAACATAAGAATTATTTTAGCTGAAAGCAATATTATATCAATAACTAATCCTGGAGGTCAATTATCACCTAGTGGTGTAGATAGTTTCTATGAATCTTTCATTGAAAGTAATATCAATATAGGTTTTAATATAACAGATGCCAATTTTGGAAATATTCTTCAAATTGGAACGGGTATTTCTTATACCATATCTTACATCAATATTGATACTTTAGAAAATGGAATCCTGCTACACTCTATTACCGAACTTGCTTTAAGTCATTTCGGAAGTTTAGATATCACACTTTTATCAGTGGGAAATTATACATTTCTTATACTAGTTGAAAAAAACAACAATGATATAACAACATTGAGTTTTAATTTAAGTTTAATTGAAAAATATGATGTAAGAATCACTATTTTAGGAAAACCTGATGATGTTGTCGCAGGCAGATCTTTTACAATTATACTTAGAGTAGAATATTTCAACGGCTCAGCATGGTTACCATTGGTGGGTATAAATGTAATAAGTACCCCATATTTCGATGGTGTGCCTTCAACAGAGACTCAAACTCGGATAACAAATAGTACTGGTGGGGTTTTGTTTGAAATTACTGTCAGAAGTGATGCAGTTACAATGAATTTGACTATTCAACTTGAGAGTAGTTATTATCATCTTGGAAAGTCTGCGATAATATCTGATATTATAATTATTCCACTAGCTATAGGTTTAACTTTTGAAGATCTACTCCCTTATATCATAATAATTGGAGCTATTGTTGCTCTTGCTGGTGGTTCTTTAGCAGTTTATCGTGGTGTAGTCGTTCCCAAAAAGAGAGAAAAACAACGAATATTGACTGAAGTGAAAACTATATTTGATGACGCAATTAATTTAGAACATATTTTAGTATTATACAAAGGCACAGGAACCTGTATTTTCTTTAAGTCATACGGTTCAGAACAAATAGATCCTGAATTAATAGGAGGATTTTTATCAGCAGTTTCTTCATTTGGAAAAGAAATGAAGACTCAAGAAGCATTAAATGAGATTTCTTACGGCGATAAAATGTTATTACTAGCTGATGGAGAATATATACGAGTTGCATTAGTTTTAGGAAGAAAAGCATCCTTAATTCTTCATCGTCATTTAAAAGAATTCATAGATACCTTTGGAAAAATGTTTAAAGATGACTTACCAAATTGGAGAGGGCAACTTAATCCTTTTAAGAATGCAGGTCTTATAGTCGATGAAATTTTGAACACTTCAATCATTCTACCGCATCAGCTATCATATGACTCTTCGAGTGTTAAGAATTTAAAGAGTCCCCAAGCACGGGATGTATTAAAGATCGCACATAGCTGTTGTGAAGAAACAGAAAGAGAATTCTTATTTATTGCAACATTACTAGAGGAAGCATCTGAAAGAACTAATAAAGATACAGCAGAAATTTTTATGGGAATTAAGGAATTACGAGACAGGAAAATCTTAATCCCAATAGAAATCTCAGCAATCGAAGCTCAACCAGTTTCTCAACAAGAAATAAATCTTATTAATCAAAAAATTACTTCACTAACCAATTTATCTAACGAGGAAAAGCAAAATTTAGTGAATTTCTTAGCCCAATTAGGTTCAATAGAAAGAGAAGCTTACCTTTCTAGCTTGACTAAACAACATGAAATCGTCTCTGCCCCAATTAAAACTACTATAGGAACTATTATAGTTGATAATAAGAAATCTGCCAAAAAAGGGGTTAAAGAGTTAAGCAAACGAGCTAAAATTGCGAAAGGAAAGAACAATTATCAAAAAACAATTGAATTGTATCAAAGCGCCGCTATGTTGGCTTCAAACTGGGAATTATCAAATGAATTCGTTATAATAGAAGAAATTATTCGAAAAACTAAAATTGAAGATTTAATCGCGAAAAAGAAGGATTTAGAAAAAGAGGCAAAAGATGCTGTTAAAAATAAGAATTACGCTGAAGCCAGCGCGAAGTATAAGCATGCGTCTAAAACCGCATCAGAAATTTTCAAACTGGGCGCTAATAGTATGACAAAAGAAGTCAAGAGATTAACCAAAAAAGCAAATGTATACGAAAAATTAAAATAAATTAAATTTTTATTATTCTTTTTATTTTCTATTTTTTTTACGTTAGTATTTAAAAAAGAGATTTTTTAAATGGTTTAATCGGTAATTCCATTTTCTGTTATTGAGAATACAGCTTCTCCTTCGGGTAGATGAGGCGCATCAATCATTTTCGCTACTCTCTGCTCGCCTTTACCTTTTCTTAAATATACTCTAATTGTTGATCCATGAGCAACTATATTCCCTCCTGCCGCTACTGTTGGGTTCCCATAAAAAACATCAGGTTTTGATTGAACTTGATTTGTTACAATGATACATAACTCGGGGAAAATATCTGTTAAACGTAATAAATCGTGTAAGTGGGTATTAATAGTTTGTTGTCTGGTTGCTAACGTACCTCTACCTACATATTCACTTCGAAAATGTCCAATTAAAGAATCAACTATTATTAGTTTGATGTTTTTCTCTTTGATAAGATTAGTAGCTTCTTTTACTAGGAGAATTTGATGATCAGAATTGTAAGCACGACCAAATATTATGTTTTTCAAAATCTTTTTGTGATCTAAATCAAGTCCTTCAGACATCTGTATTATTCTTTCAGGTCTAAATGTTCCTTCAGTGTCTATATACAATGCATTTCCATTGAGACCCCCATCTTCCTCGGGTAATTGAACATTAACGCATAATTGATGGGCTATTTGGGTTTTACCGGTCCTGAATTCTCCAAAAAACTCAACAACGCATCCAGTTTCAATTCCACCTCCAAAAAGATCGTCGAGTTCTTGACTACCTGTCGTAATTCGCGTAATATTTTTTCTGTACTCCCACACATCTTCAGCAGACTTGAAGCCGATTTTTAACTGGGACATACTAGCTTTAATTAATTTAGCGGTTGTTTTATCTCCAAGCCCAGATTCATTTTGAATTATCCTTGGGGGCGTATAAGCGATGGACTCAAGGCTACTAAATCCAGCTTTAATTAGTTTTTTAAGCGTAGCTTCACCTACCCCAGGAAGCTTTTTAACAGCTTCTACAGAAACATTTGCGTCATTGATTATAACTTCATTACTATCTGAATCTGAATCTAATTCTAATTCTTCTTCCATCTCATTTAATTCGATAATATAATCTTCCTCTTCCTCTAAATTTTCAAATATCTCTTCTACTTCAGATTCAAGTTCTTTTTCATTGCTTTCAGATTCTTCTTCGATTTCTTTTTTATCTATTTCGAACCAGGCAAATTTTAAATGGTCCTTGTAAATTTTGCCTTTAGTATGGTTTCTTTTACATTCTTTACAGAAATAAGGCTCTCCATTCCCAGATTGGCCTCCATTATTCATTTCGCTTGCTTTAGCCATTACAAATCACAATTTATTAAAATTTAGTGTAATTTTTATAGTTCTTAATGATTATTTTATAAATATTACAAAAGCTATTTTAAAGAAAATAGACCTCGAATTTTTCAATTTTTAGACATATCAATCCTTTAATAATTGACTAATACAGGCTTTTAATTTGTTCCGAGATTTTTCTCATTTCAACGAAGCAAGTGTCCATTCGAGCGTCAATATCTAAGCATACTGCTAAAATCAAATCGCTCCCAGCCTCCATAACTACAAAATTGCCTATATCACCTTGCAAAATACAGAGATCAAGCTTTCCGGATTTTAATTCTATTAATACACGCTCCGCAACGGATAGAATTGTTGCTGTCATCGCAGCTATCTTTAAATCAGAAATCTGTTCTTCTAAAATCGAGTGAACAATTAAACCTTCTATTGATACGATCGCCGCAGATCTTATACCATCGATACACTCGTATAAATCTTCTAATAAAAAGAGATATTCATCTGACATAGAAATTATAACGCGGTAATATGAATTTAAAACATTAATGATATAAAATATTCCTTTTCTAATAATGTTTTTTTAAATAGGATATATCACAAGTCATATTTAGAAAAAAATATATTACCTTAATAGGTGAATTAAAAATGAGTTTAGGTTTAAATTTCGAATATTATCCAAAAATTAACGCCAATTTAATGGAAAAATTAATTTCAATCTCTAAATCCAATAAACACAACTGGGATCCTCCATTCTTTACTGACACTGAATCGTATATAGACATGGGAGCAATTCACCAAGCGTCTAAAGAATTTCTGAGTGAGAAAATAAAGAACATTATAGTTTTAGGAACGGGGGGCTCAATTCAAACTTTACTTGCATTAAGACATTTATCTAAAAAGAATCTATATTCTATTACAAGTTCTAGGGCTGTAGAATTAAAACAGTGCCTTGATACAGCAGATCCTGAAAATTCGGTTGTAATTCCGATCTCTAGAGGAGGCGAAACTTTAGATGTAAACTCTACTATAGGAATTTTCTTAAAAAATAATTACAAATTTCTAGGGCTCTCTTCAAAGGGTACGATGCGTCAAATATTAGAAAAAATAGGGTGCCCCATTCTGGAAGTTCCTGATATCTCTGGTCGTTTTGCGGGATCCATCTCTAATGTTGGAATTGTCCCAGCTTTTCTGTTAGGAGTTAACATCGAAGCTTTTTTAAAAGGGTTAAACGATGCTTATAAAGAATTTATGAGTTTTGATGAGAACCCCGCATTCCGTTTTTCAGCATTTCTTTATAATTTGTACAAAAAAGGTTACAAGACTGTATTTTCTATGCCATATTCTCTGAATCTTGAAGGAAGTGTAGGATTATTCGTGCAAGAAACATCAGAAAGCACTGGGAAGAACGAAAAAGGCCTAATTGGCGCTTATCAATCTGCTCCACTGTGCCAGCATTCAGTTTTAGAATATCTATTAGGTGGAACTAAGGGCGCTGTAGTCCCGGTATTGTGGACCATAAAAAAAGAATTCCCAGATTTTAACTTAGATTCCTCAATAGAATATGTAAACGGTCAAACTGCCCAAACCATAGTAAATTATCAAGCAGACGCTACTTTTCAAGCCCTAATAGAACAAGGAGTTCCGTCAGCTAAAGTCTCAATTGAACGCTCTGACGAATATAATATAGGCAATCTAATCGCTTTTATTCAATCGACAGTCTATTATTTATGTTTATTATTAGATGTAAACTGGTCAAACAATCCGAAAGTAGTTATAGGAAAAAAAATTGGGAACGAAGCCTTAAAAAATAGAAGTCCCCCTGAAGAAAGAGAAAAAATCAGAAAAGAACTGGCCGAACATAAATTTCATCGAGATTTTTTTGGAATTAATTAATTTCTTATTTTTTTCTACTTTTGATTAATAAACTCATTATACAATACATTAATAGCTTTATCGCAATTTTTTCTATCAATTATTGCGGTAAAATTCAATTCAGAAGACCCTTGTGCAATTGCTTTAATATTTATATTGCCATCTCCTAGCGAAGTAAAGACTCTTCCAGCTATACCGGGTGTGTGAAGAATTCCTGCACCAATGACGGCAACTAATGAAATATCGTTATCAATTTTAATCTTAAACCACTTTTTACCAAAGAAATCTGAATTTCTTAATAAAAAACTAACTTTCATTGAATCTTCAAATTCTATACCAAAAGTTATATTGTTTTCTGAGGAACTCTGTGATATAAACACAATATTAACATTATTATCTCCTAAAAGAGAAAAAATTTTAGAAGCAGTCCCCGTTAATGGAACCATCGTATCGCTTTCGACGGTCACCATTGAGAGTTTATATATTGAAGTAATGGCTTTAATTACTTTGTCGTCTCTAACGATTTCTTTCGTTATCGCTGTAAATTCGTCAGAATCAGGGTCGTTGAAAAACTTAATTTCAGAGGGAATATTTCCTTTTTCGTTAACATCAAGGCATAATGGATGTAGGACTTTTGAACCAAAAAACGCAAGTTCTTTTGCCTCTTTGTAAGAAATTTTCTTTAAGAGGGCCGTTTTTTCAGCGATTCTTGGGTCTGCGTTTAAAAAACCCTTAACATTCTTCCAGTAAATTACTTTTAAGTTAAAGTTAATCCTAAGACAGTATGCTAGGATTGCCGCTGTTAAATCGCTTCCTCCTCTTCCGAATGTAGTAATTTTTTTATCTTTCGTAGAGCCATAAAACCCAGTTACACAGATAATTTCAATTAATTCAGATTGGAGCAAGGGGATTATTCTATCAGTCACTTTTATCTCAGTCTCTTCTAATAACGGAAGGGCTCTCCCAAAGTTATCGTCTGTAAGGAGAATCTCATCAGAAGGGATATATTCTACTTTAAAGTTTTTTGATTTTAAATATTGGCTTAAAATGAATGTGCTAAGTTTTTCTCCATAGGAAATAATTATATCCTGAATTTCCATACTTGGCCGGATTAATTTAATTACGCTGCCTATCTGTTTTAATTCGCTAATTTCTTTTTTTAAAAATTCAAAGGTCTTTTTAAATTCGCTTTCTTCGTTGATAAGAATTTGATTAATCACATTTTTATGGATATTAAAAATATCGTCAATAATGTAATCGCATTTAGGTTCTTCTTTACAAGATTTCTTATAAAAATCTATTAACTTATCAGTTATTCCATTTAACGCAGATGCTACAATTATTACATTAGAGGCTTCTCTATATTTTTTAACAATATATTGTATTTGATTAAACGATTTTTCATCTTTTAAACAAGAACCTCCAAATTTCATTACAACTAGATTTTCCATTCTAACTAGAAAACACAATTTTTGAGTTAAATTGAGATATTAATGAATAGAAAAAATCGAAAACTTATAAATAAGTTGGTATTCCACAATAATTTTTACTTCTGAGAAATCATGGGAATTATCGCATTATTTGGACAATTAACGAAACATTTTAAACAATTCTGACATAAATCCATATTTTTCTTATTAAAAGTAATCTGTTTTTTATCCGAATCTGGGTCAATAATCAGAATATATAAGTTTTGGAAACAAAAACCTTCCTCTAAGCACTTTTTACAAACCATACATCTCTCGCTATCTATTTCAAAATCTATTAATTGCCCGTCTTCCATCGATATTACTTCAATTGCGTTGTGTTCGCACACATCAACGCATTTAAGACACCCTTTACATTTATTATAATCCACATACCTTAGTATCTTTAAAAAAAATAGCTTTTGGATGGCAAGAATACATACATTTTTGACATCGGACGCAAAATTGTGGGTTAACACTTATAGGAAATAATTTTTCCATTTAATTTTACTTTTTCTTAATTTTAACTTTAGCTGTACTTCTTAAAAAAAATAGAAAAACAAGTTAATCAACCTAAAAAGATTTAAAAAAATATTTCAAAAAATATTTCAAAAAATTCGAATTCTATTTATTTCGGAGGGGATAAAACGATCTCCATAGAGCTTACATTATTTTGACGACCTTCCTCGCCTGTAAGTACCTCCGTGGTAATACTAATATCCTTATATTCAACTCCCTTCAAGAAACGATTTTTTAAAATCTCGCAGATATCAACGGCATGAGAAATCGCCTTGCCGCGAGCTTTTACCGTACATTCTACTCCTTTATTCAAGACCATCATCACAGCCATTACATAATTCATCGTAGGACGACGCCCAACAAAGACCGCGTTTTCTTGACCTTCCCTTCTTTTTCCTTTGTCTGACATTTTTTATTTTCTCCAAATTGTTATTTATTTATTCTCTATGTGTGTTAATTATTCCTATGTATTATGCTTTAAATTTATTCAGAATTTATTTAAAAAAATGCAGGTTGCAAATAGAGTTGCAAAATAAAGTTGAAAAAGTTGCGATTTAAAGTTTACTTAACAATAAAGGTTTAACTATTAAAACTGATTCATTTAACAAATCTTTCTTAACTTCATTTTCCATATTATAACCATCTAGATACACAATTTTTTTAATCCCAGCATTAATAACTAATTTTAAGCAAGTCATACAAGGAAAAATCGTAGTATAAAGAGTTGTATCGCCCTTAATTGAAGTACCATGTAAAGCAGCTTGTATTATACAATTATGAACCAAAATACCATTAGCTATGAACGAGTTATAATCAGGGACATAAAAATCAATCATTTTTTGACTTTTTCTTACATTAACCAGTTCCTTGATTTTAACAAAAGATATATTAGATTCTGTCAGTTTAACTAAATCGTATAATACTTTTTTATCAACATTATTTAGTTTAAGTTCATTAACTATTTTATTTGCCGTTATTTGGTTTATTACTTCAGATCTTCTATCTCTTAATGTAGACCATTTTGTTGTGGAAATTCTTGAAGAAAAATAGTATTTTGGATAGCATCTTTTTTTACTTAGTCCAACTTTTTTGATTTTTTCTAATTTTTCTTTTTTTATAGGATGTGAAAAGCCAATGTATTTTTTATACTTAAGTAAGTCTTCTCCTGAAGTGGAGAGAACATAACTATAGGACCCTGCACCATCTGAAATCTTGACAGTTCTTTTAAGTTGATATAAACTACTCAATATTCCGAATCTTAACAATAGTAACCGTACGATTTCTAAAATTCTTATAAACCCACTAGTTAACGCAACTAGCTTTCTCGGGCTAAATCGAACCATACCTTCAGCATCAAAAAGTCCTCTAAGTAAAAATGAAAGAGAGTCATTATCTACTTTATGAAATAATTTAGGGATTTTTTTCTCACTGATTCCTATCCCTAGTTTTTCAAAAAAGAGTGATAGTCTTTTAGAAGATACATTTAGAATGTATTGATTTTCATCTTTATTTTTTCTTATATTTCCAGTAATACCAAATACTTTTTTTATTAGTTCATTGTAATGTTCTAACATTAATCTATTTTTATCAAAAAAACTGATGAAATTATTACCTAATGTTCCATCTCCTATGAAATACCCTACTATTTGACATAAATCACAACTGGTAATAGATGGAATAAATACTTTTTTCCTTTCAACGCCCATTTTATAATTATTTAGTTCAAGACCTAATTTATGTGCTATCTTTGTAAAATTTGTATCTTTTATCCCTTCTCCACTTAGCAATCGGCGGATAACTGTTCGAGAAAATCCTAAATTTTGAGCTAGACAATTTTGTGATAAACCCATATCCTGCAATTTTGAACAAAATATCTTAATACCTTGGTTATTGAGTTTGAAAGAATCATATTCAATATTAGGTAGCTCTTGTGGTATGCCTTTTATAGGTATATAAGTTACAATAGGGAGATAATCATTTAAACTTAGATTACTAGCTTTTATTTCTTTCAACCCTTCTTCATCATCCATTTTAAACATTAAATGATCTTCTGATACTAGCAATTCATAATTTCCTGCGGTTTTGATTTTTATCAATTTATCTTTAATTGACAAAAATTTCTCAGCATCAGAGGGTATTACTTTTAGATGTTCATTTACCGCAAAGATTTTTTTTCCAATATCTTTAGCTTCCATTATTTCACCCGAATTTGAAATAATTAGTGAATTATCTGAAACACAATTGATTTCGGCATGAACTCCTCGGCATAGTTCGGGTCTTTCGCCGCTTTTTAAATTCTTTCGGACGCACGTTTCTGTAGTACAATGTTTAAATCCAGACGGAGCGCCATTATATCCCGTCGACATTATATGAGAATCCTTTACTAACACCGCGCCAACTTTACGCTTTATGCACGTACTTCTTTCTGAGACAACCTTTGCTATTTTCATGAAATATTCGTCTTTAGAAATTCTTTTTTTATTTTTTTGGTTCATTTTCTTGTTTTGATTTTTTACTTTATATTGTATAAAAAGTTAAATAATCGCTTGGATTTTTAGTGTTATTATTGATGTTTTAATATTTAATTAAGAATAAAACCGACTATTATTATTAAGTAAATCTTTCAAATGTGGTGAATATGAATGGTTAAACAATTTAAAGTCCCGTGGGCCGCTTGGAGGGACCCACATTATTTAAAGTTAGAGTTCCCCGATTCTTGGGATGTTTCCGTCTGTAAAATGAAAGATGCTGACGCTCCAGAATTATCAAGTGAAGATATAAGAAAATGGATATTAAATCCAATAGGAACCCCTAGTTTATCTGTTATTGCCCAGGGGAAAAAAAACGTAGTAATCGTTGTAGACGATATGACAAGAACGACGCCATCATCGAAAATTCTTCCGTTTGTTTTTGAAGAACTAGAAAAAGCTGATATCTCAGAAGAACAAATCACAATTTTATTTGCTCTTGGTGCTCATAGACCAATGAATAAAAACGATTGCTTATTAAAACTAGGCAAAGAAATTGTAAGTAGGTTTAAAATCGAAAATCATCATCCTTACGAGAACCTTGTACATCTAGGAGATTCTAAGATAGGGACGCCAATTGATGTAAATAAAACGTATTATAACGCAGATTTAAAGATTGCGGTAGGAGGTGTTATTCCCCACCCTTTAGCCGGCTTTGGGGGCGGTGCCAAAATAGTATTGCCAGGAGTATGTGGTATTCGCACACTCGAGGCAAACCATTCTGCAAGAATGCGAGGAATTGGAGCGGGAATCGGAAGAATGACTGAAATAAGGGAAGACATTGAGGATATAGTTGATAATGTTGGCTTAGATTTTTCTGTTAATGTAGTGATGAATGAAATTGGCAACATAACTGAGATCTATTCAGGCCATTATCGAGACGCACATAGAAAAGCTATGGAGGCCGCAAAGGAGTCTTATACGACAGAAATAACCCTAGAAAATCAAATTTGTTTCTTAAATTCTTACCCAGAAGATTCTGAATTGAACCAATCAATAAAAGCTTTTAATATTTTAATGACGGCTTCAAATAGATTTCTTGATAGAAAAGGCACGATTGTTGTAATGTCATCTTCGTACGAAGGCAAAGGTTTTCATAGTTTAATTGCTGAAACTGGTGCTAAATTATATAACAATTTTGGGAATGGAATTATATGGAAAGCGTTTGTAAAGAGAAGAAATGTATATTTCTTTTCTCCAAATATTAGTAAACCAGATTTATATCATTTCTATCCAAAATCTGTCCAATTGTTTAATGAATGGAATGAGTTAATTAATGAATTATCAAATATGCACGGAAATTCTCCTAAAGTAGCGATAATTCCTACAAGTATGCAGTTA
The DNA here is from genome assembly GCA_005222975.1 of Promethearchaeota archaeon Loki_b31. Lineage (GTDB taxonomy): Archaea > Asgardarchaeota > Lokiarchaeia > Sigyniarchaeales > SOKP01 > SOKP01. The sequence goes on from NJBI01000019.1 coordinate 37,010, forward strand.
ACATAATCTAAAACTTTCATATTTCTTTTTAAAACTTAATTAGAACCATTATTTTTTTCATTTAAAACATTAAACAGAAAATAAAAGATAGTTTTATTTTTTCTTTTAGTATACTTTAATTTAAGTCAATTTTGAAAATTGTTATTGTTTCATATGAAAAAAGTTGAATTACTTGCTCCAGCAAAAAATTTAAAAGCGATTAAAGCAGCGTCAAATTTCGCAGACTCAGTTTATTTTGGAATTGAGAAGTTTAATATGAGAATGCGTTCGGAAAATATTGCTCTGGAAAATCTTACTAAAATCATGGATTTTTGCCGCAAAGCTGGATTAAAAGCGTATTTAGCTACAAATATATTAATATACGACAACGAATTGAATTACTTACACGAAGTCATAGAAAAAGGAAAAGAGGCAGGTATTCACGCTGTTATAGTTCACGACATTGCTGCAATTGAAGTAGCTAAAGAAGTTGGGGTGCCTTTTCATATTTCTACGCAATGTAACGTGTCTAATTCTTTATCTGCTAGATTTTATGAAAAGCTAGGAGCAGAGAGATTAATTTTAGCTCGGGAATTATCTTTAGAAAAAATTAAAGAAATAAAGAGGAATTTATCTAAAGCAGAAATTGAAATTTTTGTTCACGGAGCAATGTGCACTTCCATAAGTGGCAGATGCTATTTTTCTCAAGATATTTGTGGAACCGAAGAGAAATCAGCAAACCGAGGTAATTGCATACAGCCATGTAGAAGACGCTGGTGGGTAAAGGAAGAGTCTGGTGCAGAATACATCTACGATGGTGTTAGGTTCATGAATTCAAGAGATCTTTGTACAATTGCCCATGTACCTAAATTCATTGAAGCTAAGGTTGACGCTTTTAAAATCGAAGGTAGGATGCGTCACCCTCACTATGTCGAGGTGGTTACAAAAATTTACCGAGAAGCTATTGAGGCTTATTATAACGGTTCTTTTTCAAAAAAAAAAGTAGGTCGATGGGTTACTGACTTAAAGAAAGTTTATAATCGAGGATTTACTCCAGGATTTTACTTTAAGAGAATGACTGAAGAAGACCATCAACATAAATCCCCTTCAAATTTATCACATTTCAGATATATCAAAGTTGGTCAAGTTGAGGATTATACGAAAGATTATGCTAAAATTTCGTTGGATAACGGATATTTAACTAAAAATGACGATTTAATTATTATGGGCAATAATACAGACACATACATTCATCAAAAAGCAGAAGTTATTAAATTCAAAGAAAAACATATTAATAAAACTCCAAGAGGAACAAAAGAAAAGCCTATATTCGTAAAATTACGAATTAATGGAAAAGCAATTGGTAATGGCGAAGATAAAATCTACATCTTTACTGATAAAACCTATGGAAGAGATTATGCTTTACCATAAATAAATATGACCGAATCTAAAGCTAATTTAATTCAATCTATAAAAATTTAAAATTACATTTAAGTAAATAAATTTATATTATTAAAAATTAGAATTAATGTTGTTTTAAGGAGATAATTATGGCAAATAAAAATAAAAAAATTGTTGAGTCCGTACCTAATTATAGTGAAGGTACAGATGGAGATAAAGTCGAACGAATTGTAGCAGAAATTAAAAACACTCCCGAAACTAACATCGTAGACATTCAATACGACTCTGATTACGACCGAGCCGTAATTACTTTTGTTGGTACTCCAGAAGCTGTGCTGAAAGCAAATATTGCTGCGGCTAAAAAGGCGATAGAACTAATTGACATGAATAAACACAAAGGTCAACACCCTCGAATAGGAGCAATAGATGTAGTTCCGTTTATACCAGCTCAAAATATTACAATTGAAGAATGCATAGAATTATCAAAACAATTTGCTGAAGAAATGGCAAAAGAAGGCGTTCCAGTATATTTATACGAAGATTCGGCAAGCAATCTTGAAAGGAAAAATATTGATAACATAAGAGTCGGAGAATACGAAGGATTAAAAGAAACCATTAAAACAGACCCTGAAAGGAAACCGGATTATGGCCCTTCAGAATTCCATCCAACGGCAGGTGCAATAATAACGGGAGCAAGATATCCCTTAATTAGTTTTAATATCAACCTTGGGACCAAAGATGTTAAAATTGCGAAAAAAGTAGCAAAAGCTATTCATTTACGCTCGGGAGGACTTGTAAACGTTAAAGCAATGGGGACCGATTTAAAAACGAGAGATTGCGTTCAAGTAGGGATTAGTAATATTAATTATAAAAAAACCCCTCTATATCGTCAGAAAGAACTCGTACGAATTGAAGCCGCTCGATATGGTGTACCCATTGTTGGTACAGAATTAATTGGCGTGTTGCCCTTAGGTGCTGTGCTTAATTCTTTAGATTATTATTTACAAATTGAAAATCCTAAAAAACTTGAGCCAAAACATCTGTTAGAGAATTATTTTGATTTCTAAATTTTAAGAGCAAATTAATCAAAATCTACTACAATTTTACCATTTTTTATAACTTTTGAAACAAGATTTACTCCAAATTGGTAAGGAAGAAAATTATGATTCGGTACATCGAAAATTATTAAGTCTGCTTTCTTGCCTACTTCTATACTTCCAATCTGTTCTTGTTTTTGAAGTGCACAAGCGGCGTTAATCGTAGCTGCTGTTAGAGCTTCAGCTGGTGAAAGTTTCATGTGATAGCAAGCTAAAGCAATTATGATTTGCATCGATTCTGTCCAACAATTTGGATTAAGGTCGGTAGCAAGGGCTATTGGAATACCATATTCGATGATCTTTCTCGCAGGAGCATAGTCCCTCATCATTAAACAGAAAGGCGTCCCGGGTAATAGTGTAGCAATTGTTTGTGCTTTTCTCATTGCTTTCAAACCTTCGTCGTTAGATTTTAGCATATGTCCCGTCTGCACAGCGTTTAACTCTGCTGCTAATAATGCCCCACTCGTGTCGATAATTTCGTCAATATGAATCTGCGGTTTTAGACCGTATTTCATGGCCGCCTTTAATATTTTTTTGGTCTGAACAACTGAGAAAATCCCCTCTTCACAAAATACGTCGCAAAATTCTGCTAATTCTTCTTGTGCTACTTTTGGAATCATTTCTGAAATAATTAATTCTACATAATCGTCTGTTTCACCCTCGTATTCTGGTGGTACTGCATGAGCGCCTAAAAACGTTGATATTACATCCATGGGATGCTCGAGGTTTAACTTTTTTGCAGCTAATAACGACTTTATTTCGTTCTCGACATCGAGTCCATATCCAGATTTCGTTTCCATTGTAGTCGTTCCATATTCCATCATCCTATTAAGAATCTTTTTCCCATTTTGAATTAAGATTTCTAACGAAGCTTTTCTCGTCGCTTTAACAGTTTTTAATATCCCTCCCCCAGACTCTAAAATTTCAAGGTAGGTCTTACCAGCAAGTTTCATTTCAAGTTCATTTTCTCTAAAACCATCGAAGATAATATGAGTGTGCGGATCAACAAATCCAGGAGTTACTAAACGATTTGTAGCGTCAATTATTACTGTTTTTCCGTTAGGGGAAAAGTTAGAAAATAATTCATTTGTTGTTCCTACGAAAACTATAGAATTACCAGATATAGCAACTGCACCATCGTGAATGGGGGCCAGCTCTGCCATGTTCTTGCCTCTTCTTGGAACCCCATATTTAGAATCCATGGTTACTAATTCGTTGATGTGAATTATAATCAAATCTAGCGTGGGTGTTGGAACCTCGTTACCAACATCTTTTCTTTTTATTCTTCTTGGCGATGGAGTAGATCTTACTGTCATTTTACTTCGTTTGCAATTTTGATTAATTCTTTACTTTTTATAATTTCTAAAGCAATTTCAATGTATTCCGAAAGAACTACATCTTCGTTAATATGGGGGATATTTTGACGAATATAGGCATGGCATGCTTCTAAAGTTGCACTAGATTTTAACGGTCTTCTAAAATCAAACGCTTGAGCGGCACACAAGAGTTCTATTGCAAGTATTTTTTCAAGATTATAAATTATTCGAAGCGCTTTTCTAGCACTAATCGATCCCATACTAACATGATCTTCTTGTCCCATTGATGTTGGGATACTATCTGCGCTTGCTGGGAAGCACATTGATTTGTTTTCGCTAGCTAATGCTGCTGAACAATATTGAGTAATCATAAAACCGGAATTTAAGCCGGATTCTTGAATTAAATATGGGGGAAGTCCCCACTTTCCTTCTAAAAGAAGATATGTTCGTCGGTCTGAGATATTTCCCAGCTCAGAAGCGGCTAAACTAATATAATCCAGGGGTAAGGCAAGAGGTTGTCCATGAAAGTTTCCACCGTTGATAGCAGTATTTTCATCAAAAACTATAGGATTGTCCGTAACTGAATTTAATTCACATTCCATCTTCTCGCTTAAATGTGAAAAAGCATCTCTGGAGGCTCCATGGACTTGGGGGATACATCGAATAGAATAAGGATCTTGAACTCGACCACAATCTGCATGTGATTCTACAAATTGAGAATTCTTCAAAAACTTCCTGATTCTTTTAGCAACAGTTTTAGCACCATCATGAGGACGTAAAGCAATTAATCTCTCATTGAAAGGTTGAGGCGATGCTAAATACCCTTCAAGCGTCATTGCTCCGATAAGATCAGCTTGCTCTAAACAACTAAAAAACTTTTCAGCGACAATAACCCCATGAGCTGTAATGAATTGGGTTCCATTAATTAACGCCAAACCTTCTTTTGCATGAAGTTCAAGCGGTTTTAATCCGTTTTGGTTTAAAACTTCTATTGCTGGTTTATAATTTGTACCATCTTTTGACAGAAATCCTAAACCAATTAAGGGTAAAAATAAATGAGCTAACGGGGCAAGGTCTCCGGATGCTCCTACCGACCCTTGTTCTGGAACCAATGGAATAAAATCGTTGTTGATGTGCCAGAGAATTCTTTCAATCAAATTTAAAGAAATCCCAGAATATCCCATGCTTAACGCGTGGACTTTAAGAATCAACATCAATTTTGCAATTTCCTTGCTAATAGGTGAACCAACGCCTACGCTATGGCTCTTAAGCAAATTTGATTGTAATTTACCAATTTCTTCTTTTGATATTCTAGTTGTACACAAAGACCCAAATCCCGTATTAATACTGTATACTAAGGCTTCGCCGTTTGCAATATCTTGAACAACATTATAGTTTCTTTCTATTTTTATTTTGGTTTCTTCCGTTAGGGTACCATTAATCTGACCTCTAACAATCTTCAGGGCCAAATTAACAGTCAAGTGATCTTGACCGTATTTAAAATCATTTTCCATGTTAACCAAACCAAATAGGACTCTTACTTTATTTATACTTTTTTAAATACACATTAATAACATCATTTAATAAATCATCTTTTACCAAAAAAGGTAAGGTGATGTGCCCTCTATCTTGATTCTTAAAATTCCAAGCATAAGCTGTTGTTAACGCGTTTTCATTTCTAGCCCAAGCTCTCCTAGCGATGCCACAGTTTACATCCCACTCAATTGCAGAGCGAATTATGTTATTTATTCGTTCTGAACCGTCTAACACTAGACCAAAACCGCCGTTAATTGCTTTTCCAGTGCCAACGCCCCCTCCATTCGATAGTACACACATAGTCATTCCTCTTGCTATATTACCTGCCCAACTGTGATGAGCCATGTCAGACATAACATTACTGCCATCTTTTATGTTTGATGTCTCTCTAAAAGGACTATCGGTCCCAGAAACATCGTGATGGTCCCTTCCTAACATAATCGCTCCGATATCTCTATTTTTAACCATTTCGTTGAACTTTAAAGCAATTTTTACTCGAGTTTCCATATCGGCATATAATATACGAGCTTGAGAACCAACTACTAAGTTGTTCTTTTCGGCATTCTTTATCCAATGCCAGTTATCTCTATCTTGTGAGCTCCGATTTGGATCGATAGAAGAAATTGCAACTTGATCGGTTTTTATTAAATCTGAATGATCTAAGCTTAGGCATACCCATCGGAAAGGTCCATATCCATAATCAAAACATATTGGACCCATTATATGTTCTACATAAGAGGGAAATATGAAACCATTTTTTGGATCACCATTAATTGCAACATCATGAGCTCCAGCGTCGTAAATTGCTTTTAGAAACGAATTTCCATAGTCCCAGAATATAGTACCTCTACTAACCATAATTTTGATAAGGTTATATTGTTCCCTTAAAGATTCGTCAACTAACCTTTCAAATTTCTCTCTATCAGATTTTAATAACACCCTACCTTCCTCGAAACTTAAACCAACGGGGGTATATCCTCCCTCATAAGGCGCGTGACAAGAAGTTTGGTCTGATGCAAGCTCCACTTTAATATTGTTGTCTACCACATATTTCCAGATATCAACAACATTACCATGATACGCAATTGAAATTGGTTCTTTCTTTTTTCTATATTCTTCAACCCAACTAAAAATTTCTTCAAGATTGCTCGAAATTTTGCTAACCCATCCTTGCTCATAGCGAGTTTTAATTCGAGAATCGTCAACTTCAGCGATAACCCCTATACCCCCCGAAATTTCAGTTGCTTTCGCCTGAGCTCCACTCATCCCTCCCAATCCAGAAGTTAAATAGAGAACTCCTTTAAGTCCTTCACTAGCAGGTATTTTTAAATAAAGCCGACCCGCGTTTAGCAGTGTAATGTAAGTCCCATGAACAATCCCTTGAGGACCTATATACATCCATCCTCCCGCAGTCATTTGACCGTAGTTTGCTACACCTAAAGCTGAAACTCGTTTGAATTCTTCGGGTGTATCAAACATACCAACCATCAAACCATTCGTCATAATTACTCTTGGAGCTTCTCTTTTACTGGGAAACAAGCCAAGAGGATGGCCTGACATAACCACAATGGTTTGCTCTTCATTTATTACTTCGAGATATTTTTTAATTAATTGGTACTGCATCCAATTTTGGCAGACTTGCCCACTTTCGCCATATGTAACGAGTTCATATGGATAAAGTGCTACATCAAAATCTAAATTATTATCAATCATTAATTGTATCGCACGAGCTTCTAAAATACCCTTGTACTCATCAACAGGTTTAGCTTTTATTTGCCCCACGGGTCGATATCGATAAGCGTATATTCGTCCTCTATTAATTAACTCGTCTAAATATTCAGGAGCAAGTCGTTTATGTAAATTTTCAGGTATATATCGCAAAGCATTTTTTAACGCAATTATCGTCTCATCACGATTCAAGTCATAACCACGATTAGGCGCCCTTCGGATATCCTCTTTAAAGACGGGATCTGGAGGTAATTCGTCTGATAATTTAATTTTCATGGCTTTTGAAGGATCCATATTTTTAACTAACATCAACATGTATATATTTTTTAAAGTAAATGAATCATACCACTAAAAAATGTTTCAAATGGAATTCACAAAAGATAAAATGAAAAGAACTATTTTCGTATTAAAAAAGACCTACAAATAACTTGAGCAAATAAATTGAAGGGAACAAAGCGAGCAGACATCAAATCAGGCATGCGAGTTTTAATCGTATTAAAGAAAGATCAGCGATCTGGTAAGATAACCGAGGGCATAGTCAAAGATGTGCTTACAAATTCACCTAATCACCATTATGGGATTAAAGTTCGGTTGAGGAGCGGTGAAATTGGGCGAGTAAAAAAAATAATTAGTTTTTAACATAATAATTGTAGAATAGAATGGATATTAGAAAATAAAATAAAAAAAAAGTGTTTAAAGATTATCTAGTCCTAATTTTTCCAGTTTATCTTGTTTTGGATAACCAGTTTTAGAATCAAATGTTCTATATTTATAATAGGCATCTTTTAATTGTTCAAAATTAGGAGTCTTACCTGCAGAACCTCCTTCATTTACGGGATTGAGAACGATTTTTGGTAATCTATCGTCCTCCGGAGATATTCCCATCTTTAAGTTAAATAATCTCTTAACCATGTATATACGTTCTCCTAATATTTTGAAGTCCTCCATAGTTAAGTTTAATCCTGCTGCTTTAGTTAACATATCGAGAATCATCGTGGGAGGTTGATTAGCAAACGAACACACTATTAATGAACTATATATCGCACGATAATCTTGAATGCGAGCACAAAATTCTGCCATTGCTGCATCATCTTGATACCAATCTACATTTGGATTAATTCCAAAGTCGTCAAGGGCTACTCCTAATAGAATTAAATAGGGATCACATGACGTATGGCATGGGCCTCGAGGAGTTGCCAAGGCATAACTAACAGCCATTCCAAACATTCTCCGCAAATCATGGTATGGTATTTCCATACCATAAACTGTAGCAATCTCATCTTGAGGAATGTTAAATTTATGTCCAACTTTATCTGAACCTTCAGCCATTACATCTCCAATACCCTCTTTAAACGCAATCATCTTAATTAATTCAAGAGCAGGAGTAATTTCGCCCCATTTTGGCTCTAATCCATTAATATCATCGGAATTTATTTTTCCTTTATTAAATAGATAATAGATAAATGCTATTGTACTACTGCCGCTAATTGTATCTATTCCGTAATCGTTGCATAAGTAATTCGCTTTCTGGATTGCTTCGAGATTATCGTTTAAAAGCATAGAACCAAATCCTGCCACGGTTTCATATTCAGCTGCTTCAATCTCATAATCAGTTTTATATTCACCCTCTTTAATTACTGTCCTCTTTGCACAGCCAATAGGGCATGAAAAACAGGGAAAACTTCCCGAAAATATTTTTTCAAAAGCAGTAGACCCTGAAATATTGAAAGCACCCTCCCATGTCCCTAACGTCCAATATTTTATTGGTAATTCACCTGATGCATTGTACATATCAACAACTCCAGATGTACCAAGACTTCCCATCATTTGTGTCGTAAACGAAGACATCAGATTATCGGTTGCTGCTTTAACTGCTGCTTTAAATTCGTCTGGTTCAGCAGTTTCATACTTTCTCTTTGCTCCTCTAACTGTTATTGCTTTCAATTTTTTTGAGCCCATTACGGCACCCATACCTGTTCTTCCCGCAGCTTTTTCCTCTGACCCAATAATCGCGAATTTTACAAGATTTTCGCCAGCTTGCCCTATACACGCAACTCGCGTTAGTTGTGACCCTAATTTTTCCTTTAATATTTTTGTTGTTTCAAAAATTCCTTTTCCCCATAAGGTAGAAGCATCTTTAATCTCCACTCCATTTTCGTTTATTTCTAAATAAACTGGGTTTTCAGAGGCTCCTTTAATAACTATTCCATCGTAACCTGTTTTTCTTAATTCCGGACCAAAAAAACCACCACAATTGGATTCGCCCCAAATTCCTGTTAGAGGAGATTTAGCACAGACAACGAATCTCCCACTAGTAGGAACATTAGACCCACAAAAAATTCCTGTCATAAACATTAATATATTATCCAGCGAGAGTGGGTCAGTTTCTTTGTCAATTTTGTCGTATAAATATCTACACGCATATCCAGCGCCTCCGAGAAATTTCTCTGCGATAGAATCGTCAATCAATTCTTCACTAATCTCTTTGCTGCTTAAATTAACTACTAAAAGTTTTCCAACAAAACCTTTCATTTAAATAACACCTTTCAAGGTTAATTTTTAATATTTTTAATTTTAATCGTAGGTATCGATTAATTATTTTAATCTAGATACGATTATTAATTCTTTAAATATTAAATATTCATGTTAAGAATTTATAAGAATTCATTTAGGTTATCAACTTTATTAAAAATGTTAAGTAATAGTATAACATTTTAATAAAAATTGTTCATGCGAAGTTTGGAAAATGTCCCTTATTCGCACAGGTTGAAACCAGCAACCTCTATCGGATAGATTTTGAATAAAACCATCTCCGACTACTTTTCTGAGGATATTTAACGCTCCATTTACATCTGCATTGAGGAGATAATTCGAACCTCTAAATAATCCTCGTTTTGTCCGTTTACCAACATAATTTTTACGTTTTTGAATCGGTTCTAAATCCAATGAGCTACATTTTGAAGTGTAGGACTCATCGATTTCGTGAATTTGAATTCCAACAAGCTGAGCTTTATAGGCTATCATTTGTTTAAGCTTTTGAATGGGGATATCCACGAAATTCTGGTTATTTCGTTTGCCCATTCTGATATTCTGTTTTATATTTTCCAATTTACCTAAGCAAATGTGTCCTATTTGGTTTTTTAAGCAATATCCTACAAGTAATTGAGCAGTTTTGTGTAAATAATCGGTAATAACTGAATTTCGATTAATATTAATACTATCAAGTCTATTTGTCCGCTTTAAGTTCTGTTTGTCTTTGATAGAATTGAGCCTTGCTTTCCGTTTATTCCATTGTCGGTTAATAGACTTTAAAACTCTTCCGGAAACGATGATCGGTTTTACATTTCTGTTTTCTACCGTAGTTATTAAATTATTTAATCCAAAATCAATAGATAAGTACGAGTCATCGTTTAATTCCGCTTTCTCTACCTTTCTTTTATATACTACTTCGACTACGTAGAATTCTTTTCTCGGCAAAATGCGTATTTGCTGATAACGTTCGAAATTCTTGTTTCTATAGTGAGGTATTGTAATTTCTATTGGATGTTCAAATTCAGAAAATGCTTTCTTAAAAAGCTTGGACATCGTAAGAATGATTTTATTGTTTTTAACCTTACTATTCTGATTCGTAAAGATCAAGAGATTATAACCGTCTTGCTTATATTTAGGTGGTCTCGGTCTTCCATTGAACTTTTCTCGACTTTTTTTCCATTCTTTTATCGCATTGAAGAAACTTTTCCAATTCTTATCGATAATTTTAAGAATCTGTTGCGAAGTTTGAGCTTTTAATAATTTGTAGTTATAAGAGTGTTGCAAAATAAAATTTAAATCTTGATAGTTAAGCCAATTTTCCAAATGAAAAAAATCTTGTCGTATGTACCAATTTGCCTGATTATAGAGCTTTTTAGAGATAGTACAAAGCAAATCTAACTGAGCACTTTTAGGATGTCTAAACTTATAAGTTAATTTCACAGTAAGATAAAATATTATTGTTAATTATTTAAAAGCAAAGACGCATGTTATTTTTAAAAAACCTTGGGTAAAGAAAAAATAAATATATGAATTTTAAATAAATTAATTAACATTTTTTAATACTTTTAGTAAAAAATTGATATTTTTTTACTTAAAGATTTTCACTTCACGATCTTCTAGTTTTTCTAACGATGGAGGAAATTTTGTTAGGTTATTACATTCAATATTTAAATGCTGAAGTGAAGTAAGAGAATCTATTGATTCTGGTATTTCTGTTATGTAATTAGTTCTTAAAAATAAGTATTTTAAGGACTTTAAATTACCAATTGTTTCTGGAATTTTTGTTAATTTATTGTTTCCTAAGTATAGATACTTTAATTTTTCAAGGTCACCAATCGATGCAGGTATTTCTTTTAAGTCGTTATAATATAAGTACAGTCTTTTAAGAGATCGTAGAGAACCAATTGAAGCGGGAATTTCTTTTATAGTATTTTTCCCTAAATCTAAGGTTTCTAAAGTAGATAAAGACCCTATAGTATCTGGAATTGTTTCTAATCGATTAAATCCTATTATTAAATTCTTTAAGAGCGGTAATTTACCGATAGTTGGTACTAAACTGGTTAATCTATTAGTAGAAATATCAAGTTCCCTTAAAGAAGACAATAATCCTATCGACTCAGGTAAAAGCGATAATTGGTTTTTGCTTAAATCCAATACTTCAAGAGAAGATAAATTTCCTATGGATTCTGGAAGTTTTGTTAGCTTATTATCGTATAAATCCAATTCTTTTAAAGATTTTAGTTGTCCAATTGAATCGGGAAGTTCTTTTAATTCATTTCGATCAACTTTTAACGATTCTAGAGTAGTTAAATTACTTATAGAATTATGAAGGAATTTAAGATTGTTTCTATCAAACTTTAATATTTTAATTGAACTTAAATTATCCATGTCCGGTAATTGAGTTAATTCATTACTAGAAAGTTCTAATCTTAGAAGAGATTTAAGATGACCCATTGAATCGGGAAGTTCCGTTAGATAATTAGAAGAAATATTTAAACTTTCTAATGATTTAAGAGAGCCAATTGTTTCAGGAAGTAAAGGTAGCTTATTTGACGCTAATCCTAAATATTTAAGATTTTTTAAATTACCGATTGAATCAGGCACGTACGTTAAATTATTTCCTTTTAAGAATAGGGACGACAACGACGATAAATTACCAATAGCATTAGGTAATTTACTTAATTTGTTATTTCTTAAATTTAACCTTTTTAAAGAACTCAGAGAACCTATTGACTCTGGAAGAGTGGTTAAATTATTTTTTCCTAAATATAACAGTTTCAAAGATTTAAGATGCTCAATAGAATCCGGGAGTTCATCAATTTTATTTTGGCTAAGATCTAAAGATTCTAGATTTTTTAATGACCCTATAGTCTCAGGAATTTCATTTAATGAATTATCACTTATGTCCAATAATGTAAGAGAAGATAACGAACTAATCGTCTCTGGTAAAATTGTTAATCGATTCGATTCTAAATGTAATTCTTTTAGTGAAACTAGAGAATAAATCGCTTTTGGTAGTTTTACTAATTTATTTTCGCTTAAATCTAAAGTGTTAAGAGCTGAAATAAAACAAAGTTCCTCTGGTATTACTTTTAACTTATTACCCCTAACTAATAGTTTTTTTAGATAAGAGAGTGTGGTAATTTTTTCGGGTATTATCGTTAATCCACAAGAAAACAAGCTTAGGCCTTCTACATGGTTATCTTTAACAGTATACCCAAAAGTATAACTTTGTAGCTCTGGTACTTCTGGAATGGATACCCCTATTAATTTTTCTAAATATTCGAGAAATTTCTGTTCTTCTTCTGGAAGAGTCATGCGTTATTTTTGATAGTTATGCAATTCATTTATCAATTATCAAAATACCTAAAAACATAATTAAAATGCATATATTTATTGTTTAACATTTCGACAAAATCAGCTAAGAATGTGAAAAAATTAAAAAAAAATAGTAAATGAATTGTGTTTAGAAGTCAACATCATTTCCTTCAAATGCATACTTATAGAGTTTCCCAAATTCCTCGGTATTGGCAGATCTTGGACCAAGAACGCTTGTAGAATCTTCAAAACATAGATTTACTAAAACATCAATATGTTTATCATAATCCTCCTTTGTAGTTCCCAGTTCCTTTAAATTAAAAGAAAATCCAACTTCTTTTTGAAGTTCTTTTACTTTTTTTATGACAATATCCGCTGATTTTTTGTTGTCTTCGTCCCAATTTACCCAACCTAACTGTTTCGCCACTTTTCCAAGTAAATCTTCAGTCTTATCTGCCTCATCTGGGTTGTTTAAACTGTACTGTAACACATAAGGGAGAAAAATACCCACTGCTCTACCATGAGGAACATGGAAAATGGAGCCCCATGAATGCCCAAGAGTATGCGCAAGTTGTGCTTGAGAATTACCAAAAGCTAATCCCGCCATTGTAGCTGCTTGATGCATATAATCTCGTGCTTCCATATTTTTACCATCCTTAACGACTATTGGTAGATACTTGAAAATCAATTCAATTGCTTTTAGAGCCATTGCGTAACTAAACTCATTTTTCCAAAGAGATGTAATACCTTCTAATGAATGTGTTAAAGCATCAAAAGCGGTATCTACTGTCAGTTTTGGTGGCATTCCTACTGCAAAGATTGGGTCAACTATAGCGAAGGAGGGCATTATACTCTTATGCAAGAAAAAGTGCTTTTTCCATATTCCATCAACAAACCTAGAGATAACACTTGCATTAGTAATTTCCGATCCAGTTCCAGATGTAGTGGTGATAGCAACAAATTTTGACTTATTTCTCAGTTTATACAGTTCCCCGTTAAAGGGATGGATATCATCAAGAATAAGTTCAGGAAATTCATTTAAACACCATACAACCTTAGCAGTATCCATAACTGAGCCGCCACCTAAAGCTATGACCAAATCAGGGGCGTAATCGATACATTGTTGTCTCGCAGATAGTACATCATCTTCGTGAGGATCTGGTTGTACATCATTAAAAACTTTATATTTTTTTCCAAATTTGTCTAATTTTTCAGTTAATATCTTTAAATAACCTAATTCTTCTAACACCTTATCTGTTACAACAAATACTTTTTCGCCAGGAATAAATTCAAGAAAATCTATGGCATCTTCGCCATATATAATACCTGGACTATAAAAAAACCACATTTAGTTTTTCACCTAATACTTATTTTTGGAGTTATATTTAATATAATTATTTACGATCCATAAAATATTAATTAATTGCAATTGAGTTTATTTTTATAATATTTCTTAAAAAAGTGATCAATGGTAAAGAGTTATGGAAGAATATGAGAAAGAAAACTTATTTATTACTTTTAAGGGCGTTATCGAAAGCATAATCCTAGATAAACGCAGAAATCCAAAGAACAATAAAACGCTTGATAACTTTCAAGCAAAGTTAAACATGGGGCTTCAAACTGAAGAGGATTTTTACTTATGGGTTAATCTTACCGCCGAGAATGGAAAATATACTCTTGGTAAAGGTAAATTGGAAGAGTACGATTTAGAGATAATGGCAACTCCAGAAGATTTGATGGGTTTTTCTAGCGGCGAAAATTCAACGCTCCACATGATGCTAAAAAAGAATAAATACGGATTTAAAAAGTTAAGATATGATAAAAGTAGCGACGGAAAAAGAAATTTTGGTATATTGTTAAAACTACCGAAAGTCCTCGTGTTAGATAAGATGAAATTACCTAAAAAATAACATATCAAAAAACACTATAAATAGCCTAACTAATATTCTTGTACAGTTTTATTTTTAAAAATGAAACTGAACTTTTTTTCTCTTAACTTAGATGACCTAATTTCGTATTGGTGTAGAAACACATCAATTTCTCCAGTTTTTTCATAGAGGATTAAAACAATAATAGATGGATTTCGACTTGCAACAAATGACCACGCTCCTGTGACGCTTCCAGGATTCAATAATAATACACCATTATTTGTTAGAACTACTTCTTCCTTGTGAGTGTGACCCGATATGAAGATATTATAGTTATTGTCAATCGCGAGAGTTCCAAGCTGAGCGTGATCGCCTCTTGGGTTGATTTGATGACCGTGTGTTAACCCAACTGTTAAATTTTCTTTAGTTTCTATAGATATATCGACGTGTTGATAAATTGGAGCATTTTGGTTTCCACCATAATAATCCATGTTTCCAATTACAACTAATACTTCGCTTTGTGTTATTTTTTTTAGATAACTCATAAACCTTGGAGCTTTAACAACATCGCCAATAAAAAAGGTAAAATCGAACTTTCCATTTAATATATTCTTTTCTAGCACATCACAAATTTGAACCGGAATGTTTTTGGCTCTGCGAGGGATATGAGAATCACCAATTGCCAGTATCTTCATCATAAGTAGCTCGAAAATATTTAAGTAATAAGAAAAATAAATTTTTACATTCAATTCATTAAACTATGATTTATTCGAATGTTTACCTGGTAATTATTAGTTCTTCTAATTCCTTTTTCATTTTTTGAATGTGTGGTTTCTCAAAATGCTTTCTGACGGGCTCTAATATCTCAGTTATCTTATCCGCTACTCCATTTTTTAGATCAAGAGAATGCAGGCTTTTTGATAAGAATGCTTTCTCTAATTCAGTATAAGAATTGAATTCTATGTCTCCACCATATTTTGAAGGTCTTTCAATTAGAATATTTGAACCTTTATTTCTAAAAATAACATATTTAGCCCAGTCTAAAATTGGATTTGCAGAAACATTTCCTTCTGGACAGAATGCGTCTCTTACTTTATTTTTTATTTCTTCTGGAGTATCGTTAACAAAAACAGCTGAATTTGGTATTGATTTACTCATTTTCATATCTGACCACATTTCTTGAAGTTGAGTTGAATCTTCAATAGGCCAGATTGCAGGTTTTGTCAATCCAAGTATTAAATGATGATGAACGCATATAGGCTTTATTTTTTCTCCGATTGTGTTTACCAAATTGTTTTTTTTCATTTTTAATGCAACATCTCGAGCAACAACATGTGCTTTCCTCTGATCATATCCTGCATGGGCTAAATTAACATTTTGTATAAAAATATCAGCGACTTGCATGGCTGGATACAGTAATTTAGCGAAATCAACACCCTCACCTAATTTTCGCCCCATTATAGTGATACTTCTGTGCATTCTATTAAGAGTAGTGTTTTTACATACGTCAATAAATGTCTCCCAGTAGGCATCATTATTGTGATAAAGATCGGTCCCTAAAGTGAATTTAACTTTCTCTGCGTCAGCTCCAACAGCTCTCAAGCAAGCTTTTAACCCTTCTTTAAAATAACCAGTAGCAATTTCCTGAATTTGTTCTAAATCTCCACCTAATTTATCGTTTATCCAACTATGCCAATCAGCTAAGAATACTGTACATTTAACCCCGGCATCTAGGAAATCTTTGATTTTTGACATACACACAATACCAGTCCCTAAGTGAATCTTTCCAGAGATTTCAAATCCGATATAATGATTTAACGGAACTCCAGTTTCCAAATATTGCCTTAAATCGTCCTCAGTTAAAACTACTTCAGTTCCTCTTTTGATTAATTCAAACCGTTCTGACACATCCATGAGTATAAGTAAAATTAGAAGATTTAATTATTTTATTATTGAAAAA
>NJBI01000072.1 GCA_005222975.1 Promethearchaeota archaeon Loki_b31
AGGTCAACCTTCACCTTTATATCATCACCAAGCAGCGTATCAGTAGCTTCGACAACGATCACACCATTGCTCGTGTCGATGGATTTGACTTCACTCTTGGTAAGAAAGGTCCCTTCATCTTCCTGAACACGTTTGTAGAAGTCTTCATACTGACCAGGGGTTCTTAGGTCTTTGTAAAAAATAAAGGCCTGTGAATCCGGATCCAGTTCTCTGCAATAAAGTGCCTGTTTCAAAGAGATCATGCAACATACGGAAGAACAGTAAGGAAGATGGTTTTCATCGCGTGATCCGGCACATTGGATAAAGGCAATCTTTCGGACCGGTTTACCATCTGAGGTAACGAGGGGTTCACCGGAAGACAACTTTTCTTCCATCTGTACATTGGTGATGATATGCGGTGTCTTACCGACGTTAAGTTCGGTCAGCTTTGCCGGATCATAGGGTTTCCATCCGGTTGCTAACACTATACTACCAACTTTCACCTCGGATACTTTATCAGCCTGCTTGATGCTAACTTCAAAAAGGCCCGGTTGGCCTGATATTTTTTCAACTTCTGCTGAAGTAAAGATATTTATTTTTTTATGATTCTGAACCTCTTTTTCCAATTCAGGTATACCGGTGGGCATAAGTTCAACAAAAGGCTGTTTTTTAGGATATTGGGCATGCATTTTTTTAGCCCAGCCCCCTAACTCTTTCGCCTGCTCAACACTGCATCCTTCATGCACCATCTTACTAAGTGCGCCGATTACCCTGGTCGGGTCTTTGTGCTGAAAGGCGTTTCGGCCAATCGACAGGCCCGCTGCACCTGCCTTTAAGGCGTCCTCGACCATTCTGAAGATGTCTTCGTCGGTATCCATCTTGGCGCCGCGCCGCGGCACATTATCTTCGACACCGGTGCAGGCAGAAGCAAACATGATGGCTAGTATAGCCAGGGAAGCCGAGAACGGTAGTTTTGGTCTAACCATAGCTGTCCTATCTATCACTTCATCTCAGTAGCATCAGGTCGGCGTAACCAATCACCTGCTATTGTACGGTGGACTCCAGCAACAGGTGACCGTGGAATTCGACCAAGACAGGTTTCGTCCGGCTGAGGTTCCTATCTTACTGTCTAATACAGCTAAGATTCAGAAGCTCGGCTTCCAAATAGCCCACAGCCTCAAGGACATAATCGGCGACCAGTTGAACTACTATTTAGACCCCGCAAGGTAGAGATTGATTACCAAGAAAGCACAGAAGAAACTAAAAAATTAACAAGCGAATTAAAAGAGATATTTAAAAATGAAGCACCTGAAATGCAAGAATTTTCTGAGAAATTTATAGACATTTTCCTTACCCCAATTCCCGATGTGAAACGATTAGCGATGGATATTGAAGTTAAAGTGGGGGAAAGAGATTTTAGGATTCCCGACCCTCGCCTTGCGGCCCAAGAAATAATTAGCATATCATTTGTGGCTTCTGATGGTTTAAAATTGGTGTATATGTTAGAACGTGAAGGTTTTAATTTCAACAAACTCCATGAAAGTTTCCCCAACGATGCTAAATTATATTTCTTTAAAACCGAAAAGGAGTTGTTGGTTGAAAGCTTTAGAATTTTGTGGGATTACCCTGTAGTTATTACTTTCAATGGAGATAATTTTGATTTAAGTTACATGTTTCACAGAGCAGAGAAATTAAAAATTGAGAGAGATTTAAATCCAATTCACGTAAAAAGAGGTTTTGGAATAATGTCGAAAGCAGAATGTGACTTAAGAAAAGGTGTTCACATTGATGTTTTTAACTTTTTCTTCAATAGAAGTATTTCTGGTTATGCCTTTAGCGGAGCTTATCAAAATGCTTCTTTAAATTCCATAAGTGCCGCGTTGTTAGGTGAAAAAAAATACGCACACGAAGAAGAAATACATGACATGGAATATGGCGTCCTTGCTTGGTATAATCTTAAAGATTCAATATTAACACTTGAATTAACTAGGTTTAACAATTCATTAGTTTGGAATTTGATAATATTATTATGCCGAATAACAAAAATGCCTATTCACGATATGATCCGCAGACAAATTTCAACCTGGATACAAAATATTTTCTATTTTGAACATCGTAGAAATAATTTTCTAATTCCTCGACGTTCTGAAATAAAAAATGTAAAAAAAGGAGGTGAAATATCATTTAAATCTGATGGGCAAAAGATCCTAGCATCGAATGGTCAATTCACGGCTCCTGGTAATGATTTTGATGGACAAAAGTTTTTGGGTGCGTATGTTGTAGCCCCTGTCGCAGGAATTCACTATAATGTAGTTGTTATGGACTTTTCTTCTTTATATCCTTCTATCATAAAGGAATTTAATCTATCCTACGAAACTGTTCTCTGTCCTCATAAGGATGACGAAAAACACTTAGTAAAAGGAACCCCTTATCATATATGTACTCATAAAATGGGAATATTTGCTTATGTAGTTGGTTTTTTCCGAGATACTAGAGTAAAATACTTTAAACCGAAATCAGCTGATAAGAGTTTATCTCAAAAGCAGCGTAGTTATTACTATACAATCCAACAAGCGCTAAAAGTGTTCATTAACGCATCCTATGGTGTATTTGGTTCTCAAAACTTCCCCTTGTTTTGTTTACCTGTCGCAGAAAGTACAACGGGAATAGGACAATACTCCATAAAACAGACGATTATGAAAGCTGAACAATTAGGCGTAGAAGTTCTATATGGGGATACAGACTCTGTCTTTCTATCAAATCCATCTAAGTCTCAAATGAAGGAAATATCAGATTGGAGCAAAAAAGAATTAGACTTAGATTTAGAAGAGGAAAAAACATACCAATTCTTAGCGCTCTCACAAAGAAAGAAAAATTATATTGGAATTTATAAAGACACTAAATACGTTGATATTAAAGGGTTAGTCGTTAAAAAGAAAAACACGCCAGAATTCATCAAAAAAGCTTTTAGCCAATTACTAGAAATTTTAAAACAGATTACTAATGATGATGAGTTTCAACTAGCAAGGAAAGAAATTATCGCAATTGTCAAAGATAATCTAAAAAAGATTGGGAGCGGAGCTTTTGCTTTAGAAGATTACGCAATCAATATATCTCTAAAAAAACATCTGAAAGATTATACTAAAAGCGTTCCTCAGCACGTAAGAGCCGTCAATGCTTTTATTGAAAGAGAAATCAAAAAAGCTCAAGATAATAAGGCTAGTAAAAATGAAATAATCGCAATAAAAAACAGATATCAAAAAGGAGTCGTAGTACAATTCATAAAAAGCAAAGGACCTATTGGCGCTAAAGTAACGGAGCATGCAAAACTTCAAGATATTAATTCTAAAAAATATCGCGAGTTGTTAAAATCTGCTTTAGAGCAGGTATTAGACGCTCTCGGTATATCTTTTGAGGAAATCAAGGGCATTAAAAAGATGGATGCTTTTATTTAAAGTTAATATTGAATTATGATTAATTTTATTTTTAAAAGAGAAAAAGAAAAATTTATTTAATTATTACTTAATTTCAGCTAAATCTACGCCTTTAGTCTCCTTTATAAAAAAATATCCTAAGGGAATTATTCCAAGATTTGCTATTACAAAAATAAGAAAAGTAGCACCTAAACCGAATACTAGAATGGCTAAGCTGCTCAATAATAATCCAATAGTTGTACCAAAAGCCCCTATTAGGCTTCTAAATCCGAGTCCAGTTCCTCTTTTATCAGTTGGCACCAATTCTAATGTAATGAGTCTAATCACCCCCCATAACCCCCAAAAAGAGATATGACTTAAAGCGTAGCCCATAAAGACAATTAGAAACGCACTTTGAGGACTTATCGCGCCAAATACCCATATAATTACTGATATTGGCAATAAACATGTCCATAGGTATAATAATGGCTTCCTTCCAATCCTATCAGCTAGAAATCCGTTTATTAGGTATGCAATCATTACTGTGAATATTGTTAAAAAGAATATAATAGAAACCAGTGTCTGAGAAATTGTTCCTATATCAGCAATATATTTTTCAAATAATCCAATGAATAGATTTGAAAACCCAAACAAAAAAGAAATGATTAACATTGTTATATAAGGTTTGTAATTATCTATTTGAAAAAGTGATTTTATATCTCCAATAAAGGTTCGAGATTTTTTTTCCTTATTTTCTTTCATTAACTGAAACTTTGAAGATTCTTTAAGAGTGAAATAAATTAAAAAGAATAATGGAATTCCTAAAATTATCGGAAATAAGGTCATTCCTCTCCAATTAGGGCTTACATCTGTTATAAAAATAAAACGACAGATTACCATTATTATAGCCCCTATTAATCCAGCCATTAATATGATATTTGAATTTAAAGCTCGTTTACTTGTTTTTGACTCTTCATTTATAATAATCAGCCAAATATCGCTCATAAAGAAAAAGTTCAAGAAAAACCCAAAAGATACATACATTACATAATTAACAGAGAAAAACATACCTAACGACGCGATGCTCATCCCAACAACGGTAATAGCCAACATTAATTTTCTACCAACAATATCTACTAAATATTGATTGAAAAAAAGAAAATACATTCCTATCGATGTTATGCTCCCTGCCAATGCTACAATAGAATTAGCTTCATTTGTTGGCAATCCACCTAAAAATTCAGCCACAATCAAAGAAGGAATTGAACCGGGATAAATAGTACTATATGTATCAAGTATTTGAACGAGCATCAAGACAAATATTAGATATCTAAAGTAAGATTTTGAACTATTAATTAGATTTTCGTTATTTCTTTCAGTCATCTTATCTCAAGTTTAATTGTCAATTCTATATTTTTTAAAATAAGTTGTTAAAAATATGAAATAGATTTGGTCATCTTTATTAATAAATGTATAGGATCAAAGTGTCCATCAAAATATTTTTCTCAAAAAATTAAAGCTTAATACCTACAAAAAATAGGACTACAAAATAATGTAAAAGAATGTCATAATTATTCCGCAAAAAATAGGATTTAGAATATTATCGTCAATCTTTAAACTTAATAAATCGATTATTAAAAATACAATCCCACCACTTAAAGATATTACAATTACTTTAAAAGGCAATAAAGCAGGCTCAAACAAAAATAACGCAAATAGGCTTACACCAAACGAAGCTAAAAACCCCGCCATATATCCAATTATGGTTTTATTGCTGTTTTTTGGGAAATGGTGCTTTCCAAAAGCTACTCCTACAAGAGAGGCAAATCCGTCCCCTATACTAGTTATTAACGCAGCTGCAGCAAAAATTCCAAACGGTAGAAAAAGTAATGGCACCATAGATAAAACTAAGATCACAGTTTTAGTAAACTCATAGATTTCATTACGCTTTAAAGCCTTTATTAACAGATTTGACAGGCAATCCGGTAATAGATGATATATGTTCCGATTTTCAAATATATAAGATAAGCGAACAAAATCCAAAGCAGCAAATAACATTACACCCGTATAACCAATTGTCAGCATTAAAAACATTCCAAAATCATGCGCTGTAATGCCCCACACTTGATCTGCGTGCCATAACCCCTCCCATATGTGGACCGCAAAATTCCATAATATAATTATTACTCCAGCAGGAATTAAATGAAATAATTTTCTGTGAAAATCGGTTCTCAAAGAATAGGATTTGTTGTTATTCTGCTTTACATTAGTTAATTCGTATTTTTCGAGAAATTTTGCGAGTGTGCGATTTTGTTTGAGGTACGGTCTATCTTTTAACACGACACGATGCTGATACATTAATATAGAAAATATTAATAGGAGAGAATAAATACAAATAATACTCATGGAAAACGACTGATGAAATCTTACGTGTTCATTATCTTCCATATAAAAAAAGGGGTAAATAATTCCGGAAATAATCCATAATAAAACAACGATAAATGAATTGTAAAAATTATGCTCCTTAGGAAACCTTCTTTTTAATTTAATGGCGTAATATAATTGACTAAGTCCCATTACAATAAATAAAATCGTTATGGGTAATGTGATTAAAGTAAAAACCATAGTATTCTAAATAAAAAATATTCGATATAAAAAATAATTTGTGGAATAAGTTTAAGTTAATATTTTTATCCCCCTCCGATAGGAGGAAAAATTGCAAGAGTATCTTTATCTTTAATAACTAAATTTCTGTCGTATCGGGGTAAGCCATTAACCATGAAAATTAATTTCTTTTCCTCATTAGGAATCTTTACTTTTTCCAAGACAGATTTAATTGTACTTCCTTCAGGAATTTCAATAACTGATTTAGGAACGCCGTATTTTCTTAAGTTTGCAAAGAGTTTAACTGTTACGTAAATAGAATTAAGGTGGGGTATTTCGACGAACATTAACGCCATTTTCTTAGAGAACAAGCCTACCCGATCTCCATCTCTGACTTCTTTACCGGGTCCACAATACTGACCATTTACAAAAATATGACTAATTTCGTTACCTTCAATATTGAATTTGTCAAGAATATCGAGGACAGTATGTATCTCATTACCTTCAATGTTTAACGTAATAGGGAACCCTTTCTCTAAATCGGTATCTTTTACTTTTTCCCTCAAATTTCCGTATAACTTTATCAAAATCGACATCTTATTAGCGTACCCATTAAAACAACAAGTAAAATAAGATAAAAATGTTATCTTTATGTTTTAAAAGAAAATAGTAAAAATAAAATTAAAAAATAAAACTTTTTTATAAGCCTAATAATAAAATTTGATCTATAAAATCATGAACTTTTTTCAAGTTCTCTTCTCCAAGCGATTTGTCTACTTGGATTTTTAGATCCAAAATTGTACTCAAAGCTTGTACTACTGTGTTTTGAACGGTGCTATTAAATTGACTCTTTTTTTGGTTTTGTTCCTTAAAATATTCCACTCGATTCAACATTGCGTCTTGATATTCTTTTGCCATATTTGTTTTTAACGAGACTAGCTTACGTAGCTTTAACCCATCCTTAGTTTCAACAATTTCATCAACCATCTTTTTGTCACCTAGTTTTTTATTCCTCCTTTTTTATTCCTCCGTTTTGAGCCACTTCTTGTCGAATTACTTCTCTTGATTGTCCCGTAGTCGTATCAAATTCTTCAATAATTTTTTGCGTAATATTTTTTGCTACTTGTTTTTCGATGCTCTCCCGGTGTAAAGAATTCATAGTACAAAATGGAATCTCTTTAATGGTCCCATCCGGCATTGCTACTCCAAAATGAACGATACATCTTTTTGTTCTTTCAATATCCATGTTATAAGCATCCTGGAAGTGCATGCTGGAAAGTAAGAGAGTGCCATGTGTGAACGAACTAATGCTTTCCCAATCGGCGTTCATAAGCAGACGGGAGAACATCTCCATGAGTTTACCAGGTTTTTTCGTGTATTGTAGCATCCCAAGTAGAAATCTTGCTTTAAGTTGCGTTTTGTCAAGAAATTCTAAACCACTATCTAAAGTTTTACCGGCATCTCCTAACAAGTTTTCAAAGAATTTAATAGGTTGTTTCTCTTTGTGCTTCACTTTTTCCCAGAATCGATTAGCAAAGTCTATTATTTTTAACGGGTCAAAGTAGTCAATTATTGGAACCATCTCGTTAGTGTCAGGATCGACCACTAGATATGTTGCGAAGCCACAATCTGGGTGGCAGGTGAACTCTACAGGTTCCACATCAGAAAGATATGCGACAATTCTGCCAAATTCCACGATAGTTGTTAATGGATACCAAGCTTCGTCCATCCTAATTTTACCACCGGTCTGATTTTCGATTTCTTGGATGACATCTGCGTTTGTAATTCTTAACTCTTGCATCTCTTCTGACGAAATTCTGCCACACAAAGAAACCGGTTGGAACGTAATTCCACGTATAATGTCAATATTATCAAGAGCAAATTGGATTATGTTACCTACTTCAATGTCTGTGATCCCCTTAACAATTGTAGCTACTAAATTAATGGACGATAAACCAGCTTTCCGGCAATTTTCAACAACCTGTATTTTATATGGCATTAAGTTTTTTATCCCACGAGTCTTCTCGTAGGTTGAGTTATTTATGCCGTCAAATTGAAGATATAGAGTGTCTAAACCCATTTCGAAAACTTTTTTAGTCCATTCAAGACCTCCTTTTTTGCGGCTAAATCCGTAGCCGTTTGTAGCAACGATTACCTCTTTAAAACCGTGGTCTTTAGCCATTTTACAAATCTCAGGAAAATCTTTTCTAACTGTTGGCTCACCACCAGTGAACATTATAGCTGGTGCAGGCAAAGGCTTGCTTCTAAAATGTTTCATAATTCTGTCGATTTCTTCTAATGAAGGTTCCACTAAATAACCTGATTTCTGTACGTTAGCATAGCAGAAGTTACAGTTGAAATTGCATCGATTAGTCAAATCAATTAAAGCCAGAGAGCATGTTGATAGATGTTCCGAGCAAAGACCACAGTTATAAGGACACCCTCTTGGATCTTCAGGTGAACAATCTGCGGGATTGGCCTCCCCGTTCTTCTCAAACTGCCAGACGATATTTCCATCTTTGTCTTTCTTTTGATAGTGCGTCCATTTGTAATACTTTGCGCTTGAACTTAGGAGATCCTTGAAATCACCGTGTTCAGGACATGTTTTACGCATATATATTTGCCCGTCATCTTCTTCTTGAACTACCGCCGGTATCCGTTCTAGGCACTCTGGACATATGCTGACCGTCTCTCTAAAATATTTTTCATTTAAATAATCTGTTCCATCTAAATGGTACATTTAAAATCACACCAATTTAAAATAATTTAATTAAATCATTTATTAAACATATTAAAAACAATTTTATATAAAAAGAAAATCCTAATTTTAATATTATTACAAATACCAAGATTAAAGATCGTAAAGATTGTAGAATATGTTTTCTTGTTTTCTACTATTGTTTTATTATACAATAATCTCTAAATAATGTTAAGAAATTCCAAAATTTAGGTTTTGTATAACTTTTTCAACTTTATTTTCCTTGAAAATTTGGTTTTCTTTTTTCAAGAAAAGTTTTTACGCCTTCTTTAAAATCTTCTGTGCCAGCACTTATCTTTATATTTTCAGCTTCAAAATCTAAATGCTTTTCTAAATTATTGTTATACGAATCATTAATTAATTTTTTCGCGTTCGCAAATGCTATAGGAGCCCCCCTACTTAATTTTACAGCAATTTTTTTGACTTCATCTAACAAGGATTTTTCAGTTTTAATAACATGAGAAACTAAATTGAATCTCAAAGCTTCTTCTGAATTAAGATTTCTATTTAAAAAGATCATCTCATTTGCTACACTTAAACCAACAATTTTAGGTAAGTGATAAGTTGTAGAAGAGTTAGGTGATAAACCAACTCCTGTAAATGCGGAACCAAAAGAGGCGTTTTTGGAACAGATTCTCAAATCACAGGAACAAGCAAGACCTAAACCTGCTCCAAAACAAGGACCGTTTACTGCAGCGATAGAAGGGGCTTTCATAGTTTTAAGAATTTTTAATCCAGCGTGCAACTTACTTACCAGTTTAGTAAGAAATGCTTTAGGGTCTTCTGCTTCGTTAAATTCAATTAAATCACCACCACCACAAAAGGCTTTTCCTTTTCCAGTTATGATCAAGGAGCGAATAACTTTATTATTAGAGATTTCATAGAGGGAGTCGTATAAATCTTCTGCTAATTTATAACTTAAAGCATTAAATTGCGTAGGACGATTAAAGAACAAAATAGCTAAATTATTAAATTTATCTATTTCTAATTCTATTAATTTATTTTCAGACATTATGTTCAAAATAAATGAAATAGATTATAAATTCTTTCTAGGTTCTTGACTTTCAAAGTTAAATTCCATGGTGTGCATCTATCAAAGGAGACCGTTCTCCACCCTATGGTATAGTTACCGATGTGGATTACATATAACAGGATCTAATTTAAAAAAATTTTAAATTTAAAAAATATATTAGGTATATATAATTATATGAAAATCCATCTGAGGATATTTTTATGGCAAAATTCAGAACAACTATAAATATTAAGAGGTCTCCTGAAATAGTATGGAAAGCATATATAGATCCTCATAATATGATTCAATGGACTAAATTTTTAGAAAAGGTGGAAGTTATTGAGGGTAAGTTTGGGGAAGTAGGAGCAATAGCTCATTTGCATTATCTGGAGAAAGGACGTTCCTATATTTTAGAAGATAAATTACTTTCTTATGAAGCCGGGAAGAAGATTGTATCACAAGTTTCAGGACAAGGAATGACGATAAAAGTTGAAACGATTTTTGAAACCTGTCCAAATGGCACTAATATTTCAATTATTTGGAAGGGGACGAGTAAATCATTATTTGTAAGAGTTATTCTTAGATTGATGCAGAGAAAAATTGCTAAAAATGGAGAAGCTGAATTAAATATATTTAAAAAATTAGTCGAGACTCATGGAGTTAAGTTTCCTAATAATCCTAAAGAGAAATTGTAATAGGTTCTAAAGAAATTTGGCTTTTAGATAAATATGAAGTTATTGATATTAGTTATTCTGTTCTTACAAAAATATTTTAATTAAGAGATTTAGAATATTTTCTCGTTAGTGAGTTAGTCAACTCTCTTAATTTTTTAGAAATTTTTAATTTAAAAACATGATTTTCATCTAAGGTTTTGTATTCGCTTGATAATTTTTTAATATTCTTTAGATAATACTGTTGGATTTCCTTTAATTGAGGTATCATGCTAATTAAGATTCCTTTTTCCATTATTGGAATTAATAGAGCTTCTGAATTCGGCGGCGCTTCGTCGTCTTCTAACATTAAAATATCTTCTTTGAAAACTCCTCGCCTGTTATAAATCCTGTAAATCTGCTTCTTTCCGGGGTAAGTTAATTTTTCTTTGCTTATTTTAATTTTAGGTTGGCCATTATATTCTATTAGCTTATACACGCCTGCAATAGTTGGGTCGTCCCTAGATGTTGCTAACTCCGTTCCCACGCCAAATCCATCAATAGGAGCGTTGTTATCAATAATTTGTTTAATCTTATACTCGTTTAAATCAGAACTTGCAACGATTATAACTTCTTTACAACCATTATCGTCTAAAATCTTGCGAACTTTTTTTGCGTGCTCAATGAGATCACCTGAGTCTATTCTTACCCCTCTTATGTTGTTCTTGTATTTACAGACGGTTTTTGCTGCTTTTTCGGTGTCGTAAGTGTCAATTAAAAGTATTGAGTTCTTACCATAAATTTTGTAATATAAATCGAAACTCTCTTTCTCATCGTCAAATCGTTGGACAAAACTGTGAGCCATTGTACCGCTAGAATTAATATCCAACTCGAGGTCAGCAATCACGTTA
Organism: Promethearchaeota archaeon Loki_b31; assembly: GCA_005222975.1. Taxonomy (GTDB): domain Archaea; phylum Asgardarchaeota; class Lokiarchaeia; order Sigyniarchaeales; family SOKP01; genus SOKP01. The sequence continues at coordinate 11,328 of NJBI01000072.1, forward strand.
CTTGTACCGTTAAAACCAGCAATATAGCTAGCTCTTGCCGCGTAAACACCTGCGAGAGGACTGTGAGATCTTCTAGTACCGAATTCAAGAAGAACCTTATCTGGAGCAATAGTTTTTATTCGAGACGCTTTAGAGGCCACAATAGTTTGGTAATTGATGATGTTCAACAAATATGTTTCTGCTAATTGAGCGTGGAACATAGGCCCTTGAACTCTCATAATGGGCTCTTGGGGAAAGAAAAAATTCCCTTCTTTCATTGCCCACACATCTAATTTAAACTTGAAGTTAGGCAAGTAATCGTCAAAATAGCTGGAATCGATGTTTTTAAAAACCTCTTTTTGTCTCAAGAAATTAATTGTCTTTTCAGTAAATCTAGCGTTTTGTAAATAATAAATTGCTTGTTCTAAACCGGCGAAAATTAAGTAATTGCGATTTTTAGGATATTTTCTAATAAAAAGATCAAAAACTGCGATATCGTTTTCATCATTTCTACTTTTCTCTAAATTATCTTGATAATAAGCAGCCCCCATAGTTAATTGATAAAAGTCCGTAGCAAGGACCAAGTTAATATTGTTTATAAAACCAGATTTTGGCTCTCTCATTATTTTCATCTTAAATTAAATTTTTGAAAGTTTGGTAACTCTCTTCAAAATTAAACCCCAAAAATTATCTTTATTTACGCCACCACTGCATGTTATTTTATCTCCGACTTTAAATTCAACCTTCTCGTAAGCATTATCGCTGACCCTTATTTTTAACTCATTAACCTTGATAGTATCCTCTTCGCGATAATCCTTAGCTTTCTTTAATTGAGGTCCAATTTTCACATCTTTTAGAGAAACTATATAGTAAATAGTCACATTACCTTGAAAATCAGATTCCCTTTCCAAAATTTCAGTAATTTCCCCTTTGTAAACTGTGATTCTACTGTTGAGATATTTCAACAACTGATAATCGGTTGAACTTTCGTCAACCATGCTTACGGCTTTTCCTGACTCCTTAGTTTTATCTCCGGAAGTTGTTGTCGTAGAAATTTTTATCGTTGCGATTTTTTTTTCGAAATCCTTTGGTAAGACAGTTAATTTCCAACCTGATAATTTAAAATAATTATGTTTGAGCGAAAAAATTAAACCGACCCAAAAGTGACTACAAAAACCATTATTTGATCCTATTCTACAATCGCAGTCGCGTTCAGGGTCGTCAATATTTTCTGGCGTTATAGATAAATAGGACGAAACCTCCCAGTTAAAGCCCTTGAATAGCAATTCGATTTCGTGGTTTTTTTCATTAACAATTTTTATGGCACTTATCGTTTCGCGATAGCTACCGTTTATTATTTTGATTGCTATCTGAATTTCGTTCGAAATAATTTCTAACTCTTTTTGCTCCACTAATTCTTTAAGTTCTTCTTCTGCTAACGAATCAAGTATGAAACCAACTAACTCTGTTTTTTTGAGTTTTGAATACCCCTTTAATTCAAAATCTCTGCACATTTGCTTCAAGTCGTTAACGTTTAAAGATTGAAGTAAATAATTCAAATAAATTTTATCGTCTAATTTTTTGCTCAAAATTTTCACACTCAATTTATTATTAGTTATTTCTATGTTGTCTGATTAATTTTAATTTCCCTTTATTTATAAATTCCTTAAAATATCTCTAATTTATCTGTAAATTTACAGCCTCTCATTTTTTATTAGTACAAATGTCTATTGAAACACATAGGAATGAGAATTTCTTTCCATTATATCGGGGGCAACGGATATTCGTCATTTTCAATTACTAATTACTTTTTTTATAAACAAAATTATCTTAACATAATGATCGGTTAATCTACATCAAATCCCTACAAATAATTTTTTATGTATTATATTTTCTCTTATTAGTTTAGGATTTAGGCATCGGATTAATAACCGTGCTGCTATCAGCGAAGAATAAAGGCGTGATGCAAAAATCGTTCCTTATTTGTTTATATATATCTTTCACGAAATATTGCATATAAATAAATAATTTAATTAAAAAGGTGAATAAATATAAAAAGTAAATCAATGCAGAAATCAAAAAAAAAAAAAAATCTTGCTGATTATTCTACTTATTTCAATGTTTATCGTAATTCCAAATTTGTTAATAAGTATACAGAGAGATAGCGAAATTCTCATTGACGAGAAGAATCATAACGAGATTATTAATATACGACCCCCCCAAGAATCTTCTGTTTATTACGAAGATACGACTGGAAGGGCAACTGGCGTTTATGTAAGCGGGGATTACGCCTATGTGTCGGATGGTGATTCGGGTTTGGCAGTCATCGATATTTCTGACCCGACAAACCCGGGAACGCCCGTCTACGAAGACACGACCGACTATGCAGGTGATGTTTACGTGAGCGGAGATTACGTCTACATGGCGGCTGGTAATTCGGGTTTGGCAGTCATCGATATTTCTGACCCGACAAACCCGGGAACGCCCATCTACGAAGACACGAGTGGAGATGCACGTGGCGTTTACGTAAGCGGAGATTACGCCTATGTGGCGGATGGTAATTCCGGCTTGGCGGTCATCGATATTTCCGACCCGACAAACCCGGGAACGCCCGTCTACGAAGATACGACAGGAGGTGCATTTGGCGTTTACGTGAGCGGAGATTACGCCTATGTGGCGGATAGTAGTTCGGGCTTGGCGGTCATCGACATTTCC
>NJBI01000073.1 GCA_005222975.1 Promethearchaeota archaeon Loki_b31
TATTAACAAATGTAGACTTCATTTTTAGCTTACCTAACGAAACAGAGGAAGATGTAGATCTCACAATTAAATTAATGAAGGATTTGTGTGATATGGGAGCAAATATTCATTCGCATACTTTTATGCCTTTACCTCTTACAGTTTTTGCGAATGAGAAAGTGAAAAAGGTTGATGATAAGATTAGAAAAACAATTTCGGAACTAACTTCAAAAGGATTGGCTGATGGAAATTGGAAAAAACAAGAAACATTAGCAAAGAAAATATCTAAATATTTTAAAGCTAAAATGGACTGAACGAATTGTTTTAATGAACATTAAAGATCAAAGGCAAATTCAGTAACGCCTTCTTCAATCTTTTTTATTTTTAATGTATAGCCAGATGTATTAATAATATGGAGCATTGATTTATTTTCTAATAAAATTGAGCCGCCAAATGTTCTATAATTGAGTTCTTTAGCAATTTGTACTAGATAATTTAAAAAGAATTTAGTAATTCCTAAATTTCTCCAATCTCTATGAACAACAAACGCAATTTCTCCGAAGGAGGCTTGGAACGTTTTAAAGAATGCCCCTATCGCAATAATTTTATCTTTTCCTCTTACGTTAAATTCTCCTACTAATATCATATTTGTAGTATAATCGATATTAACTAAGGGTTGAATTTTCTTGTGACGAAAATCTTTCATGGGAGTAAAGAATCTAAAATACCTATCTTCATCGTCTAACGAATAATGAAGTTCTTGGATCATTCTTTCGTCAGTTGGTTTTACTGGACGAATCTTGATGGTTTTTCCATTCCTTAACTCCAATTTAGTTTCATATTTTTCGGGATAAATGCTTATTCTACCATCAATAGAAACTGGTAAGGTTTGATCAGAGTAGACATAACTCCATTTTTTTGCGTGTTCTAATAGTTCTTCTCGAAAATCTGGATGAGCGATGTTTATCATTTCCAGAACTCTTTCTCGTATGCTTTTTCCATAAAGATAAGCCAACCCCCACTCAGTTGCAATGTAATGTACATCCCCTCTAGTTATTACTACTCCCGTACCATGTTGAAGGAATGGAACGATTCGAGAGATTATAGTACCATCTTTCATTGTGGCCGTAGAAGGTAGAACCATAATTGGTTTTCCATTCTTAGATCGAGCAGCGCCCCTCACAAAATCAACTTGGCCCCCGATTCCACTATAAAATTGATGTCCAATCGAATCCGAATTTACTTGTCCAGTTAAATCAACAGAAAGCGCCGCATTAATCGCAACTTGCTTCTTGTTCTGGCTAATTATAAACGGATCATTTGTATAATCGCACGGATGAAATTCTACCATTGGATTATCGTCCACAAAGTCGTATAATCGTCTTGTGCCCATAACAAAAGAACATATTATTTTATCCTTATGTATCGTCTTTTTTTTACAGGTAACAACTCCACTTTCAACAAGATCTACTATACCATCTGAGAAGACTTCACTGTGTATTCCCAAATCTTTCTTATCTGCTAATTCGATAGTAACCGCATTTGGTATTTCACCAATGCCCATTTGGATGGTGGATTCATCTTCTATTAGGGATGCTACAAATTTTGCTATTTTAGTAGAAACAGCATCAGGTTCTCCGTAACTGAACTCAATAACATCGTGATTAGAAATAATAAACGCATCTATGTCGTCCATATGGATAAACGAGTCACCTAATGTGCGGGGCATATTGGGATTAATTTCTGCTACTACATATTCGGAACTTTCGGCTATAGGTTTAACAATATCCACATTAATACCGTAACTACAAAAGCCATATCTATCTGGTGGGCTTACTTGAATGAGTGCCGTATCTAAATGCATTTTACCTAGTTTAAATAACCAAGGAATTTCAGATAAAAGAATTGGAGTGTAATCCGCTTGACCATCTCTAATGTATTTGCGAAGTGATTTTCCTATAAAAAAAGCATTATGTCTAAATAAATCTTCTAGTCCACCAGCCGTTTCATAATAATCTAAATCGCTTAAACTAAGAAAATGCAGGATTTCTACATCAGGAAGTTCTAAACCTAACTCAATTAGCTTCTTAGTTAAGTCTATAGGTTCTGCACAGCCTGAATCTATAAATATCCGGTCTCCAGGTTTTATGAAATTTTTAATCGCTTTTGTAATTGATACTTTTTTTTTACTGTATTTATTTATTAAAAAGGATAAGTCTTCATTACGATAGTTGGACAAATAATCACCAATTAAATATTTAGCCTTACACTTATCGATAAGTATTAAACAATTTTAAATATAATCAAAACAAGCTTTCTATCATCTAACGGATTTGGAATTGGTTAGAGAAATTAATTTTTTTCAATTTTTTGGTGTTTAATCATTACATTCTTAGTTCGTTGAAAAAAGTATCAAATTTACAATACGGTTAATATACTTGCTTTTTTGGATTTTGCATATGCGAGCGGTCTTCATAAAATGAAAGGATTCTGCTAACGCATCAAGATATGAAATATTATATAAAATCGAAACATTTTTGTTATTATGCATATACAATTTATCCAATTCAATCTGAATTTGCTTTTGGCTCAGTTTATCAGATTTCTTCCCTACTCTTCTTATAACTTCTTGTACTGACTTATTAAAGTGTATGTCTCGAATACTTGTAATTAAAGAACTTAATACAATTGTATATAAAATTACTACATCAAAATCCGTACCATGCATTGCTGTTAATTTGATTTGTATATCTTGATATATTTCTCTTATGTAATTATCATCAATTCCTTTAATTATTTTAAAAGGTTGAAAAAAGCTCATGTAATTACCTTCTAAAAAAAATTGAATATTATCGTTAAAGAGATCCTTAAATCTTTTAACAATTAGACCAGAACTTTTTATTTTAATTGATATTTCAGGCGTTCTACCAATTATTGTATCGCTACCACTTAGATAAAACTGTTGTTTAATAAGATTATCTGTAACGTTATATAAGCGCTTTAAATTAGTATTTATAACCAAACCACCTAAATGAATATTACAAGCCTTGTTGAAATATTAGTAATAAAATTCTATTTTATTCTTTTCGGAATATTGGAATATTGTCAAACTTACAAATTCTAATAGAAAATATTAATTAGTTAGTGTTACATGAATATTATTAACGATTTATTATAAAATAATAAATAAATTTATCCAAAATTAGTAAAGTAAAATTAAAACTTTAAGTGAATCGAAATGGGATTGAAATTAGCATCAACATTGGCAATTTTATTCTTATTTGGCCTCATCTATGCGGTTGTTTTTACTATAGGAGTCTGGTTTTTACCAAGTGGTCTTTTAGGTTTGTCTTTAATGATTGGTTTTACTGTTTTAATCATACTGTTTCAATATGGAATTTCCCCATTAATGATAAGATTAATTTACAGAATCGATTGGATACCCTACGAAGATTTCACCTACCAATACCCACATTTAGCAGATGTAATAGATAAAGTTGTGGCAATTCGGGGGATTAAAACACCTAGAATGGGAATAATTCACGATTTAAACCCCCAAGCCTTTACATTTGGTTATACAAAGAATAGCGCGAGAATTGTAATCACTGACGGAATAATACATTATTTAGACGAAGGCGAACAAAGTGCAGTAGTTGCTCACGAATTAGGACACGTTGTACACAATGATTTCATTTTAATGACAGTAGTTTTTGCTATTCCTTTAATTTTATTGACGATAGCCCGATGGTCTTACTACACCGTTCGTTTTTCAGGTTTATTCAAAAGCTCTAAAGATGATGATGCGGGAAGTTATATTGTTTTGGCATTAATTGTCGTTGCAGTTGTATCTTATATTTCTTATTATATTGGATACTTAGTATCTTTATTCGTTAGTCGAATCCGAGAATATTTTGCGGATCAACACGCTGCTGAATTGACTGAAAACCCAAACACATTATCCACGGCTTTAGTCAAAATAGCGTATGGATTGATAGCGGGCGGTACCGAAGCTGAAATTAAAGAAAGGCAAAAATCAAGCGTAAGAGGACTTCGAAGTTTGGGGATTTTTGATCCGAAGAAAGCGAGTCAGTTAGCTGCGCAAAGTATGGACAATAATGGTCGCGTTTCGAAGAGAGTAGTTCAAGCTGCCGCGGGTTGGGATCTTTTTAATCCTTGGGCAAAATATTTTCAAGTATTTAGCACCCATCCTTTACCTGCGAAAAGAATCCAACGATTAAATGGACAGTGTGCCACCTATGGAGTACCTGTTGAATACGATTTTTCCGAGGCAAGAATTATTAAAGAACAACAGGTAGGAAAATCTATGGTCGGCGAATTCATTACCGATATTTTCATTAAACAGTTGCCAACGTTTATTTTTATAATATTAGTTGGAATGACGGCCATCTGGATCTTGGGATTAATAGGTTTGATATCGATAGGAACCTTAACTACATTAAACAATTTGATTCTTCTATGGGCTATTGGATTTTTCATTATGGGTTTGGGAGTTATAGGACGAACTTCTTTCATGTACCGAAGCGGGTTTGAACCTAGTAACATAGTGGAATTAATTACCAACATAAAAGTATCGCCAATTCGTGCAGTTCCTGCAATTATCGAAGGGAAAATAATAGGAAAAGGAATTCCAGGTTATTACTTTGGAGAAGATCTATACTTCCAAGATAACACTGGCTTAATGTACATCGATTATCGATTCGGAATTAGGCTGGTAGACTTTTTTTGGGCTCTCTCGAAAGCTAACAGATTAGTAGGACAACGAGTAAGAATTAAAGGGTGGTATAGACGAGGTCCAGGTCCATACTTTCAAGTCGACACGATTGAGACAGAATCAGGTAAACGGTATCGCAATTACTCGAAGCATATGACTTATATCTTAGCAGTGATATTCTTTGGTATTGGCGCCTTCCTTTTCTATCTCTGGTTTACCGCAATTTAATAAAATTTAATAAAATCTATCAATTTTTTTTTATTCTTTTTCACATTAATGTTATTCAATAGTAAATTTATTTCGTTTTAAATATTCAAGATTTGTAATTTTACATAAGTTGATATTGAAAATGTTGGATACAGCTAATAAAAAAGTGGAACTAATGGCGCCTTTAAAAAACTTTAAGTCTTTAAACGCCGTTGTAAGTAAAGCTGATGCGGTCTATTTTGGCATAGAAGCTTTTAACATGAGAATGTTTAGCGATAATTTCAGATTAGAAGAGTTAAATATTATAGTGAAAAAATGCCATAACAATAATATTAAGGCTTATATGACTACTAACATAATAATATATGAAAACGAGTTCGACCTCCTCAATGTTATTTTAGATAAAGCCGTAGAAGCAGAGATAGATGCCGTCATAATTCACGACATTGGGGCTATTGAAATCGTCAAAGAAAAAGGATTACCCTTTCACATCTCAACTCAAGCTAATATTTCGAACTCTCGATCAGCAAAATTTTATGAAGATTTAGGAGCCCAAAGATTAATTCTTGCTAGAGAATTATCTCTGAAACAAATTAAAGAAATAAAAAGTAAAATAAAAAAGGTTAAAATTGAAACTTTTGTGCACGGTGCTCAATGTACTTCGGTATCCGGTCGATGTTATTTCTCGGCCGAAACATGCGAGTCTCAAGAGTATTCTGCTAACAGAGGGAGGTGTGTTCAACCTTGCCGTAGAAGATGGCGTGTATACGACGATCAATCAAACGAATTTCTCTATGACGGAGTTTTTTTCATCAACGCAAAAGATTTGTGTTTAATCGAGCATATCCCCGAATTAATAGAAGCTAAAATCGACGCTTTTAAAATAGAGGGTCGCATGAGAGACCCAATCTATATCGAAGAAACTACTTCTTGCTACAAAGAAGCAATTGACGCTTATTACGATAATTCATTTACCCAAGAGAAAGTCAAAGGATGGCTCACACGATTAAGCAAGGTGTATAACAGAGGTTTTTCAACGGGATTCTACTTTGAGCGCCCAAAAGGAAGCGAAATCCAACGAGAATTTGATGGAAATTTCTCGAATTATAAAAAAGTCGAAATTGGAAAAGTTCTTTCTTATTACTCGGAAAAAAAAGCGGCTAAAATACTATTAACTGCGGGTAAATTAAAATTGAAGGACGAGATTTTTATAATTGGAACTCATACCGATACGTATTTGCGTCAAATAATTAATTCACTGCAGATTAAACAAAAGAGTAATCTAACTGAAACACCGTTAGTTAAATCGAAAACTCAACGACTTACTGTAGGTATTTTAGTTGATTCGCCTGTCAAAAAAAACGACAAAATCTTCAAACTTGAAAAAAAAATTGAATTGAATAATAGAATAAAATAAAAAAAAAAATAAGAGATTTCACGAAAGGTTTAATATAGTTTAATTTCGAGATTTATTACAAATCTTCGGCTAAATCTTCGTAAGCCTCTAATGCGAGCTCAATAATCTCTTGAAAGGCCATTGCATCCTGAAGATTACCTTCAACGGTAATGTCCCCTGCCATATACGCTGACGTGGCATCAACTTCGCCGAACAACATGCCTGAGCCAACTTCTTTAGTGGCGGAAAAAGTAAACGATGGGTTATCAATGTTACCTTCGCCAAATTCCAATGATCCTTCTTTCGCCTTCAACCAGAACTTTTTGTCTTCGTCTGTAATATTCATTTGGATGGTTATGTCCATATCTTCTAGTTCCTCTTTCAAGTCCTCGTTCTCTACAGCAATTTGCTTGAACATCTCAAAAACTTTTAACGAGTCCATAACATTCGAGGCAGCAGCTCCAGCCTCAAATTTACCTTTCATTTCTTTTAATAATGCTTCATCAACCATGATTTTTCAACCTTATTTTTTGATTTTGTATTTTATTTAAGATTTTGATAGATTAAACAAATACTATTATGTATAACTTTTTACTATATAAAAAGGTTTTATTTCTTTTACTAATTACACAGTGAAATCCATAATTACTATAGTTTAATAGTAAACAATTTTGCAATTTTTGTCGTATCTTTCTTACTTTTAATTAGTAAGAATTAAAGAAAAATTAAATTTATAAAAAAAACAACAGAGAACTAAAATAAAAAATAAAATAATTTTTAAAGTTGATGGAAAATTAAGATAACTTAAAGATCTTCAAACATGTCCTCAAGAGCTTCTAAAGCCAGTTCAATAATCTCTTGAAAAGCCATTGCATCTTGTAAATTACCTTCAACAGTGATATCACCAGCCATATATGCACTGGTGGCATCAACTTCGCCAAACAGCATTCCTGCGCCAATTTCATTAGTGGCGGAAAAAGTAAACGATGGGTTCTCAACGTCACCTTCGCCAAATTCCAACGTACCATCATGTGCCTTCAACCAGAACTTAGCATCCTTGTCGGTAATGTTCATCTGGATGGTAATATCCATATCTTCTAGTTCCTCTTTTAAGTCCTCGTTCTCTTCCGCTACTTGCTTGAAAAGTTCGTATACTTTAAGAGTATCTTTTGGGTCGGCAGCCGCAGCTCCCGCGTCGATTTTGTCCTTAATTTCTTTTAATAATGCTTGATCTACCATTATTATTTAACCTCTTTTTAAATTTCAACCTATATTTTATTGACATTAATTAAATTAATTAATATAGTGATTTAAGATAATTCGTTTTTATATAAAAAGCTTTAATCTTTTGCACCTATAAAAACCGTAAGGTTTTAATTAGGGTTTGGGAAGTCTGATACAAAAGATAATAATTTAATTTTAAGATATAAAGTATTCTTGTCTTTAACTTTGTATGGATATTAATAGCTAATGATGGAATTATAATAAATTTTAATATGGATATGAATAATGGCGCCCACACCGGGAATTTCATCGCGTATGGTTTTCACACGCGGAGTTGAACCCGGGTCGAAGGAGTGACAGTCCCTAATGCTAACCGTACTACACTATATGGGCTTTTTTAATAAAAAATTGTTTTGATATAACAATTGAAATAATTCCAAATATAAAAATTTTATTTTAAAATTAAAACATTCGAGGTACTTAACCAAAAGGAATTAAAGGAGACGAATTTTCAACTTTAAATTTATTTCTTTAATCAATAGAATTTTAATATTAGACTATTGGTTTAGGCGTAATTTTTTGAAGAAAAACACATAAATAGGAGTTATATCTTTTTAATTATAGGTATAAGGATTTTTAGAAAAAAATTTTGTAGGATATATAACTTTATGGCAGGTCAAAACCCGATTAATTTAATATTGGAAGAGTTGGATAAAAACGGCAAGAAATTTGAATATATTTTGGATAAAATCCTTAAGGCGGGAGTATCCATCATGAATAATACTGAAGAACTCAAGGAGGAATTAATAGGTTTTGATGACATATACCAAACATGCATAATTGATGTGAATTTAAGCTATTGGCTCGAAGTTTCGCACGGTAAACTTCACTACGAGAAGGGGGTTAATCCTCAGGCGTTATTTAAAATGGTTTTTAGTAGGGATTTATTTATTAAGATTTTAAAGGACGAAATAGGCGGCGCGGATGCGTTTATGAAGGGAAAAATTAAAGTAGAAGGTTCTCTCTCTCAAGGTTTGAGATATATTAAGCTTTTTCGAACATTTTTTAAATATTTAATCAAAAAAAATGGATTAAATTATTTAACAAGTATTTAAGCAGAAAAATTGGATTTAAATAATCGTAATATCCTTTTTATCATCGTTATATTATATAAAATTTTAAATAAGACATTCATATTTTGTTCGTAGATTTATTATAAGATTAAACGAATTTTATTAATTCTTAAGAACGAGGTATAAAGACGTTATTTTGCTATGATTGACTCAAATACTATAGTAATGATGTTGAACTCATTAGAATCGACAGAGAATAAATTTAAATCTACATTAGATGAGTTAATTAAGTTGGGAATAACGAGTGCCAATAATTCCAAAGAAATCCATGAAGATTTAAAGTTGTACGAAGATACAATATACCATGTGTACATTTATGACATTGACTATAACATATGGATAAAAAAAGTCGAAGGTTTTTTAACTTATAACAATTCGTATTACGAAGCGAACTCAGAGGAGATTAACGTCGTTCACATCATCCTTACAAAAAAAAATTTGAGAAAAATCATAACGCGAAAGATTCAAGTAGCAGATGCTTACATGAGGGGATTAATCAAAATTAGGGGATCAGATGAGTATATGAGTGGATTAATCAAAATTAAAAATATTTTAAAGTCTTTTTTTACTAATATGAATTATCTCGCAGAAGATATCAATTAAAAAATTGCTTTTACGCGTGTAAAAACTATACAAAAATTTTTTAGAAATAATGCTTAACAATAATATAATCTAAATTTTTTTACATTGGGCCTGTAATCTAGTCTGGATAGGGTACCCGGCTTCGGACTGGGATGTCAAGTGGAAACTTCCATTGACCCAAAGTCGCAGGTTCGAATCCTGCCAGGCCCACTAGATTTTTAATTTTATTTTCAAATTTGATTGATAAGTGGCAATTGAATCGTTGTTTAATAATAATTTCCAGAAACTGTCAATAATCTCTCCCGCATCGTTATAATGTTTAGCGTTTAATCTTTCTTCTGAGCCTTCTACTTTAGAATTAAAGTAATTGTACACACTATTGATGAATTTAGAATATTCGAAGGAAATAATTATTTTTTCGATATCAATCAAGTGTTTTATAAGGAATTTTTTATTTTTAAACTGATTAACATAAAGTTCTATATCAAATTTCATTGTATCAGACATATTTTTTATATACTTGTTATACGATTTGTGGTAATAATTTACATTTTTGTTATGAAAAAGTTTTTTATCAATAATATAATAAAATAGAGATTATTTAAATCTAACCACCCTTTAAATTTGATTTTTCAATAAAATTTTAATCTTTTCATTAAGATATTTTTACAACAAAAACGAAATGTTTAAATACTAATTTGTTCTAAATTATAATAACACACACAACTTTTTTTGTTAAGGGGGTTTTTTACCACAAAAAAATATCGAAAAATATAAAAAATGCTAGTACTAGAGAATGTTTATCAAAAAACATTGGAACATCCAAGCTCAATGGACCTATTGGGGGTTGGACTAGTCTCAATGACAGAGAAGTGTTATAATATTGTTTTTAGTAAGGGGATAAAGCGTTCTCTAATAAAATTACTAATCAGATTCTATCGTTCTGAAATTCTTGAAAAGAAGGAAGGGAAAAGAATAAAATTATTAGGGGCTTATACAATTTACGTTCACTTTTATACAATTGAAGATGAACATATTTCTATATTCTATGTAAGTGAGACAAACAAGCTAATTAAATACGATGGCCTTTGTTCGCTCTCAAAACAATTACTTAATTCATATTGTTCGAACGCCACATTTTCAGAAATCAATCAATTGTGTAATCGAGCTATCCCTAGTGCTAAAGAACTTTCAGCTCTTTTAGTAATAAACACGACAGGTCATTCGCTATTTACGAAAGTTAGAAAGGATAAAAAGTATTTGGCAGATAATTTTATAATAATATCGGGTTTTATATCAGCTATTTTAACATTTTCTAATGAAGTTATTGGAAAAAATACGGGTGATACTCTTCAAGCAATTAATTTCGAAAATCAGCAATTCCTTTTAACTGTTAAAGAGGGCGTTATATTTGCGTATTTAATTGAGGACTTTACAAAATCAAAAAATATTAAAAGATTTATGGAGTTATTAATTGAGGAGTTTCTAGACCAATATTGCGATTGCCTTGAGGATTTTAACGGAGAAATAAGCCAATTTAGCAATTTTGAGCGCGTAGTTGATAAATATTTTGATATATAATTGCGTTCTTATTTAGGTTTGAAAAATCAAATATATTTTTTTTACTAAACAATTTTAAGTTCCAATCTTTGCGGGACATTCGTACTCGTAATTAATTTTACACAAACATATTTATAAATAAAGATTTATAAATTATTTAGAAATGACTGTTTTGTTAGATTTAGATTTAATTTTAAATTCACTTGTTAGCGAATTAGGACCAGCAGTTTATTTCATATTGATATCGTCGGAAAATGGAGTAATTAAAAAGTCCTATATAAATGAGGAAGAGTTTAACAAAGCTTCTATTTCTTTAAATATTTCTCAATTATATGAATTAGCAGAGGAAACAACCGAAAGTATAGGTTTACATAGTCCAGATTTTAATATAATTCATTCTGATAATTATTATATTTTATCAATAAAAATTCTCGAAAAGTTGATTATCCTTTTAACTGAGGACCAAATTGATGTGAAAAAAATCTTCAAAATTATTAACAGTTCAGTCGCTCCTCCTTAATATCTTAAACCATTCTCAAGATAAACTAAATCTATGATAATTCAAATAGATCAAAATCAAATAATTAATTTGATAACTATAAAAATAATATAAATATTGGTCTCTTTAACTCATATATATCATTCAACTAATTATTTCATATAAAGAAGAAGTGATTAAAAATGCATTACGAACGAAATGAATACCACGAGGGCTTCAATATTTGTGGATTAATTATTGCAGGAGCTTTTTTGTATTGGGGTTTTAATAATTTGATTAATTGGGGGTTCTGGTGGTGGTCAGGCTTCATTTTAGTTGCTATTGGAATATCCATAATATCAAGCCAAATATATAAACTTACTAATAGAAGCAAACTAAGAAATGTCGTTAAACAAGAATTTGAGCAAAATCCTAACGCTTCAATTGAGGAAATTGCTAGTAAAACGGGAATTACGATTAAAGATATTCGAGCAATAGTGTTAGACTTGAAAGCAAGGGGAGAATTAAGAGGGAAATTTTCGACTAAAACAGGCGAAGCAAAATATATAGACGTTACAACTTCTAATCGACCAGAGCCTCAAGAAAAAGGGAACTACTGTGCAAACTGTGGCACACCTATTAAGAATGAGTCTGCATTATATTGTGCCTACTGTGGAGCAAAGGCTTAACGAATAACAAATAAATTTTTATTTTACTTTTTTTTGATAATTTTTAAATTCTAAATTAATAATTTCTAAAAATTGGACCATAGAAAAGATATATTTAATGGCATTTTTATTTAATTAAAAATCAATTGTAAATGATAGAGATGAAATACAAAAAAGACCAATATATTAATGGTTTCTCGATATGTGCTTTAATTTTCGCAGGCATATTTTTCTACTGGGGTATTAACGGATTTATTGATGGTTTTTGGCGATTTCGTGTTGATTGGATAAACTTTCTTTGGATTGGAATAGGATTCGCTATTTTAGTAAGTCAAATTGCAGCTATTGCTAATCGTAGTAAATTAAAAAATGTTGTATCGCATGAATTTGAACACAATCCCAATATTTCCGTAGAGGAGATAAGTAATAACACGGGCATTTCAGTCAGAGATATTCGAGCGATTATTTTAGATTTGAAATCTTCAGGTAGGTTAAGAGGTCAATTTTCTACTCAAACTGGAGACGCTAAGTCAATGCGAATTGAGAAGGAAGAAGAGCATGTTATTCAAGAACATTCAAAATTCTGCCCCAACTGTGGGACACCTATTAGTAAGGATGAGGCCGTATATTGCGCATATTGCGGGTCCAAATTCTAACTTATATACTTTTTTTTTAAGTTTCTTTTAAAATTTTTTTAAAAATCAATGAAATAAAATAACTTATTTTAAATTATCCTAAAAGGTTAGGATAGAGAGAATAAGAAAAAAAATTTATTAGGGAGGATATCGCAATTCATATATGCTTTTTCCCCCATTTAATGGTCCTTTAATGTATGGTTCAATTTCCTTTGGATCTCGTTGCGTAATTTCTTCAATTGGTGTAAGTTTTCCTGGTGGAAATGTTTTCAATATATCGCTTACTAATTTCTCCAAGTAATCTAAGAGAGCTTCTATTCCAGGTTTTCCTTTTTCAAAACTTCCTTTACTTGGGTATCCCACATTCCCTTCAGGATATGCAGCCACCTCTATTGGACCGAAACCCACTTGGCCATACCATTTAATTGGTTTCTGATAAATATTTCCTGCTTTATCGACATGTCCTTCAGGCATCCATCCAGTTGGCTTATTATCCGTCGCATTCTCTAGTTTAATCATTTCGGGAAAAAGAACCATAGAAAAAGAAGTTTCAGCTTCATCAGCGTGAATAAAAGGAGTATCAAACGGTCCACCATGCTCTTTATCCATACAATGCTTCGGAATAGCATGGTACCAATTAACATTACAGAGTACGGCTGGAAGTTGATAATTTTTTGCCCATTCATGAATAGCAGACGGTATAACATATTCCTGTCCATGACCATTTAATAAGATTTGCTTTCTGAAACCTAAATTCCATAATCCCGTAATTACAGCACGTATCATTCCTTTAAAATATATTTCAGGAACAATAATTGACCCAGGCATTCCTAAGTGATGGTATGGATGACTACCATACCAAATAGGTTGAGCTACAGTACATCCCGTTTTCTGTGCCACTAACTCTGCCATTCTAGTTACAAGAAAAGTATCCTCGCCTATACATGCTGCGCCTCCGTGGTTTTCCGTTGATCCTAATGGAATAATTATTACATCATTTACTTTTAATCTCTCCTCGATTTCTTTGATTGACATTGTTTGTAGATATATCCCATCTGGTGAATCCATGTGACCACTACATAAATTTTCTGCGGGAGGAGGAAGATTCCATTTTTTTTCCATTTTTTATTTTCACCTAAAAATTAATTTTATATTAATAATTTTAGTCGTTCACATCTGATAAATATTTTAATAATAACAGATTTAGATAAGTATATGTTGCTTAGTATAGTTGCCGGATTAAACGAATCTAAAAGCAACAAAGAGGGCATACTCAAAAATTTTTCGTCGTTATGCCAATTATTAGCACCTTTAAAGTATGATGGGATAGAATTAAGCCTTCTTGAACCTGAAAAAGTCGATGT
>NJBI01000074.1 GCA_005222975.1 Promethearchaeota archaeon Loki_b31
TTTTTGTTGTTTTTTACAAGTCTTATTGAATTTAAAGTTAAATGCTTAAAATTTTGAAGCTCATATAATAATTGTGGTAATCAGATGTCTAAACCTAGGGTATTAAAAATTATTACAACTGGAGAAGGGGGCGTTGGTAAGACTACGCTTCTTCATCGTTATGTAGAGGGGATATTTTTAGCAGACACAAAAATGACGCTAGGAGTTGAATTTTTTCTGAAAGAGATAGATTTAGACGGTAATAAAATTTTGTTACAAATATGGGATTTTGGGGGACAAGAAAGGTTTAGATTTCTCCTCAAGAATTACGTAATGGGTGCAAAAGGAGCTTTATTTCTTTTCGATCTAACAAGGCCTTTTTCTTTAAATTGTATTGATGAGTGGGTTAAACTCTGTCGAACGGAAAATTTTAATTTGCCTATTCTTTTACTTGGCTCAAAAGCGGATTTGACAGATCTGATAACAATAAACGACATATATGTTTTGGAAATAAAGGAGTATTACGAGATGTTTGATTACTTGCAAATTTCAAGTAAAACGGGAGAAAATACAGATTTAGTGTTCGAATTATTAGCAAAAGAAATTATTAGAAAAATCTGAAATTTTTCATGATTTTATTGTGTTGCTCTTTTATATACGATTTCGCACTATCTCCATTATATCTTCTCGTCTAAGTTGCACTGGATTATTTTTCAATCCTGCCTTTTCTACAATTTTATCGACTTCTTTGATTGTAATACCATACTTTCCTAGACGATCGATGTTTAAATCATTTGTCCATTTTTCAAGAGCATCAATTAATATTGAACAATAGTAAGAAACATCAACATTTTCATACATTTCCTTACCAGCAAGTAAAACCCCAACCATGGCATATTTTAATAATCCCTTTTTACCAGCATCGCCAATCTTTTGTAATTGTGTGATGTTCATCTTTGTACTTTCTGCAAGAAGCGTTCCACACGCCACACCGTGAGGGATTTCAAATAATCCTCCTAAAGATGACGCTAATCCGTGAACAATGCCTAATCCTGCGTTTGCAAGGACAATCCCTGACATCAAAGAGCCGTACGCCATAGCAGATCTTACGCCTATATCCAAAGCGTGAGTACTACAAGCAGGTATTATTGCGTCTTTCACATATCTCATGCCCGTAAAAGCTAACGCGTCAGTGATAGGGCTTGCTCGAGGTGAAACATAGGCTTCTAGTAGTTGTGTAAAGGCATCCATTCCACAGGCAGCAGACACAGAAGAAGGACTAGATAATACAAGTTCGGGGTCGATAATAGCATAATTTGGGATTAAATTATCGTGGCGAAGAGATTTCTTAAAACCTTCAGGGCCTACCTCTGAAATAACCGCATTTTTTGTTGCCTCACTACCGGTGCCCGATGTTGTAGGAACCGCAATATACGGTATTTTTTTTCCATCGTGTATTTTATTCCCAACACCCTCGAGGTAGTTCATAATTGAATCTTCTTTAGGAATCATTGCTGAAATCGCTTTACCCGCATCGGTAACGCTTCCCCCACCAATTCCTACGACTAAATCTATGTTTTTTCTTTTATACTTCGCTACAGCTTCGTCAATAAGCGTTGGTGTAGGTTCTCCATAAACTGAAATTATCGAAATATTTATCGAGTTCTTTTCCATCGCATTCACAATCTCGTCCCATTTACCCGATTCCTTAAGCGACTTTCCTCCGATTACATAAAGAACATTTTTTCCGAATTTTGGTACTATGTTATATAGTTCATTTAACTTTCTGGCACCAAAAATTATATGCGGGATACTTGTAAATTTAAAAGTTAAAACCATATCATTTACCTACTAAAAGTAAATATAATAAAATTTTTAACTTAATTTAATTTTGATAATTTGATTTATAATAAAAGAATTAGTGATAAAAAATTAAACGCGTTAACGAAAACGACTTTAAGTATAGAGAAGGAGATTCTGGCGTAAAATATTTAATGCGCGGGCCTAGCATTGATTGGGGTTTAATTTTGCTTAAACCAGGCGAATCTATGGCCGAAAAATCTCATGGACATAACTTTATTGACGAAACTTTCTATTTTGTTGACGGTAATGGCATTATGATTATAGACGATAAAGAATACGACGCTCCAGAAGGAAGCGTATTCTTAATTGAACCAAAAGAAATGCATAATATTCGTAATAATTCTGATAAAAGTGTAAAAATAGTATTTATTAAAGGAGAATATAAACCTGAAGATAAGTTTTAATTTTATAAATTGAAAATAAAAGGTAAAAAATTGTGGCTAAAAAAAAACAAGCGAAGAGGGGGAAGAGTAGAGGTCCTTATATACCCCCCGTAATTACGCGCGTAAAATTCCCAAATACCAGAATTGGAGAAATGTTTGCTAGAGTTGTTGATATATATGGTAGTGAACGAATGGGCGTATTTTGTCAAGATGGTCAACATAGAATAGGCAGAATTCGTGGTAAAATTAAAAAAAGGGTATGGATAAGAAAAGGTGATTTGATAGTAATATCTCCATGGGATTGGGAAACGAAAGTAGAAGGTAAGTTGGGTAAATGTGAAATTACTTGGCGATATACTAATGCTGAAATTTCTTGGCTTGATCGAAACAAAAGAATTCCAGAAATATTAGATATAAATAATATTCCTTTTTAAAAGTTCAAAATATCTTTAATTGTTTGTAATAGGCAGAATTTTACGCTTATTTTTAAAATCTCTTTAAAAAGCAAAATTTTTTAATTTAGAATTTCCTTTAGATCATAAACTTCTTTTCTAAGAAATTGTTATTTAAACATCTTAAATTTGGATAATTTAAATAAGGAAAAAGTGAAAAGGAATGGTGGATCAAGAGGATATTGTAAAAGAGAGTGAAAAGGAAGAAGCAGATTTAGAAGATAACTTAATTATTATCGAGAAAGAAGAAGATCAAGAACCTTCTACTACTCTCTTTGCTGTAAGGACTACAATTAATCAAGAAAGCAATATTTTAAAACAAATTTTCTACAGATTTAAAATCTTAGATATTGTTCCTGATATTAGGGCAATGCTCGTATCCCCTTTATTACCAGGCTATGTGTTCTTTGAAGCGCCCCAGAAGAGGGCTGTCCAAATTGCAGTACAAGGTATACCTCATATAAAAGGAAGGATCGTTCAAAATATTGAATTAGTCGAGTTAAAACACGTACTACTCCCAAGGAGTGTTACCGAATATTTAGAATCGGGCGATACTGTTGAAATTATAAGTGGTGTATTTGAAGGCTCCAGAGCTATTGTAATGCGTATGCCACACGATACATCAAGCAGTGAGGAAGTGGTAGTGCGCCTTCTACAAGAAGAAACACCTATAACAATTAAAATTCATGGAGACTATCTTAAACTTGTTGGAAAGAAAAAGCGCAAAGAAGAACCAATCCCTGAAATAAAAATTAGCGAGGAAGAAATAACTACGGACTTAGATAAAGCCATAAGTTTTGACGACGATTATGATGAGTACGAAGAAGAATCAACTGAAGGGACTAAGGCAAAAAAAGCTGAAGAATTTCGTGAAGAAGAAGACGAATTCGAAGACGACGACGAATGGGCTAAATTTGATGGATTCTAAATTTTTTCTTTTCTCGAATAAAAAATAAAAATCTTAATTTGGGCTTATCAAAATTTAGTTAAATTGTTAAACTAACATTTTCATCAAATTAAATTTTTGATAAAAATGTGTAATTATATTGCGTTAATGTTATAAGAACGAACTATACAAGAATTTTTAAACTTAGACTATTATTAAAAAAGTATAAAATCTGTATTATTTAGTAAAATAAATTTAATTTTTGAACTTGCATGATAAAAAATATCTTCATTATGAAATCTACAGGGGAACTAATCTTTTATAAAACATATGAAGATATTTTTAACATTAAACTGACAAGTAGCTTTTTAAGTGCGATTTTTTCTTTTGTTAAACAAACTCTGAAAACTAAGGAGCTATCTGAAATAGAGGTCGGACCGTTTAGATTTATTTTTGAGGTTGAAAAAGCTGACTCAAGTGAATTAATGTTCGCTTTATTTAGCGATAGAACCGATAACCTCGTCGAATTAAGGAATCAATTGAGAGAAATTAAAAGCGAATTCCTAAACGAGTTTGATTTGCAGCTGCTTACTGAGAATTTTGATGGCGAAATTTCAAAATACCAAAACTTTGAAAAAAATGTTGATGAGATCATTGAAAGCAAAAAGCTAGTTTCGGAAGAAATTCAAAAGGAATTAATTGAAGTTTTTAAAGAACTCCATACTTTCTCGTCTTTCGTCATATCTTCTGCATTACTAACTCAGACAGGAAGAGTAATTGTCTCTTACCTTAATTCTAACGTATTATCTGAAATTATAAGGCTACTAGAAAGCCGATTTATTATTGGAAATTCTAGAATACACGAATTAATTTCTCTCGAAGATTACGGGATTTTATCTTTAGTTGGGATTGAAAATTTTATTACCGTTATTCAATTCAAGAAGAACTGCCCTTTTGAAACCGCGTTAATAATTTCTAAGAAATTTTCTAACAGATTAAAAAAAATAATAATGTAAAAGTATCGAATATGCTTATTATTTATTCGAATGTTCATGTTCCAATCATTTTATTATTAAATTTGGAAATAGTAAGATAAAAATTATCAACCATTTTTCTCAAAATGAACCCTAAAATTACAATTTCTAGTAAATAAATTAAAAAGATACATCACCTTCTTCATAGTAGAATATATTTAACATAAAATTATAAAATTGTCAAAAAGTGGTAGTTAAAATTATGGAAAACGAAAAAAAAACCAAATTTATTCACCAAGCCATTAGTGACGAGATTCTTGAGAAGTTAAGCCTTAAGAATCGATATTCTTTCTTGAATACTAATTTAATGACTATTTTAGACCAAAAGCATATGAACTTTCTTAGGAAAGCTCAAAAGTTTTGTATTCGCTATGAAAAAAAGAATAACATCACTCATGCCCCAGACGAAGAATTTTATCATTGGATCCCCGATTTTGGAAAAGAAGGGTTAATTTCACGCGCTCATCCTTACGAAGAAATTGACTTAAATTTTCCAGACAATGGATTAGCCATAGAATTAATGAGATGTTTAGCCTTAAGTTTCTTTGACCCTCAGTTTTCTATGGCAGGGGGGGCTACAATACTGGCTATTAATCCAATCTATTATCATCACGAAAATATACCTATTAGATTAGAAATCTTAAAGAAATTTGTCACCGGTGAAACGCCTGGAGCGATTTTAATTACAGAACCTGAGCGAGGTTCCGATGCAATTCATATGTTGACCACATGCGACGAACAAGAAGATGGATCTTTTCTTCTTAACGGAGAAAAGATTTTTAGTACTAATGGACCTAAAGCGGGGTATGTCGTTGCTTACGCTACAGCAGAGAAAAACAACGGGAACACGATGGCTCAGTTCCTAATCGATACCTCTTGGGAGGGTTGGAACTGCGATCGCGTTATGATCCCTTGGGTTCCAAAAGTGTGGATTGGTCACGAACACTTTACAAATCTTAGAGTGCCTAAAGATTACATTTTAGGAGGAGTGGGAAAAGGACGCGAGCATTTATTTGAAGGGTTAGTACCTGAAAGGATAGGTATCGCACTCGATGCTACATCGCAATCTTGGAACGCAATAGCTCATGCGGCCATATATGTTAACAACAGAAAGCAGTTCGATCAAATGGTTCTAAAATTCCAAGGAGTAGGATTTCTTTTAACTGATCTTTGGGCAAGATTATCAAATGTTACTCAGGGGTTGCTGAGGTTTTGTGAAAAATACGACGAGAAGGTTGAACAGTTTGGAGGAGATCTTCCAAAAAACCTTGCTCAAGCTATGGTAGCTGGGGCAAGCATGTATAAATATCATACATGTGCTCTTTCGAAAGAAATTTGCTACGAAGCCGCAAATCTTATGGGAGGGGCGGGTTTATGCGATAACACTTTGATGCATGACTTATTAAACATCTCCAGAATTCAAGAGATCGTAGGTGGCAGCCGGCAAATACAAAATTACATTCTAAGCATGGCGTTACGCCAAATTTACAAGATGTCGGGCATATAGAACATTAAATTGTCTACATTCTCTTTTTTTTTTTTTTTGACGCGAAAATAAGCAATTAATTATCAATATGTCTATTGTTAATACATATTCAATAAAAAAAGTTAAAAAGTCAAATCATATTTTTCCTAGTAATACTATTTCTCTTTTAAATTTTAAATAGATTAAAAAATTCGGAGTTAGAAAAATGGAAGAAGAAAAAAAAACTAGGTTTATGACTCAAGCTATAAATGACGAAATCCTTGAAAAGTTAAGCTTAAAAAACAGATATTCGTTTTTAAACACGAACTTAACGGCTATTTTGGAACCAAAGGAATTTAATTTTCTAAAAAAAGCTCAAAAATTCTGTATGCGTTTCGAAAAGAAAAATAATATTACTCACGGTCCTGACGAAGATGTTTACGATTGGATCCCAGCATTTGGGGCCGAGGGTTTCCTAACAAGAGCTCACAGTTTCGAAATGATTGATATTAGTTACCCTGATTATGGTGCAACCACGGAATTAATGAGATGTTTAGCCGTAGACTTTTTTGATCCCCAATTTTCGTTAGCTGGGGGTGCAACCGTGTTAGCTATCAACCCTATTTACGAACATCACGAAAATATACCTATTAGATTAGAAATCTTAAAAAAATTTGTGACAGGCGAAACGCCAGGAGCAATATTAATCACCGAACCAGAAAGGGGCTCGGATGCAGTTCATATGTTGACCACGTGCGACGAGCAACCTGACGGATCTTTTCTTCTTAACGGAGAAAAGATTTATAACACGAATGCACCTAAAGCGGGATACGTCGTTGCTTACGCTACCGCAGAGAAAAACAACGGGAACACGATGGCCCAGTTCTTAATCGATACATCGTGGGACGGCTGGAACTGTGAACGCGTTTTCATACCATATGTGCCAAAAGTGTGGCTAGGTAAGGAAAGGTTCGATAACCTTAGAGTATCAAAGGATTACGTGTTAGGGGGCGTAGGAAAGGGACGAGAACATCTTTTTGAGGGTTTGGTTCCGGAAAGAATAGGAATTGCAATCGATTGCATAGCCCAGTGTTGGAACGCTGTTGCTCATGCGGCAATATATGTAAATAACAGAAAGCAATTCGATCAAATGATTTTGAAGTTTCAAGGAGTAGGTTTTCTATTGACCGATCTATGGGCAAGATTAACTAACGTCACGCTAGGCCTTTTAATGTTTTGTAAAAATTATGATAGTAAGATGGAAAAGTTTGGAGGAGAACTACCTAGAAACATTTCACAAGCTTTAATAGCTTCTGCTAGTCAGTTCAAGTATCACGCTGCTAAACTTTCAGCAGAAATTTGTTATGAAAGTGCAAATCTTATGGGCGGTGCTGGACTATGCGATAACACTCTAATGCAAGATTTATTAAACATGTCTAGAATCGCTGAAATCGTTGGAGGAAGCAGACAAATCCAAAATTATGTCATGTCAATGGCCATGAGACAACTTTACAAGATGTCGGGCATTTAAAACATCCAATTTCTTCATATTTCTCATTTTTTTTTTTATTTTTGATAAAAATAGAGCACCTAAACGAGCTAATTTTAAAATAAAAGAAAAAGGTCCAAAAAAAATACATTGTTTTGGTAATATTCTTTTAGTAGAACAATTTGATTTTCTTCAATGGTTTAAAAAAATATTGATAAATTCATGCGTCTAAAGAAAAGTTATTTTTTGATGATAAGTATTCTTGGGTTGGTTGCTATCTTTAGCTCAACTATGTCAAAGAGTCCAATTTTACCACTTTTTGCGAAGTCTTTAATAACTTCCTCCCATGAACTCCAATTCATCGGGTACATTTTCGCAGCATCTACTATCCCTGGAATAATTGTAAGTGCGTTTGCTGGTCGCCTCTCTGATATGTATGGTCGAGAAAAACTTGTTTTATTATCAGTTGTAATTTTTGCTTCAGCACCTTTTTTTTATCTATTTGCGACTAACATTTGGATCTTAATGCTAGTTCGATTTTACCACGGCTTTTCCACAGCAATATTTGTTCCTGTCGCCACGAGTGCAATAGCGGAATTATATCCAAAACAAAAAGGAGAAAAAATTTCACTATTTTCTTCAATAACCCTTATCGGTCGGTTTTTCGCACCCATAACCGGTGGCTTTATCCTTTACGTCACAAATTATTATTATTATGGAGTGTATCTCGTATGTGGTTTCTCAGGAATTATTGCATTTTTCTTTGCAATGTTTTATTACAAAACTCGCAAATCTCGTTATACTCAAGCTGACATTTCAAAAAGAGAATTATTTACAATAAAAGAATTTCTAAGGGGTCTAAAAGATGTTATTAGTCATAAAAAGATCATGATAATTAGCATTATTCAAGCCAGTCAATATTTTGCTTATGGAATTATTGAAGCTTATTTTATTCTTTATATTAGTTTTCTTAATTACGAACCTTGGTTAATTGGGTTAATGCCCGCTATTCTTACATTTACGCTAATTGTAGGTAAACCTTTTATGGGGCATTTATCAGACAAACTTGGACGAAAACACGTCATCCTTGGTGGACTCCTTTTAGGAGGTTTTGTAACCTTGTTTATACCACATACTGTGAATTTAATTTTGTTAATAGTTATTTTTATAAGTTTTGGTATAGGAATGGCAAGTGTCACCTCTTCTACACCAGCGTATATAACGGATCTTTTAGAAAAAGAAAACTATGGTTCGGCAATTGGGGTTCTAAGTACTATTATGGATATCGGTCAAACAATTGGTCCAATTATAAGCGGTTATATTTTGGTGTTCTTATCGTATCAAGGAATTTTTCTATTGACCGGATTTACCCTTTTATTCGCAGCACTTCTATTTTTTATATCATTTTTTTTGTATAAAAAAAGCACCTAAACGAGCTTGTTCTAAAATAAAAATAAAAGAAGTTATATATTTAATAATTTTTCTAGTTCACAGAAACTTATGAAACGGACATTTTATAAAGTTGGCGTAAGCTCATACTCATAATATACTGCTGGATTTGTCTCGAACCGCCAACGATTTCTTGGATCCTCGAGATATTCATATAATCGTGCATTAAAGTGTTATCGCATAGTCCAGCTCCTCCCATGTTATTCGCGCATTCGTAACACACCTTATTCGCGAGTTTCGCAGCGTGATACTTGAATTGACTTGCTGAGGCAACCATTGCTTGGGAAATGTTTTTAGGAATTTCTCCATTGAATTTTATGTATTTTTCATCAAATGACTCACAGAATTTGAGAAGCCCAAGCGTGACATTAGTTGTTCTTGCCCATAAGTCTGCAAGTAAAAATCCAACTCCTTGGAACCTTAAGATCATTTGATCGAACTGCTTTCTGTTGTTAGCGTATATTATTGCATGTGTTAACGCACCCCAACATTCACTAAGACCCATAATTGCTATAGATATTCTTTCAGGTACTAAACCCTCGAACAAATGTTCGCGACCTTTTCCTACGCCGCCTAACACGTATTCTTTTGGAACCCGAACATTCGTAAAAGTTTCTTTTCCAAGATAAAGCTTAGGTATCCATGGTATATTAACCCGTTCGAGGAGAAGGCCTTCCCATTCGGAGTTTACTAAGAACTGGGCCATCGTGTTCCCGTTGTTTTTCTCAGCTGTAGCGTAAGTTACGAGCCATTTAGATTTGGGCGCATTAGTATTATAAATCTTAATTCCATTGAGTAAAAACGAACCATCGTCTTGTTCGTCGCAAGTTGTTAATTGATGTACGGCATCGGAACCGCGCTTAGGTTCAGTGATAAGAATAGCTCCAGGAGTCTTTCCAGTAACTAATTCTTTAAGTGCTTCTAGCCTTACTGGGACATCTTCGTGGTGCTCGTAAATAGGATTGATAGCTAATACGGTACCTCCACCACCCATCGCAAATTGGGGATCAAAGAAATCGAGTGCTAAATTTCGCAAAAAATCAGGAGCTAAACCCCAATAGTCGTAATGAACATCGCACACATCGAATGTGTGCTGACGGGTTATATAACCCCTTTCTCCAAAAGCGGGAACCCAATCGTAAACATCTTCGTCGGGTCCGTGCGTAATTTCATTTTTTTTTTCGAAGCGCATACAAAATCGTTGGACTTCTTTAAAGAAGTTGAATTCTTTTGTTGAAAGAATAGCCGTTAAATTATTATTCAAGAAAGAGTATCGATTTTTAAGGCTAAATTTCGCAAGAATTTCGTCGTCAATTGCTTGCACTTCAAATTTTTTACCTGGCATTTTAATATCGCGACCTTTTTTAGATTTTTAATTTTATCATTCTATTAAATATAAAAAGGAGAATACTATGTTCTTTTTTAATTTTTTTTTAAATAGTTGTTTATATAAAGGTTTAAAGTCAAAATAGGAAGAAAGTAGCACAATTAAGCGAAAAAGTAATTAAAAAAATTAAAGATTTAAATAAAATATAGAAATTTGATTATTTTTTGAAGAAGTTATTACTCTTCTTCTTCATCTTCATCATCTTCTCCCATTAAGGATTCGATTTTTTCTTCTAATTCTCCGATTTTTATATTAAGTTTATCGATTTTCTTGTAGGTTTCGCAAGTATCGCAGCCATCGTCTTCTTTACATTGAGGGAGCGTATCGCAAACCTCTTCGAGCACATCCATTTCGTCTTTTAATTTTTCAACTTGTTCTTGAAGTTCATCAATACTCATATTTCACACCATTCAGAATTTTATTATAAAATATTCTATTTTACATAATTTATTTTTTTTTTTCTATTTATAGTTATTTATAGATGTAGGAATGTTGTAATAAAAAAGAAAAATAGAAGTTTTTAAAACTTTTTATTAAGCCTTTAGTTTATTCATTTGTTTTTCAATTTTCTTGTTCAATGAATCAATTTCTTTATCTAGTTTTTTCAATTCTACGGAAATTTTTTCAAATCTAGTCTCTTGGTCGTTCAGCTTTTTAACGTACCGTTCTTTTAACGAGACAGATTGGCTATCATTCCCTAAAACCGAAATATTTTCTCTAAGCCTTGATTGTTCGTCCGTCATTAGGTCTCTCTCCTGGTCCAAATTTTCTCTTCTGTTTCTTTTATCGTTCAATGTTTGAATAAATTCTGCGATTTCTTTTAATTTAGCTTCGAGTTTTTCGTCGATAAACTTATGTTTGATATAAAATCCTACCCTCTTTAAAATATCGTCTTTAGACCAATTCCAGAGGTAATTACTTGAATAATCTTCGCGTTGTTCTTTTAATTTGAAATTGATTGCATCTTTAGGTTTCAATTTTAGTTTAAAACGCCAATAATTAGGAGTCTCTTCTGGGTCATTAGGTTTTTCTACAAATTTATAACCGTGAGTTTTGGGGTGGTCGAGGTAAAGTTTCTTCTCTTCATTTGTTTTGTTTTTAATTTTATAGGTGGTCATTAGGTTAGTGTAATAATATTCGTAGGAATATCCACTACCAAAGGTAACTTTATGCACGCTTAGACTTTCGGATTTTTGTTCGTGTGTAATAACTACGGCTTGCTCTACGGCATAATTCAACAACCGCGTATCTTCTTTATTTAGAAAAGGTATAATAGCCTCTCCTGCCAGATTATCGTCGTATATTATAGTCACTGGTCCTCTTTCTAGCGTTAGAATTGTATTATTTGTTATCTCAAGACAAGCGTTCGGGTTTCTATCGTATTCGTTTTTATTGTATAATAAAACTCGTCTTGCTTTTATAGATTCTGTCAAGATTGGAACTAAAGCAGATTGCTTCCTCTTTATTGTTACTAAATTTGAAATGTTATATTCAAATAGTTCTCCTAAGTCTTTTGTTTGAATTTTTGTTTGCGATTTTACTTTATCTAGTAATGCATGGTCTGTCATGTTCATGACGCTTTGTACGCCACCGTATCCTATTGCCCCTCTTGGTGCGGGTGGAGGTGCTCCTGTTCTCATTATAGCCTTCTTTCTCATTGCCGCTGGTTTTGCTGCCATTTCTGCCATTTCATAGTCTCTAAATTTTTCCATTTCAAAACCTTCTTCAATTTCAGTAGGTTTTACGCTTAATACTCTTGGGGGCCGAATTACAGGTCGTTGTATGAAGATAGGTTGATAAAACTCGTATTTAAACGAAACTGGCATTCCAGCTACCAAAGATAACTCGATATTCTCCCAGTCTTGATTAGTTGTGTTTTCAATAAGACTCCATCCGGATAGTAAACATTTTTCTTCTAAGGCTTGCTCCTTACTCATTATCAAACGATAGGATGTCTTCCAAATTGGACTTTCTCGAATATAAGAGACAAAAATTATCCTATCGACCTCGTCGTTTCCTCCAGATTCACAGTTAATCTTGATTTTTTTTGCGTCCTTTTTTTTCCCAGATATAACGGTATCGAGAAAAAATTTAAGATCTTTTTTAATATCTTCGTTCAAGATATCAAAGGATTTTATTTCAGTAAATTTTATTTTTGAAATAACTTCGTTATCTTGGAGCAGAATCAATAATTTTTCGATAATTTTTTCGTCCTTACTCATTTTCTCAAATTCTTCTATTCCCATGATTGTTCCTGATATAATTTTTCCCCCAGTTATGGTAAGATTAATGCTAGCCCCTTTTATTTGGGTTATTAAAGAAGAAAAAGAGTCTCTATCGGGAATATTTAGCATAATAGATTTTAATAGTTGAGAGGTCTCTAAAGCCGCGTCGTAGGAGATCGAGCTTATATAGCCCTTTTCGCTAGTATCTAAAACAAAGAGCGATTTTAACACATCATCCATTTCGTCTATTTTAAACTCTAACTCAAACGTATCAGTTCCTTTCATCAAACCCTCAAGAATGAAATAAGAAATCCCTGATCTATGAATAATAACTTTCTTTATACTCAATTCTTTCATATGAATAAGATATGAAATTGGATGATAAAAATATTTGCTAGATACAAGTTCAAATCTAATGCAAATTACTTATTCTTAAACACTGAATGTTCCCAACTACTATATATTTCCATTAGGTTATCGATTCCCCTTAAATTTTCCTCCCAAATAAACAGATATTCACCTATGAGACTGTTGAAGTAATTTTAATAATATTTATATATGAATTAATAATTTGGAAAGGTAGCCCGTAATTTGTTATTCACAAATTTACTAGATAAAAAACTAAAGGTCTAAAATATGGAAAAAAAAAAACTTTACTCAATTTTATTGATATCAGCCATATTAATAAGTTCTCTTGCAACAGTAATTATTTTTCTAATAAGTTCTTCTGAAAAACCCGAAGAAATTGATACAACAAACCCAAAAGTGCAAATTATCAGCCTTTCTAATACAACATATCATGCAACTACGCTATTACTGGAAATCAATGCAACTGACAACAAAGGAATAGATATAATATGGTACAACTGGAATGGTGTAGATGTTATTTGTAATTCAGCACAATACGTTAAATTTAGAAATGGTTCAAATACAATACATGTATGGGCTAATGATTCAGCAGGAAATATTGGAAACACATCAGTCAGCTTTTCCATAGATACATTTTTTAACTCAGTATGGAATACTACATTAACAAGTTCAAGTTCTAGTTCTAGTAATCAAGTTGCATTACCATTAGAATCAACTGGAACCTATAATTTTACCATTGATTGGGGTGATGGAAATATCGATACG
>NJBI01000075.1 GCA_005222975.1 Promethearchaeota archaeon Loki_b31
GATCGATTGGAGCGAAGATAAACATGGTGAGCGAGAAAAAACTATATGGGACGATATAGATTGGAGCGAAGATAAGTATGGCGAGCGAGAAAAAAATGAGAAGGACAAAAATGACGAGCAAAACGAGGAATACAATAAAAAAGATTATGTCGAAAATGTTGAATCCCTATCAACTTCTACAGTTTTATCTAATAAAATAGAAGAAATTGAATGTAATGTGGAACACCAGGAACAAGAAGAGCAAATCGAGATTCGCCCAGAAGAATATCAAGACGATCAAAATAGTAAAGAGGAGCAAGAAACAGAAGAACTTAGGCAAGATATAACAGTTTTTAATAAAATTACTAGTACAGAGGAATTTGAATATTTATGGGAAATTCGCGATAAATTAGAGATTCTATCTCCTGAAGAGATAGAAGAAGTAATGCACGAAGCGGAAGAGATGTATGAAACGCTTAAAAACGCAGAAAAATTATACGAAGAGCAAGAACTGGAGAAATTAAAGCTAGTCGATCACGAAGACGAAGCGAGCGAAGAGGATCTAAAAGAACAATTGGATAGAATGGATCTAATAGAACAGGTTGTTGAATTAGAAGAGGGTTTCGTTCAACAAATGATATTGCAAGAAGAGATAGATGTGAGCGTAGAGGAAGCTATAGAAGAGACCATAAAAACAGCCGAGTTTGAGGAGAAACTAGAGAAAATAATAGAAAAAGAGCGAAAGGAGTTAAAAGATCACGAAGATGAGGAGAGCGTAGAGAAAGAAGATTTGGATAGAATCGATCTATTAGAGCAAGCTGTTGAATTAGAAGAGGAATTGGTTCAACAAGGGAATTCACAAGAAGAGATAGATGTGAAAGTAGAGGAATCCATAGAAACGACCAAGTTTGAAGAGAAATTAGAAGAAATAATTGAAGAGCAAGAACGGGACAAATTAAAGCTAGTCGATAACGAAGACGAAGCGAGCGAAGAGGATCTAAAAGAAGATTTGGATAGAATAGATCTAGTAGAGCAAGCTGTTGAATTAGAAGAGAAATTGGTTCAACAAGGGGAATCGCAAGAAGAGATAGATGTGAGAGTAGAGGAATCCATAGAAACGACAATATTTGAGGAGAAATTAGAAGAAATAATTGAAGAGAAAGAACGGGACAAATTAAAGCTAGTCGATCACGAAGACGAAGCGAGCGAAGAGGACCTAAAAGAAAAATTAGATAGAGTAGACCTAATAGAGCAGGCTGTTGAATTAGAAGAGAAATTGGTTCAACAAGAAGATACAAAGCTAGAAAGTGAAGAATCTGACGAAGATGAAAGTGAACATCTTCAAGAATTATATCGCCAAGAAACGGGCAAGAGACCTATATATGCTAGACAAAAAACAAAAGGTTACAGCCAATGGTTAGAGCAACGAGAATTAGAAGCGGAAAAGCTTAAAAATTCTAAAAGTGAAAGCGAAAAAAAAAAAGAAATTGAAGAAGAAGATTGGAAAATAACCCTTAAACAATGGATAAAAGAGGCTTCCGAGGAAGAATACAACGCTGAATTTAAATCTGAGTTAAAAAAAGCCCTTGAGAGTTATAACGAGTTCGAGGATTTGACTCGAGAGTATCTGGAATTGTATGATAAGTCTCAACACAAAAAACTCTCTGAAAAAGAAAAGAATAGATTAAAATCCTTAACGGATAGGCTACATGAGCGAGATCCGATCCAATTTGAATTATTAAAAAGTGTTTTTTTTATTAAAAAACATATCGCCGAGCAATATTGTGAAGATTTTTGGAATTGGCCTCTTGTTAATCGAGTGCTTAGCAAATTTTTTAAGCCCATCTCGCAGAAAATATTAAAATTAAAGAAAGCGCAGGAAAATAAAGAAAATTTAGAAGAAATAATAAGAAATTGGATAGAGCAAGCGTCTGAAGGGAAAATTAGCCCCGAACTTAAAGTAAAGTTAAAGGAAATCGTTGAGAATAAAGAAAATTTAGAAGTATTAAAACTAGAATTAGATGCTATCGAAATCGAATCCAAAGATAAGAAAGATTTTCTTGAGGAAATTATTAAGCTAAGAAGTGAAGAATCGGACGAAAAGAAAAATGAACTTCTTCAAGAGTTATATCGCCAAGAAACGGGCAGAAGATCTATATATGCTAGAAAAAAAACAAAAGGTTATAGCCAATGGTTAGAGCAACGAGAATTAAGATCGGAAAAGATTAAAATTTCTAAAAGTGAAAGTGAAAAAAAAAAAGAAATTGAAGAAGAGGGTTGGAAAACAACCCTTAAACAATGGATAAAAGATGCTTCTGAGGAAGAATGCAACGCTGAGCTTAAATCCGAGCTAAGAAAAGCCCTTGAGAGTTATAACGAGTTCGAGTATTTAACTCGAAACTTTCTTGAATTATATGAAAAGGCTCAACACGAAAAACTTACTGAAATAGAAGAGAATAGATTAAAATTCTTAACAGAAAGACTACAGGGTTTAGGTCCGATCCAATTAGAATTATTAGCAAATATTCGGGCTTTTAAAGATTATTATTATAATCATTTGTGGGAACTGATGAACAGGTTTTTTGAAATTCGAGTGCGTAGCAAATTTGTTAAGCACATCTCGCAGAAAATATTAAAATTAAAGGAGTTAATAAATTCTAATGAAAAATTAAATATAAAAGAAGTTCAAAGTTCTATGCCACAAGAATCTCATATCTCTAATATCAAATTTCCTAATTTCGAAAAAAACGTAATGAAACATATTAAAAATCTTACCGGGTTAATTGAATATACGGAAGAGCAGAAAAAGATTATTTTATTAAAATCTGAAAAAATACTAAATGAGCATATTTCAAGAGCAGAAAGAGGGGAAATAAATATATCACCTCAAACGCGTCCTTTATCGAACGCTGCAGCAATTATTTATACGGTAATATTATCACATGAAAAAATGAAAAAGATTAGTGGATTAAAAATGGGGAAAATAATAGGAGTTAGTAAAGATGTAATTCCCAGACTATATCGAGATTTGTATAAAGGAATAGCACAAAAGTTAGAATTCGATTTTAAGGGGGCTCAATTGGGAAGATCCAGAAAGATATTATCTCTCTATTTTTTTAAATTATTAAATAACGCGGAGCTTGATTTACCTAACCTCATTCTACATTTAGAAAAGATTTTCATATCTAAAATTATTTTACGCTTAAAAGAGATTTTTGTTGGTGAAGAAAAACGATTAACTCAAAAAGAGAAGCAACTGCTCGAACAATTAACGGAGAGAGAGATTAAACATTATAAAGAGATGGGAAGAAACTATTTAGAGACATTTGTTAAATATCTTACTGATTTATGTAACATAATAAAATTGCTGATAATATCAATTAAGACTCATAATATAGTTGGTGCTGATTTTTTTTGTCTTCCATTTGTTAGATTCTTAATGAATGAAAAAGATATCAATTTATTTTTAAAAGAAGATGTTCTCCATCGAGAAATTGGAGATATTTATGATTATGTAAAAGGGGCCGGATATTCAAATCTTTTCCCTGCTCGAAGAAAAAAAGTATCGTCTGGAAAGACTTATTGGTCTCAAAGCACAAAATCAGAGCATAACTATAGAGTTGGAAGTAGAATTAAAATTTATATAATGAAACATATTTATAAAGGGAAATATTTTAAAAATGGATTAAGCGTGTGTTTGGATTGTTTTATGGAAAGAAAGCAGCATAATATATCATTTCCGAGATTACGAGCAAAATCTTTTCATCATGAAGATGAAGATTTAAGAAAAGATGAATATCGTTCTGAAAGACTAAGTAAATTATTTAATATCAATCGTGGTAATCCATATTTTTTATCTGATTTAATTAATCAAATGGAATTAGAATCAGTAATATTAAAATGCAGATGCCACCATCAACTATTTCACTCGTATTCTTTCTATGATTTTAAAAAACTTATTAGTTGGGAAGATGTATATTGCAAAGAGTTTCCTTATAAAGATATATTTGACCTATCTGCGGAAATTATCCACATTCTTGCTACAGTGTGTGTGGATAATTTTTATAAAACTAAGACCAAAACAGCAACCGAAAAAAAGAGATGGATAGACGACATAATTATTAGCTTGAAAAAAAGGTATTTTATAGATCTTCTATACGGAGGAGTTTGTCCTATTTGCGGAGAATTTAATTCGAAAGATCATTTACCAGTGTTTGATTTTAATCATTTATATAAAAAAAATGAACTAACGCCAGAAGAAAGGAAGGAAAGAAAGAAAATTAACGATTTATTTTTTCTTCCATGTTCTGTAATTGTTAAAGAAATGAAAAAAAAATACAATAAAGGAGCTTTTGTTTGTTGTAATGATCACATGGTTATTCACGAAACTATTTCGAATAAAATTTATGACGAGCAAGAGCTTAGTAATGCAAATTTCAAGGATCATAATGATACTATAGAAAAGTTTAAGCAAAATCTTATTCATCATATGAAAAATAAAAATTTGATTAAAGATGTTTTAAAACTTAAGGGAAGTAAACGCATACCTTTAAAGAAATTCTTAATGGCTATTTTTAAAATTTCAGAAGAAAAAGGAGTAGTCAGTACTGGTGATCTTATGAATAAGACAAAACTTTCAAAATCTGCAGTGGGTTATCTATTTAATGTAAAACGTGAGTTTTTAGATAAATATGGTGAGCTTGTTATTGGAAGAGGTCATACACCAACTAAATATTATATTAATGATGATGGAAGACGAATTATGCGTTTAATTTATTTTTTCAGAGATTTTTTTAAAAATTTAGAGCCTGAAAAAGATGCAATAAAGGTTTTTCCATGAAAACATTTCAATATTTTATAATGTCTTATAATTTTTTTGAGGATTTTAAGTTATTTTTTATTATAACAATAAAAGATTTATTTGAGAATTTATTTAATTTATTTAAAAACTTAGTATAACATATTATCAAAATTAAAAAATAATTGAAATTATTATCATTAATTAAGTTATCAAATTAGAATCAATAATTAAGTTATCAAATTAGAATCAGTAATTAAGGTTATAATCAAGTCACATAATACAGATTTATGATTTTAATCTGAATTAAAATAGACGATTAATTAAAAATTATAAGAGATATCTATATTAAAAGTAATAGTATAGATTAGATTGTGATTTGTGAAACTTAGCTATAATTCTATTTATTAAAAAAAGGAGTTGATTAAGATTACTAATAACATAGATTTTACTACAAAATATATTATTGAAACTAAGTTCAAAATTAAAGGCGTTGTTGAGAAGTCCGATATAAATAAAGTCAATTCGACTTAATTGTCTAAAGTCGGCGCCATTTTTGGACAAACTGAAGGTCTTCTTTTAGATCTCGACTTGCGAGATCTTCAAAAGTCAGGGCGTATAGGACGGATTGAGGTTGAAAATGAATCAAAGGAAGGAATTTCCGAAGGAATCATTAAAATCCCCTCTAGCCTTACTCGTAAAGAAACTGCTCTATTGGCGGCAACTATAGAAACTGTTTCGCGTGTTGGACCTTGTGAAGCTGAAATTCAATTAATAGAAATAAGAGATGTGAGAGAAGCTAAACGTAAACAAATAATTGAACGGGCGGCTGAACTATTAAAAGAATGGGATGAAAAATCTTTAGAACCAAGCGAAATAGAAGAACAAATCGATACGGATATAAAACTAGGAGAAATTATCTCTTGGGGTCCAGAAGGCTTACCCGCTGGTCCTAACATTGACTCTAGTTCAGAACTAATACTCGTTGAAGGTCGAGCAGATGTATTAAACCTATTGAGGATAGGAGTTAAAAATACAGTTGCCGTACAAGGTACTCAAGTTCCTAAGTCGATTATTAGTTTAACTAAGAAAAAAGAAAGCGTCATAGCTTTCTTGGATGGAGATCGTGGAGGGACTATTATTTTAAATGAACTTTTACAAGTTGCAAAGCTTGATTATGTGGCGCGAGCACCAGAAGGTTACGAAGTAGAAGAACTTACTCGTAAACAAATGATAAAATCTCTCCAAAATAAAAAGCCAGTAAGAGCCACACATGGGACTAAGGTTATCGAGAGAAAAGAACATACGGGAAAGGAATCGCGTTTACAAAAATTATTGAAGAAATTAAAAGTCAAAAATTACTCAACAATAGAAGAAAGCTTTGAGAAAATAGAGCCAGGCCACAGTATAGGGTTTAATAAAAGCTTAGAGAAACTATTTGAAATCCCGGTTGGAGAAATCTTTGAAAAAATTAAAGATTTTAAAAGTACGCAATTTCTAATTATTGATGGCATCTTAACGAAACGCTTGCTTTCACTTTTATTAAAATTGAAAATAAAATTTATCGCTTGTAAAAACAAGGAAGAGGACTTAAGAATACCGGAACAAATAATTGTTTTCTTCTTTTAAAATTACTAATTTTTTTTTAAACATTGAATTATAGAGATTAATTTCAGATTTTATTACAATTGACGTTAATAGGCAAGCCATCCGCGATTGAATTTGAAACTATACAATATTCTCTAAACTTTTTGATACACAAATTGATATCTTCAGAAGAAGCGTTTT
Source organism: Promethearchaeota archaeon Loki_b31 (assembly GCA_005222975.1). Taxonomy (GTDB): domain Archaea; phylum Asgardarchaeota; class Lokiarchaeia; order Sigyniarchaeales; family SOKP01; genus SOKP01. The sequence goes on from NJBI01000075.1 coordinate 6,566, forward strand.
TTTCAGGTTTAAATTTAATTTCAGCATCCACTTTAGTTAACCTTAAAAGAAGTTTAGGACCTACATGAGATAATTTTCCATCTACCACGATTTCAACGCTTTTTATCTTTATATTCCTTTTTTGTAGGCAGTATATGAAAGTTGTTCCTAAACATCCACCTATTCCAATTAATAAGTACTCGACGGAGCTTGGACCTAGATCCGTACCGTGAAATGATGTAGGTTCGTCTACGCTAAAGTCATTAAATTGTCTCGCAGAAGCTTTAAAATGGAGATTTTCGGTATAATTTAACGATACTTTCATGACATAACAACTCAAAAATAGATTCTATCTTACTTTTCAATAAAAATAGGAAAAATTCAAAATTGCTAACCGATATTTAAGACGGATCTAATTATGGTCCAAATAAGTTGGATTACATAAGATAGGGCTCCTAATACTATTAATCCAATTCCACATATCTTAAAAATTAAAAAGTATTCTTTCCTATCTGGTTTATTGGCAATTTTTATTATTCTTTTAGTATTTTGAAAAAAGACACCAATACGTTCGTAGAGACTTAATTTTTTACCTTTGTCGTATTTAGAGTATTTTTCATAATGGGGATAATTTGACATTTTTCGTTTTTCTTCCGTTTTTTTAGAATATTTAAATTAAAACTAAATATTTAAAAAATTTAATTATTGATTAAACTTTTGATCGTTATTCTTCGTTAATATCAAGAATGTTCGAAATGAACATTTCACGATTAAATGGTTCTAAATCGTCATATCCTTGTCCCGTTCCTACAAATAAAATAGGTTTTTTAGTTTCATAAGATATTGATAACGCAGCACCACCCTTAGCGTCGGCATCTAATTTGGTTAGAATGTTTGCATCAATTCCTATGCTATTATTAAACTCTTTGGCTTGGGTTAACGCGTCATTTCCAGCAAGGGAATCTCCAACAAATAAGACTAAATCCGGTTCGGCAACTTTAACGATTTTTTGCATTTCTCTCATTAAATTTTTATTACTAACTTGTCTCCCTGCAGTATCAACTAGCACAACGTTAATTCCTTTTGCTGTTGCGTGTTGTATTGCATCAAAAGCAACACTTGCAGGATCTGATTTATATTCATGCTTGATAACTCTAATTCCAACATTTTGCATATGGTAAGAGAGTTGTTCTATTGCCGCCGCTCTAAACGTGTCCGCAGCCGCAGCTACAGAAGATAAATTATTATTTTTTAAATAATGAGCTATTTTTGCAATTGTAGTAGTTTTCCCAGTCCCGTTTACACCTAAAAAAACTATAATATATGGCAAGTTTTTAGAATTTTTAATATTTATCTCATCCAATAAATTTATGTCTTTTTCAGGCGTTAAAATGTCGGTAATTCCTTCTTTTAAAATATCAAATAAAAGTTTTCTTTTTGACGACAATAGACCTATCTCTGCGCCCTTAAGCGACGCTTTGATTTTATCGCAGAGGACATCTGCGGTCTCGGTAGCTACATCATTTCCAATTAATAATAAATTCAGATCGTATAAAGCGTCATCTAAACTTTTATCAGATAAAGTCTTTTTAACGAAAATTGAGAAAATATTACTTAATTTTTTCATTGACTTAACCACGTGAATTGAAGATTAATACTATTCTAAAATAAGTGACAAAATCAAATTATTTTAGCCCGTTTTACCTTGTAACATTTGGTTTATTCCTTGAAGGTTATAATCCAAGGTTAGAATTCTCTCTTTTAAAAAATTTAGTTGTTCATTATGTTGTTTCATAAGTTTATTGATAAATTCAATAGATTCTTCAATCGTTTTTTCAATTACGGTGTCTTGGTTAACAGACACAAGAACTTTTTTTGTATCTATAATTGATCCTTTTATGCTCACTAGACCACCAATTGGGATTAGAATCTCGTCGTTTTCATCTACACCATCTTTTAAATTATCAAGAGTCTTTTTCGTAGTGTATAAATTTCCAAGAGACGCATTGACTATTTCAAATTGCCCTTGGAACATGTCTCGTTGTTCTTTAATATACCTGAATTGCTGTAATTGTTTTTCAAAATTTTGATTGTTTTCCATACGAATCAACTATATGTGAGAAAGTTTTTATTCCGATAATTCGCGAATAAGATAATCCTTACACTCTTCTGGAGAAATCACTTTTATTTCTTGAATATTTATTTGTCTTCTCAAAATGCCGATCGATGTGACTTTAGTAAGTGCTTTTTCAAGAGCATTTTCTTCGCTTAAGGCTCGAACTTCCTTTCGAAACAAATATTTTTTATGTTTTTTTTTGTAAGTACCAATAATCCTGTAAATTTTAATCTCTGACATGAGTTATCAATTCCTATGTATCAACGAATTTAAAATTGATAATTATTTTAAAAATATTAAATTTGTGCTTTTTTATTATGTATTGGTTAACACTAAAGAATTTAGAGTTTTAGAATGGATGTAAGTCTCATTAGTTCGGGTCCAGTAGACGGCATCCCAAAAATACCGCTCTGGTCGTTAACAATCGCTCCTGAGGAGAGATAAGGAATCCCTCGGTTAATAGTAGAGACATCCGTTTCATCTACTTTTAAAATTGTAGAAATAATTTCAATCTCTTCATCAGTTGCAAGAGGGTGTACTAAACATCCATGGTTATTCGTTAAAGATATCGATCCAGGAAGATAGTTATTGACGAATTCGTAAACTATAGTCTCGACATTTAAGGTATCTTCAATCTGTTTTTTATAATCTTTTAAAAAAGAAGAAATTATTGCGCCTTTATCATTACATAAAATCAAATTTCCAAAAGCGTTATCTAAAGATTTGAGAATTCCTATCTTAAAATTACTATTTAGCTCATCTGAACATATCTTTAATTTTTGAAGTTCATCGTCCCTAACTATATGGGGGACTATTATTCCATATTTATTACTTGCCGTATATACACCGATTAAATTAGAATTATTAATTGAAATGGGAAAAAATGGAACTTTAAAAACGCTCTCAATTTTCATCATAGCTGGTTTAAGCAAAGTAGATGGATATAAACCAAATAAATTATTGACTGCTAAGTAAACCCCTATAGAGTTCTTCCCGAATATCTGATACTTTAAAATCGTCATTTAACAAAACTAAGAAAATCGTTATGTGGAGTATAAAGTTTTAAACCATAAATATTTTATTAAAAATAGGTAAGTTTAATGAATCTACTACTAATAATTCAAAATATCTATTATTAGCATTACAATATCCATTATTTTAGTTAATATTTATTAATAAAAAAATCACAATGATTATTCTATCATTTTTAAAAATTCTAATTCATCGATGAAAGTTACGCCTAAATCTCTGGCTTTTTTAAATTTCTTAGATTTAACATCGGGGTTATTTGTAACTAAATACCACAAATCGTTTGAAATGGCGTCTCTTATAACGCCTCCCTTCTCAATCACTTTTGATTTTGCTTCTTCTTTATTCATAGTTTCTAAATTTCCAGAAAAGTAGAATTTTATTAAGGTTAAATCAGCTATATTCGATCACCTTCCTTAAGTGTTTAGTTTTGAAATTTTACAACAAGAAGATTAAACGAAGTAGCTTTTAAAATTAAATGACTATTAAAAATTTTTAATTTTTAGAATAAAGATAATGTATTTGTGAGTTTATTCGGCCAAGTAAACAACTACTAAACCGTCAATGTTCTTAGTTGCCCTGACTTTTATCTTTCTTGGAGGTTTTTGAATGCCTCTTGACCATATCTTTTCATTTACAGGTTGTGAAATAATTAGAGATTCAGGTTTGAAATGGCGTTCCATAAATTCTCTGAGATATCTAATAGCTTTTTTAGCCCTTTTATTACGAGGCCCATGTCTTGCTTTTGCTAGAGGAATCACATATATTCGTTCATCTATAATTTCTTCTTTAGGGGCTTCTACCTCTTCTAGTTCTTCTAATTCTTCAAGTTCTTCTTCAAAAACTTCGCTAACTTCTTCTTCAGAAATCTCATCTAAACTAAATTCTTCGATCTCTTCTATTTCTTCGTCTTCTACTTTTTCAACATCTTCAGAATCAATTAGTTCTTCCTCTAAGTCGTCCAAACTGATTTCTTTTGTTTTTTTCTTTGCCATTTTAAATCAATAATGTTATAAATTTGTCTTTAACTTAATCTCTTTTTAATCTTGTATTTCGCCACTGTCTTCCTGAGTAGGGGCTGGTTCTAACTTTGCCTCCAGTTCTCTTAACAACCCAGGTTGGAACTGAGCGACTTTGGTTAAGTTTTTTAGCTCTTCTTAATTTTGAGGGTAGATCTTTATTACGTGCCATAATACTAATCTCAACATTTATTTTTTGATATTAAATTCTTTTTTTTTCCCTGTGGTTGTAATTTGTTCTAAAATTTTTTTAAATTCTTTATCGGGTAATGGAGTAGCTCCACGCAGCTTCCCAGATTGGTACAATTGTATTAATTGTAATTCGATTTGTTCTGCAAATTGAGGTTTTACTATTCTTATGTTTTCTAATCGTTGGCGTCCTTCTTGGCTTAATATTTGTCTCATTATTTGATATTTTTTGCTCATATATTCTTTTTGTTGATGTTCGGCATATTGTTGTTGGGCTGCTTGTTGCTTTAATTCTTCTAGTTTTCTTCTTCTAATGTTCTCTAATTCATCTTCATCGCTCAAAGTTAGACCACAAAGAACAATTTATTCTTAAATTTATTTCCTTAAAATTGCGTACGCTGTTCTCTCTAAGAGACTTGTCCCTTCTGGAGAAACAATCCTACCTTTTTTATCTTGTTTTACGATTAAATTGGCTTTTTCTAGCTGCTGCAACGCAACTCGAATAATTTTTCCGCTCCCTTTAGCGCTGTGATGACGCCCTGGTCCTTTTCTATTTTTTCCTCCGTAATATTTTCTGAGTTTATTAACGCCAATTGGACCAAATTTTTTGATTTTTCTCAACAGTGAAGCGCATCTGATATACCAGAAATTTTCATGATCAATTGGAGCTAATTCCTTAAAAAATCCCGTCTTCCAAAATTGACTTCCTTCAGGCGGTTTAATTTCGGGATATTCCTTCAATTTTTCTGCCAATGTTTTTATCAGTTTCTCGGGTTCTACGATATATATGCTAATAATTAATACACCAAGAATTAATTATTTATGATACATTTTAAAAGAATAAGTAGATTAAAAATTTTTTGATAATTATGGTATTTGGGGACAATGAATCAAGACGAGTTTAAAAAAGTATTATTATCACACCCACATTGTACTTTGGGAAAAAAAGGAATTACAGATGAATTTAATGCTCATGTACGGCAATTACTTAAAAGATATAAAATAATAAAAATAAAAATGTTAAAATCTATAGCAACTAAATCAAATATTAAAAGTATAGCAGACCAGATATCTCAAGCGACAGATTCACATGTTTTAGATGTAAGAGGTAAAACTATTATTGTTTCAAAGCATCAAATTAAAAAAAAGAATTAATATTAACGTGAAATGACCTAAATGGCTAAAAATAAAAGAAAACATCAAACTATTATTAAACAAATAGCAGATACGAGAATGAACTATTTATTTCAAAAAGCACATGATATATTCCCAAACAATAAAGAACTAGCTAATAGGTATGTGTACTTAGCGCGACGATATGCTCAAAGAGCCAAAATTAAAATCCCCTCAATTTGGAAAAAAAGAATTTGTCATAAATGTAAGGGATTCCTTTATCCTGGAATTAATTGTAGAACGAGAATACATTCAAAAGGAAAAGGTTCTCACGTATCAACGACTTGTCTGGATTGTAATCAAACAACGCGGTATTTTTTTAAAATAAGGTAATTCATAGATAAAAAATATAATAAATTTTGGATTAAAAATGCCTTTAACGATAATTCTGGCAGAATGCGGACTAGAATTGATCCCCAAAGAAATTAGAAAGCATCCAGCTATCCAGAGGAACCTAAAAAGAGATAATTATTCCTCACAACTCCTTGATAACGCATTACATCATTCTGCGATGGTTAAGTTAAAAGATGTTGGAAAAAGAGGGCGTCCTGATATTACTCATAGCTGCTTATTAAACGCTTTGGGATCTCCCCTGAATAAAAGTGGTAATTTAAAAATATACATTCATACTTTAAATAACAAAATATTCGAAATTAATCCTAAAATCAAAATCGCTAGAAATTATAATAGATTTAAAGGATTGATGGCAAAATTGCTAAGGGAAAATGAAATTCGAATAAAAGAATTACTTTTAATTTCGCAATTTAATGGAAATTTAAGGAATTTAGTAAAATCTTTTAAAAAGAAGGAAATTGTAATATTTTCAAGCAAGGGGGAATTAGTTAAATATCATCTCGATTTATTTGATAAAGATTTGACTAAAAATTATATTGTTATTATTGGTGGTTTTCAAAAAGGTTATTTTGCAGAAGATATCTTAAACCTAAGCGATAAAATTGTATCAATTTCGAATTATTCTTTAGATGCGTGGGTTATCGTAAATAAAATAGTTAGCTTTTATGAAATTACTAATAACATTATTTAACAAAATAAGTATGAGAAAGTTTTTTTTTAATCCTTAATATTCATAAATAATCAAAATTTTTTCAATACCACTTGAAAAATTCTTTTTAAATATCTTCTGTTTTTAATCAGCGCTCTTAGTATAGAGGTTAGAATCTCGGGTTTCCAACCCGAGGACCCGGGTTCAATTCCCGGAGGGCGCATTCATTTAGTATATACAATATCCATAACAGAGCAATAATTTTTTACCCTAAAGGTAAATAATTGGTTTCCATTTAACAGAATTCTCAGTAGAGAAATCTTTAAATCAAATCATAAAAATCTTTTATTTAATTCATGCTAATAGTCATTAACTTAACTTCTATTTGACCATAAAGATATATTATATATTGATCCAAATAATGATAAATAGTTTCTATAATATATATATATGGAAGCTAATAAGACATATTTCAAATAGAAATATTTAAAGATCTATAAAATATAAAATAAAACATTTAAAGCAATTTATAATGGTTAATATTATGGAAAAAGAGAAGAAGGTTTTTACTTTAGAACAACATAAAATAGCGAAAATGGGTCCTGAATTCATTGTAGTAATCCCTAGAAAAATTATTCAGCATAAAATAATTGATCCTG
>NJBI01000076.1 GCA_005222975.1 Promethearchaeota archaeon Loki_b31
TAAGAGCTCCAAAGATCGTAAACAATGACTTTTCTTCAGCGTTATACTTCCCTTCTAAAAGATGTTTAACCCAACAACGAATTGCTGGAAAAAATTCATAAGATTGAGTTCCACTCATAATTTAACTCATGTGAAATTTCTATTATGCAATCGATTACTATATTAACAAATTTTATGAAATATAGGCGTGATTATTAATTGTTAAATATAATTAATTTTCTCTTTATTTTAATTCATTTTACATTTTTAAGGATTTTATCGTTTTAAGATAAAAAATGAAATAAAATAGCGGGGACTGGAATCTCAGATTGTTGTAAATCAATCAAAATCTTTTGAACCAGTGTTCTCAGGGTTATGAGCCCTGCGGCATAAACCAGGCTAGCCCACCCCGCTAAGGTTTTTTTCTTATGAGAATAACTCTTTTATAGATCATATAATTATTTTATCTTTTAATTTTTTATCATTTTTATGGAGATTAGTGGTATTTTTTTAGTTTAAAATATATTAACTTACAATTATTTAAAATAAACACAACTCTTTAAAAAAATGGTGGATTCACATTCAAAAAGCTTTTTTGGACAGAACACCGGGATGATTGTGAGTAGTCCCTCGAGCTCAGACCCCTTTATTTTTATACATTGCATTAAAAAAAAACCTGATGGAATTTGGGAAAAACCTTCAATCAATGAAGGTAAAATAATAAAAATTTCGTTAGAAGAGATAGTTATGATCTTGCGAGTATTAAATCGTCAAACTCTAAATTGGCAAAGTCATCATATTTACAAGGATAAGAAAACTTCGTTATCTTTTAGTTGGGAAGATGAAGATGCAAATATATTATGGATTAATATTGGAATTTATTCTAAAATGCTTAATCTTGCTCAAACGGAAATATTGAGGTTATTATTGATTCATTTACTTAAGGAAAAAATAGTTTATTCGACGATACCAAAAAGAACTAGCAACGAAAATAAAGTAATAAAACTCAAACAAGAGGAACTTTGTAATAGGAATAAAATTGAAGAAATTAATGAAGAATCTGATTGTTATAAAAACGACCTTTTTTCTGATATAGCACTTCGAGGAGATATCCTAAAAGACTTGAGCAATGTCGATGGAATAATCTTGGGAGAAACAGAAAAGGCTATTTTAATTGAATTCGATAATAAGGAGGTGTGGGTGCCGAAATCTACTATTAATAATCATTATCTTCCTCGAAAGAACCTTTCTCAAAAATTTTTGATTAATAATTGGTTTTTAAAAAAAAATAGTTTAATTCCTTAATTACTCATTTAAAGAAAATTGCCTTATTTCAGCAAAAAGAATAAACTTAATTTTTATTCTTAATTAACTTTGATATTAATATAATAGAGCTCAAAAAACTTATATGACTTTACTTAATATTATTGTAGATTTCTTACTCAATCCTTGGTTTATCATTTCCTTAGCTTTTTGGATTATCGTAATCGTATTTGTTTTTTTATTAAGAAATAAAAAAGAAGCATATAGTTTATTCTTTCCATTACTAGCGTTATTTAAAACTAAAAAGCTAAATAACTTTATCATAAACATTTCTAGAAGAAAACCAAAATTGTGGAGAATATTTTGGAATATTGGAATATTTGTATCGTTTGGTTTTACAATTTTTGGCTTCTATTTCTTTTTTACAAATATTCTAAATTTAATATTTCAACCAAGTATTGAAAGTGCTATTGTTCCACTCATCCCTGGAGTTACAATTGATCTACCTATTTTATTTTACTTATTTTTACCATTATTATTTATTATGACTACCCACGAATTTGCTCACGGAATTTCAGCTAGTATCGATGGAGTGGAAATTAAATCTACTGGCGTACTTGGTGTCGGCTTGTTTTACCTGGTGGGATTTGGTGCATTTGTAGAAGTTGATGAAAGAGAATTAAGATCGTCAAAATTCCATCGAAATACAAGATTTAGAATAGCGGCAGCAGGAACATATGTAAATGCATTAACTGCTGGTTTAGCATTCTTACTAATTCTTAGTTTTCCAACATTAATTTCTCCTTTTTACGTACAAGTCACACAGGTTTATAGTGTATTAACACCGCAAGAGGGGGGCTTCAATAATGGGACTCTTGAAGCTGGAGATGCTATCATTGCTATTAAAAATTCAGGTGATCCAGATGCTAATTTTTTGAACCTTGATTTAAACCAAGGAATTAGTCTTACTTCTATATTAAGTAATAGTACTAGAATTAAATTTTCAATTGGAGATAATTTAACTTTTAAAACTTATAACCCTTTTAGTGACTCCTATACTAAAAAAAATGTTACTTTAGGACCTCGTTATGATATAGGAATCCGTTATGAGTATACGGATAACGGTATGCGATTACGAATTACCTATAATTATTCCAGTGATACGGAAACAAACATATTAATCACAAAAGTAAATGGAACTGCAATAAATAAGTCCAACGGCGACACATTAGAAATTTTACTAACAAGTTTTACTTTAAAAGCCATAAACCTAACTTCAGAACAGGGGATTGATTACATATTAGATGTCGAGGTTGTAGGTGTCTTCGTGGGGGTTCAAAGTACTTACTATTGGATGCATCTAAATGAATTTGCAAAATTTTTTACCGCTAACTGGCCAGATTTCTTGTTAAGAGAAATAATGTGGCTTTTTATTATTGCATTTAGTATAACGTTATTCAACATGATGCCTTTACCGATATTTGATGGAGATAGATTCGTGAAAGAATTGGTAAATTGGATTTTTGGTGAAAATTACAAATCTAAAAAGAAGAAAAAAGATAGGCTAATATATAAAGGAATTGATACAGAATGTAAATTAACCGAATATCGTGTAGAAAAAATAGAATCTGTGAAACTATACTTAAAAGATAATCTTAGAGAGGATCAAAATGGTGAAATAATCTTAGGAGAAGATAACTATGAACTAGTGGATAAAATAGGCGATGGATATAAAGATACTGTATCAGTAACTTTGCCAGAAAATACTAAACTTAAAGAAAATACTGTTTTCGAAATCTCTTACGAGTATTTGTATGACGACAAAAAAAGAATTAAAAATATTGTATTGAATACAATCAGAATTATCGCATTAATTCTTATAGGTGGTAATTTCCTATTATCTTTTATAAGATTTGGATTTGACCTTTTTTGGATTTAATAAATTAGTTGATGTGATCTTCATAAGCAATCATGAAAATAGTTATAATGTGCTTATGAAAATAAGTACATGTGATTATTGTAATAAAAATGCATTAGTAATCCATAGAAAATATTCCGGTGAGCTAATTTGTACTGAATGCTTCACAAAAAGAATAGAGAAAAACATTTATAAGACAATATCCAAATACAAAATGCTAAGACCTCGAGATAAAATTGTTGTGGGAGTTTCTGGCGGTAAGGATTCTATAGCATTATTGTATAATCTTAAAAAAATTCAAGAAAAAAATTTTCACTCTCAACCTATTATCGCTATAACCGTTGACGAGGGTATCAAAGATTATAGGAGCAAAAGTATAAAGAATGCCAATAAATTTTGTAAAAAATATGGAATTGAGCATAAGATTGTTTCATTTAAAGAAAAAACAGGAAAGACTTTAGATGAGATTATAGAATTAAAAAGTAAATCTATAGATTATAAATACGCCTGCAATTATTGTGCAACATTTAGGAGAAGATTGTTAAATGAAATAGCAAAAGAAATAGGTGCTGATGTTCTTGCGATGGGGCATAACCTAACAGATATCGCAGAAACATACCTTATGAACATTTTATTTAAGAGATTTCGAACAATCTCTAATCAATATCTCTTTAAAAGGGAGAGTAAAGAAATTAGCAAGTTTTTCGTAAGAAAAATTACTCCTTTGATGAGAATTCCTGAAGAAGAAATCTTTCTTTATTCAAACTTGAAAAAATTTGACTATTATCCCTCGCATTGCCCCTACAGAGAGAAAGATCCAATTCTAAGGAAAAGAGTTTTAGATTTTATTTTAGAATGTAAAAAATTTAGCCCAGAAATAGAATTCAATTTACTCAATGGTTTTTTAGAAACATCTGAAATATTTTATTACCATTATAAAGCAAAAACCTATAATTCTTGTGAAGAGTGTGGATATCCATGTGGAAATACAAATCTATGTTTGTATTGTAAATATTTAAAAGATTTTAATAGATAAATTTATTAGATAAGATATTCGCTAAATTCCTTTAATCTGTCATATTCTCTAATTTCTTCTCGAAAAAGAGGAACTTCAATCAAATGCTTTCCCAACTTTTCTTTAAAAATTTTATAAATATTTAATAAATTACGGTGTTGCATGTTTCGTCGAGCTTTGCAAAAATCACATAATTCCTCTTCAGCTTGATATAATTGGTTGATTATAATGTTTGAAACAGGAATCTTATATTTATACAATTCGTTTAAAAGGCGAACTGTTTCTGAAATAGCCATCTCTTCCGGTATCATCACAACAACAAAAGAATTTTTCAAAGGGTTCGTGAGATCCTCTCGCGCATTAATGATAGAGTTTTTTAATCTTTCTAAAACTTCTAAAGAGTTATCTTTTTCTTTTTCATTACTAGAAAATAAACTTTTCATTAGACCCATTATGCTTCCAAGTTTTAATCTCATTTTCAGTAGTTTACCTATCCACCCCGATAGCGTTTCTGGAAGGCTTAAAAACCTAAGAGTATGTCCTGTTGGGGCAGTATCAAATATAACTAAATCATAGTCGTGTTCTGTCTCTATAATTTCTAATACTTTTAATAATGCGAAAGCTTCATCGATACCTGGTGGATTTATTGAAGTCAAATCTTGCAAATCCTCCATCATTGGAATACCTTCCATTAAACCGGGCATGTTCATCCCTTCCATGGGATTAACACTCGTTAAACCTTTATATTCTGCCAAGTTTTTTTTTGGATCGATTTCTAAGGTAGTCAAATTATTTATTCCGGGTATAGGTGTCGGCTCACCTGGAGGAAGACTGATCCCTAAACTATCTCCTAGTGAATGTGCTGGATCTGTACTAATAATCAAGGTATTTCTACCATGCTCTGCTGCCCAGATTGCTGAACTTGAGGCACAAGTTGTTTTACCTACGCCTCCTTTACCACCAAACATGATTATTTTTAAATTTAATAACATTTCTTTTAATTCCATACTAATCAACCCGTTTTTTTTGAATTAAGTGTTATGTGTTTTATACTAATAAGTAAGTTTGAAACGAAGAATTGCAACAATTCCTCCGAAAGTACTGTATAACATTTCTCCCTCTTCTGTTTCTGGAGAAATAAGTATCACATCAGTGTTCATAGTTTCTGCTATGGAACCCAGCTCTTCAATTATAGATACTGTGTTTACAAGGTTGTATGTGCTTGAACTACATTTTGGACAACTTTCTTCTTGGATGGATAATTCTACTTTGTTTAATTCTAACTCCCTTGCAATACGAGATTCTTTATGGCCACAATTCGAACATTCAATTTTTAATTGATAAATATCTAATTTTTCAGAAAGAATTAATTTTTTCACAGCACCCATAGTTAAAGCTTTTTCTACTTCTTTAAGACCGTAAGCAGCTAAACCCGATTCAGTTGATATCTCCTTTAAAAATCCTTGGACAACTTCTTTTTCCCGAATGAATTTTACATTTGATATTTTTTTTTTAATCTTTTCAATCAAAGCGCGAATTCCCTCAGTTCCCCCATAACCAAGGTCTACAACGTCTAAAATTTTATCTCGTAATCGATAATCTAAACTTTCATCGTTTACAAACTTTTCTTTAGAAGGACCAGGCCCTCCAATAAAAATTCCTTGTAAATCCTCTATTTTCAAAAATAATTCGTTAACTTCTTCAGATATTCTTCTGTAAAACCTCTTTTCACCCTCTTCAATTAATCTTTCATATCTTTTCTGCGATTGACCACCAGCTTTATGCTTTCCATGAATCCCTGAGGTAAAATCTCTCACAATTTCTACATGATTTCCCGTGATATACCCAACTGCCGATTCCTTTCGGCCGATAACAAGCAATCCATAAGTTTCCTTTGATTTGAGCATGTCCTCTAATGGCCATAGTAAAAATTCGCTCGCACAGTGGTATCTAAATGTGTTTGCCTTTTCTGGGGGATCTACGATGTATCTTTCCATTTTTTCTGTACCAGGAGTATTGTTTTGAGGGATTGCTCCAGCAAACATAACTAATCCATTCTCTGGAACTTCTTTATAATTCTTCAACATCCCTATAAGTGTTGAGATTCCATCTAATACATTTTTACGAGTTAATTTTGATTTAATGTTTTGGCTTTCGCTTACTTCGTTCTTTAAATAATTGGTAACATCCGAAAGTTTTCGATCATGAGGTATATATAGTGATATCAGCTCTGTATGAAAACCTTTTTTAGATTTAAGCTTGTCTAAAAGCTTTTTTATCTTGAAAACTTTTAAATCCTCGCTTTTTTTATGTTCTACCGGAGTCATAATCATCAACAATGAGATAAAATTAACAAAAGATTAATAATTTTTCTTCCTTTTCAACCTATATAAAGGCCTACATAATAATAATTGTTGTTTTATGGATACCAATAAAAATAATCATTCTGATGTTCCTAAAACTCATCCCCGGTATGAGAGCTTAAAATATCGTCATAGAATTATAGAAGGGATGAATAATCTAGTTGTAGCTGAGGCAGGTTTAATAGCTCATGGGAGAGGTGAATGTTTTGATTATATTTTAGGTGAAAAAACAAATGAAGCTGCTAAGAGAGCCATTAAAGCTGCAGTAGCAATGCTTCTGCTTGCTAAAAAGCCATTGATTAGCGTTAATGGCAATACTGCGGCACTAGTACCTCATGAACTCGTTAAACTTTCGGATGTGATAGGTGCTCCACTTGAAATAAATTTATTTTATAGGAAAGCAGGACGAATCAAGGCTATTAAGAATGTATTAGAAAAGGCAGGAGCTATTGATATTCGAGGTATTAATGATGAAAAAATGGTCGAAATTGAAGGATTGGATAGTAATAGAAGGTTGGTAGAATCAATTCAAAATTCTGATGTAATTATGGTCCCTTTAGAAGATGGAGACCGAACGGAAGCATTAAAAAAGATCGGAAAAAACGTAATCGCAGTCGACTTAAATCCAATTAGTAGAACTTCAATATGGGCAGATATTACGATTGTAGATAATATTGTCAGAACATTACCCGTAATGATTGCGCTCGCTAAAAAATTAAAAAATGCTGATAAGAAAGAATTGCAAAGCATTATCGATAATTTTAATAACAGAAAAAACATTCTTTTATCTTTAGAAACTATAATTCGATATGTTAAAAGACAAAAAAAAGTTGCATTCAAAATTGTAAAAAATCGAATTTAAACCTTTTTATTATTTAAAAAAGCTTAAAAAGTTCTAAAATAATATTTTATATAGCTATAATTTTAAATATCAAGAACTATAATTTGAGCTCATACAACTATGGGTACAGAAAAAGATACGCGGACTAACTACTTCAATATTTTCAATGATAAAAAACCAATCGTTGTAAGAAGATGCTCCTTAGAAGACTTAGAAGGCGTTATCGAAGTAAACGAAAAAGAATTACCCGAAGATTATCCTTATTTTTTTTACAAAAGCATATTAGATAATTATCCAGAATCCTTTCAAGTTGCTTGCAATAGCAACGGAAAAATTATTGGATATATAATGTGGAGGGTTGAACGATCTCCCGCGATAAGTAGTTTGAAATTGATGAATAAAGGACATTTGGTCTCAATAGCAGTTTTAAAGAGCTATAGGAGGGTAGGTATAGCAGCAACTTTGTTATCAAATTCTATGAAAAAATTAAAAAAACACAAAATAGACGAGTTTGTCTTAGAAGTAAGAGTGAGTAATTATCTTGCTATTAATTTATACAAAAAATTTAATTTTACCACCCATAACATAAAAGAAAAATATTATAGAGACGGGGAGAATGCGTATTATATGACCCTAAAGGCCTAATTTTCTTATCTAAAAGATTCTTCTAATCCTTTTATTAAATAAGTGAGCATTTCATTTATCGGGACTTTTATACCTACTTCTCTTGCTAAACTTACAATTCTACCATTAAGAAAGTCTATTTCTGTAAGATTTCCTTTTAATATGTCTTGTAGCATTGAATTTTTGTTATTAAATGTTTTTTCGGCAACAGAATACATTAACCTAACATAATCCCTATCTGAAAGTTCGATGCATTTTAGCTTAGCTACTTCTAGCGCCTCTTTAACCGCAGCACTCATTAATTGTTTCAAATTTTCATTCTCTAAAAGTTTTCCATTATTTAAACGAGTTAACGCCCCTAACGCGTTAATTCCAATGTTTACAAATGCTTTTTCCCAAGTATGCTTAATAATATCGTCAACAATTTCAGTTTCTAAACCTCCCGCGTCTAAACGATTTTTTAACATGTTTAATTTTATATAACCGCTCTCATAACGACTATGATTTTGTTTTTGGGGTTTTAAATAAACAAACCCCATTTTTGTAAATCCTACGCCTGTATGATACACGCGACCATCTTCTTTCAGTAATGCACCATGTGAAGTAATTATTCTTATTATTTTATTTTCATCGCAATATTTCTTCACTAATTCCTCGTTACCGATACCATTCTGTAGAATTATTAACCAATTACTCGAATTAATCAATTTTTTATATTGAATCATCGCTCTCTCGCTATCGTATGTTTTAGTCGTTAAAAACAAATAGTCTAATTTGTATTTCTTGTCATTTATTGATATTTTAGTAAAATCTTCAGCATTCTCGAAAGCTTTAATATTAGTTAGCGTTATATTACCTTTATCGTTGTATATCTTTATTCCATACTTATTTAATACCTTAGCATGACCCCTTCTACAAAAAAAAATAATCTCTAATGGATTAGCATCAGTATGAACAGAAGCAAGACATCCTCCGAACAAACTACCAATAGATCCTGAACCAATGAAACCAATTCTTAATAAGTTGTGATTCAATTCTTAACCAACCTCTTTTAGCAACAGAATCTATTATGCTTACTCACAAGTTAAATTTGTGTTTTAATTTAAAAATTTATCTAAACCTGTTTGTCCTCTTGAATAAGCACCAGATTTTTTCTTTATATCTAATATTCTAACTTGTTTAGGTTCTTTTCTGGGATTTAGATTTAATTCTCGCATCATCATTAAAGAATTTTTAGTAGCATATCCCGAAAAATGATTGTTAAAATAAATCCCCACTCTATCAACTTTTTGAACTACATCTCTTATTGAAATTGCCCATTTTTTAATCTCCTCTTCTTTGAAAAAATAATTAAACCAAATTTTTTGACCATAACCATGAAACCTAATATACGCAAATTTTGGATTTGTAACATCCATTCTAGGAGGCAATAATGGCTCAATAACGGCACAATATGTAAGCGAATTTCTTTTTAAATACTTAAAAACATCGTCATCCATCCAAGATTCGTGCCTAAATTCTATAATCAAATTATAACCTTCTTGTTCTGGATTTCCCGGCCAATTTTTAATAAAATCTTTTAAATTATCGTAATGCTCCTCTTTATTAAAGGAAGGAGGTAATTGTATTAAAAACCCTAATAACTTTTTGGATTCTATTAAAGGACTCATCGCTTCTAAAAAATAATTCAAATCATTTAAACATAAACTAATATCTAACTTATGTTCGTGAGTAATCTTTCTGTGAAGTTTCGCCGTAAACAAGAAATTTGAGGGTGTCTTGTCTCTCCAGCGGGTTACGACAAATTTCGAAGGAATGTTGTAAAAAGTAGTATTTATTTCGTTTGTGTAAAATATTTCCGAATAATATGAAAGATAATCCTCCTTTTTCAAACTCTTAGGATAAAATGGCCCTACCCACTCATCATACCCCCATCCCGAAGTTCCTATCAAAATCTTCTTTTCCATTATTAATAAAACAAAAAAATTGGTAAGTACTAAGTTTTTTGATCATTCTATCTGTTAAAAATGTTCTGATTTCATAGAAAATCTTCATCGTATTTGCCTAAATTTTGAGATAAGAATCGAACAACTCTATAAAATTAGAGAAAATTGTCCTTAGCAGGACAAAAATGAACTTAAATCGATCTCTTGACCGGAAAAGATCAAATCGAGCAATTTATCGAAATCTTTTCCGTTTACCTTACATGTCATGTACAACGACAGGTAAACGAGGTAGTGCCGCATGACCTCGGGACTCTTGAACCCGCCCGAACGCTTCCGCTGGACGACGAAAGGGCGGAGTTCTCGTTCCGCCTCGTTGTTATCGGGGGGCACGCCCTCATATTTCAGGTAAGTAAATAACTTTTTTTCGTATTTTTCACATCGCTTCAAGAGCTTTTCTAAGTCCGCCTCAATCACGCCTTCTTCCCGCAGCTTAAGGACGAGCTCTCTCAATTTCTCCTCAGCTTCTTCCTTTGTTAACCTCTTGGACTTGTCCGTCTTCCAGCCAAGAACCGTGTGCCTGAAGGTAGCCCTAAAAAACGACCTCAGCCGTACTATTTGGTTTAAGCTCTTGAAGTTTTGAACCCGTCGCGTTTGTAGCGTCTCAACCTGAGATTCGGTTAATGGTTCGAGTTTTTTAGGGCGACCGCGCTTTTTTGGAGCAGCTTCGGAATCCTCTTCTTTTTTCACCGATTCTTCGTGTTTTTCTAACTTTTTTTCGATACGCTCGTTTTCCTTTTCTAATTTAACGATGAGTTCGATGATATCGCTGAGCAAGTGTCCCAAGCACTTTTGTTGCTCCACATCTTCAAACTTATCGTAAGCAGTAAAAAAGTCCGAAATCAACGTGCCTTCAAACCCTTCCAAGATATCCTTCACGCTCTCATGCCCCCGCGAGGTGCTCTGGATGAATAACACGAAATTGGCGCAGCACACCACCCACAGCCACCAATTTTCCCCGTTCATCGGAAGTCCAGTCTCGTCCACGTGAAGCAGCGCCGATTTTTTCACCAGCTCTTCTAATTGTTCGTACAACCCTTCAATAACGTCGGAAAAGTCCTTGAACCACTCGATGATGGTGGGTGCCGTAATGGAAAAATTGGACCCAAAATGGGTGGAAAGCTCGTCAATGATTACTTCGTAAGGGAGCCCCGTGCGAATCCGCCGACTCATCACGAAGCTCACAAGCGAAAGCCCGATACGGTTATTTTTTAGCAAACCTTGTTCGGGATACACCCATTTCTTACACTTCGGACACTTTTTCCGCTTGACGATTAATTTCACGTTTTTTAACCGCAAGGTGAGGTAATCCTTCTCGTCCTCCTGATACCTGAATAATTCGGTCACCACGCGGTCATAGGCGAAATATTCCTTCACGCCCTCCAGACTGATGCCGCAACGATAACATTTATGGATGTGAAGTTCTTTCTCTTCGTGAATCTTTTCGGGGCGCTTTCGCCCGCCACCAGGGCTTCCTTTCGGTTTTCCCATCTGGTGAGATTTTGGCCCTTCACGGGAGTGCGGCAGCCATGAAGAGCCTTTTCCCACGATCTCCTCCGCTTCCTCAGCAATCGTTTTTTTTCGGAGCGTTTTCATCTTGCGTCGATACCTAGCAAGGTTTTTCTTTTTTACATCCGTTGACTTGAATTTCTTGAGATATTTCGCTTCAAGGATATCTTTCTCCTTTTTCAGTTGTTCTATCTCATTTTTAAAGGCATAGTCTTTTTCTTGGAGTTCCGAGTCTTTTTCTTGGAGTTCCGAGTCTTTTTCTTGGAGTTCCGAGTCTTTTTCTTGGAGTTCCGAGTCTTTAGCTTTTAATTGAGCCTCTTGACTCTTAATAACGCGCTTGTACTTTTTCTTTTTTTGTCGGAACATACAATGCCAGAGAACGGGTATTCCGCCGACGAGAATTGAGAATAAGCGCCATAGACCCATACTATAACGAAGACACTAGAAGATATAAATGTTATGGTTAGAAAAAGATAATTAAGGATCAAAAAACTTAGTACTTACAAATTTTTTAATCTTATAACATTGTTTTATAAATTGAATAAACTTTTTCTGTTATTTTTTCCCAGGAATATTCTTCTTCTATTAATTTTTGTCCATTTCTACCATACTCTTTGAGTTTATTTTCATCAGAAATTAAATTAAGTATAGATCTAACAATTGTTTTATAATTATTAATATCAAATAAAATTCCATTAATATTAGGAGATATAACATTAGAAATGCCTCCCACATTAGACGAAATGACTGGAGTTTCGCAAGCAAAACTTTCATAAATAATATTTGGGACACCTTCAGTACGAGAAGTGATCAATATTAACTTACTCATGTTATAGACTTCTTGGATTTTTTCATATGGATAACTAGGATAATATGTAATTGGAAGCTTTTTTTGTGCTTCTAAAACAAGATTTCTTAATGAACCACTACCTATAATCAGGAATTTTAAATTTTTATTATTCTTATAAAGATCTTTAATTATTTTAATAAAGATATCTACACCTTTAACATAAGACAATCTAGTTGCCATTAGTGTGATATACTTTCTTTCTATATTTTTAATTCTCTTAAATTTAGAAATATCAACTGCGTTTGGAATATAATAACAATTCTCTTTATTCACTTGGTATTTTTGAACTATTGTAAATAAATCTGGTTTGGATACTGAAATAAGTTTATCTGAGGATTCGATATGAAATCTTCCTACTACTCGATCGAATATTTTTTGTTTTATTAATAATTGTAAATTTTCGCTCATATTTGATACAGGATTATACGGTGTTTGAATTCCTCCGTGTATATGTAATATAAATGGAAAAGTGCATATTTTC
The DNA here is from genome assembly GCA_005222975.1 of Promethearchaeota archaeon Loki_b31. Lineage (GTDB taxonomy): Archaea > Asgardarchaeota > Lokiarchaeia > Sigyniarchaeales > SOKP01 > SOKP01. The sequence goes on from NJBI01000076.1 coordinate 12,847, forward strand.
CTTAATAAAGCACATTGCGTCGTCGTTGAAAAATAATATCCATGAGCATGGATTATATCATAGTCTTTATAATTATTTTTTAAAAAGTTAAAAATATTTGCAACGGGATATAAAAAATGTTTTTTAGGAAAAATTATTTTTTTTTTATAAATTATTTTAATTGATTCACTTAAATATTCTACTTTTTTTTGTTTATTTAATAAATCGGGAGCTAAAATGTCACATTTAATACCTTTTCTCTTAGCGAGGTTAAGAGAAAGATTCTTACAATAAAGGGGTAAACCCCCTATATAATCAGGTGGAAGTGGTACAATCCGTAAAATTCTCATTTTTTATATGCTTGTATTTGTTTTATATTTATTTTCTTAAAAAAAAATTATTACATGTCGTAATATATTAAATTTATTAAAAAAATGAAATATCATAATTATAATATTAATTTAATCTATTATACCATTCATAAGTTTTTCTGAGGCCTTCATCAAACGATACTTCTGAAACATAATTCTTTAATTCCTTTATAAGGGATAAATTTGGTTTTCGCTTTTCTACTGACCCTTTTGGAGCGCCTTTTTCTATGAATTCAACAGAGACACCCATAATATTGCACAACATTTTAGCTAATGAAGAAATCTTGATATAATTATCTCCTCCTACATTTACTATTTTATTATTTGCG
>NJBI01000077.1 GCA_005222975.1 Promethearchaeota archaeon Loki_b31
AAAAGTCATTATCTCTTGTAAAATTTAAAACTTCTTCAAATGTGGGAATTTGTATGCCCCTGTAATTGTCTCCGTCTTCTTTTGAAATACGACCAAAAGCTAAAGCCCCGTATGGATCTTTGTCCGCAAACCAACTACCAGCGTCTAATTGTCTGAGTTCAGAAAGCGTGAATGTTTCAGCGCGATCGTTCTTACGATTTGGAAAAATATCCTCTACATTAGTGGTTCGAGTTAGAGTATCATCATGCAACAAAAATAATTCTCCGTCAACAGAAATTCTTATGTCGACTTCCCAACCTACAGCCCCGTGTTCTACCGCTAATTCTCCCGCTACGATAGTGTCTTCTGGGGCTAAATGCGATGCACCTCTATGCGCTGTTATGTTGGGTTTGGGAGGTAGATCGCCGAAAATCACATTTGAGGGGATAAACAATAGCGGGGATGCGAAAGCAAAAAAATATCCCGTAAGTAAGAGTCCTAAAATAATTTTTGACTTTATTTCTTCATTTAATATCCTATTTGATAAATGATTTTTCCACTGTGGGATTGATTTTATCAAAGGATATAAGCCCAAAATAAGTAAGAGCGAAAGTGGTATTGTTAAAAATATACTATAAAATTCAATAACTTGAGGAATTAATCGGGAGTATTGTTCTAAAGAGGATAATAATAGTGCGAATAGACTTGAATATATGAACATTAGAACTATTGGAAAAATTTTGTTTAGGATACAAGGTTTAATTTCGTTATTTTTTTTAATATTCCTAAGATGCACATGAAGAATCGCAGCTCCATAAATCAACGGAAGTAATACGATCACAACAATTATAAATACGAGATTTATATCAAAACCAATATAATCAGAAACAATTAAATTAATATCTCCCCAATATACATGAAAAATCAGCATTATCAACGTTAAAACAACCATGTTTATTATTAATGCCAAATCAAGGAGCAACCATTTTTTTCCTTTTCTTCTTAGAAACGAGTTGATATCCATTTTTACCATTTATTTATTAAATTATTTATTAATAAGTTAGACTTCGAATTTTTTGTTAATAAGCGTTATGGCAATTTGTTGAAGAAAAAAAATTAAATAATAGAAAAAAAAATTTGTGATCAAAATTAATTAAAATATTTATTTTTGCACTTTAAGAAAATTATTTTCTACCTAATGCTTCTACATTTAAATTGTAGAGTAACTTCATTTATTTTATTATAAATATTAAAATGAATTTCAATAAAATAAATTTTGAATTGAAATGTATTGTTCTAAATGTGGTCTAGAAATACTTGATGATGCAAAATTTTGTGGTTTTTGTGGAGAACCTACTGATCCCTTAACTAGCCGTCAAACTCAACCAACTCAACCAACTCAGCCAACACCAATACCCTTTCAAGGAACTTCAGTTACCCCACCAAGATCATCGAGTAATACAGGTAGAATTATTGCAGCTGTTTTTATAGTTGGAATCCTATTGTTTATTTTTGGAACACAAATGGTAAACACAATGCCCAGTACAGGAATAACGATATTTGTAGTAGGGGCTATTGTAATTATTTGTATAGGATGTAGTGTATGTAGCCCTGGAAGACGCCGAAGAGGTTATGGCGGAGGCGGTTGCGGCGATTGCGGTGGCTGCGATGGTTGCGGTGATTGCGGAGGTTGTGATTGCTAGAGCTCCCGTTCTTGCAATCCATTTGTTTCAATTAATAAGGACTAATGCACAATTTAATGATCATAAAATTTTACATAATAGAACTAGAATAGAAAGATGCATCACCAAAATGATGATCTTCAAAAGGATAAAAAAGTAATCCATTGGTTAGCACATCATAATCCAAAACGCGACGATTTCGATGATCATGTATTTTACATATTTAACTATGCTATTTGTATAGGATGTTTTGCTTTTGTTTTGGGTGCTGCTTTTGCATTAATAATAGGCAATGTATTTTATTATTATATTGTAAATTCCATTAGTTTGCCTACATTTCTCATGATTTTTTTAGTTTGCTGGACACCCTCAATTTTCCAATATACAATTCAAATTGCGGGAAAAAAATCACTTAAAAATCGAACAGTTAAATTTATATGTCGTGTTCTTTATCCAATTGGCAGCATTTTATTAATATTCAAATCTCCACTATGGGGATTTGTTATTTCAATTCCTGCTGGTTATTTGATAATAATTATTAGAAATAAAAAGAATAAAACTTTAATCTCACAACGCAAGCTAAGAAAAAAAGAAATAGAGCATGCTTAAATTAATTCTGAAGAATTTAAAAAATTAAAAAAAAATTAAAAAAGGAATTTAGTCGTAATCCTTTATGAAGTGCACTTCTTTGGTAGATCTTTTAAGATACCCTAAATAGCAAGCTTGATTAAAATGAGCATAAAATTTCTTTTCAATTATATCTTCTTCTTCAGCAAATTCTTTAAAATCAGAAAGAGACATTTTCCCGTCTACGCTATAAGTTTTAGCAATTCTTATTAACGTTTTTACGTTATGATTTAAATAAATTTTTCTTTCTGTCATTTTCTTATTTTTTTTTTTTTCTTCTTGATTTCCTTTTAATTTTAATATAGAAGTTTTCAATTTCAATTTATCCAAACCTATTACATCGGAATAAAAAGTTACACCAGAATCTTTTAATTTTTTAAACTCATTGCTTTGGACGAAATTATCAAGTTCTGAAATGATTTCTTCAATGGAACGATTTGCAAGAAGTTCTTTTTCTCTTTTACGCCGTTCTTTATAATTTTTAATTAAATCTAATTCTGAAATTTTATTAGAAACTACCTTAAAGCATATCTGTTCTCGGTTAACTACATCACATAAATCCAATTGTTTTGAATCGGATAGTACCGAATTCATAGCCATTTCTTTTCGCTCGGCGGCTTTGTAAAAGGGGATGTCTATAGTCCCTCTAGCTATTAACAAATAGCACCTTCCAGGGGCGTGTCGTCCGGTTCTACCTCGTCTTTGAATTAACCTTATCTCAGAAGGTACTGGCTCGTAAAAGATAATAGCGTCGATATTTGGAATATCAAGCCCTTCTTCTGCAACACTTGTAGCCACAAGAATGTCTATCGCACCAGCTTTAAACTGTTTTATTATTTCTCCTTGCTGATATTGTGAAAAACCTATATCATTTATCTTGGTTGACTGACCTATAAATTTTTCTACACTCAATCGAGTTCCAAAGCGTTCCTTTAGTTTTACTTTCAATAATTCTGCCATTTCTCGGTACTGAGTAAAAACTATGATTTTATTATTAAGAAATTCTTCGATTTCTTCAGTTATAATTGAAAATAACTTTTCAATTTTAGAATGTAAGTAATTATCACGGTTGTCCTGCTCAAAAATGTTTTTAATGAACTTATAGTGATCGGAATTAATAATTCTCTTAGCTGAAAGAATGTCATGACCAGATTTATATTCTAATTTTTCTAAAAATGTTTCAAATAACGAGATATTCTGAGATTCTAGCAAATCTTTCCCATGCAATAAAGAAATACAGCTTGAACTGTAAGAATAAATCGATTCGATATTGAGCGAATTTTCTTTTACTAAATCTATGATTCGTGGAGATTGAAAATAAAGAGCATTTTGGTACTCTTCTTCTGATAACTCGGGTAAATAGCCATTATTATACCTTAGAGAGAGCGTTAAATCTCGCGATATTCCTAAGAAATCCAACTTAGAGTAATAACGCTTATTGGGTGGAATTAATTTTTTTTCGATAAAGAATCTTAGAAATTTTTCAAATAAGTTATACCAAATCGCACTTAACTCTAAAACTTTAATAGGCAAATCGACAAATTCTAAATACATGTCAATATCGTAAATATACTGTTTTACATCTTTATCTTCGTAGGTTTTAAATATAACATTCTCAATAAACAAATTATCGCACAATTGTTGAATGTGAAAATAACTTTTTCCTGGAGATGCAGTTAGGCCTAAAACAAGCGGGTCTTTACACGTATTAAGATATTCGGTTGAAATAAAACAATAGGCGTAATTTCCTCTCGTTCTGTGTGCTTCGTCGAAAATTATTAGAGAAACATGCTTCAAATCGTATCGACCCCTTTCTACATCGTTTTTTATTACTTGAGGAGTCGATACAATAATTTTAGAATTGTTGAAAAGTAAAATTCTCTTTTCTGGCGAAATCTTGCCTGTAAATGAAGTAATTAAATTAGAATCAATATTTAAAAAGGCTTCACATGAAGCTTTATGTTGCGAAACTAAAGGTCTAGTTGGGGCAAGAATAATGATCTTTGATTTTGAATATTTTTCTAGAGCTTTACCTATAAGTAAAATCCCTATAATTGTTTTTCCCAAGCCAGTTGGTAATACTACTAACGAATTTCTTCCTATACACTTTTTAATAATATTATTTTGGTATTGTCGATAAACAACTCTATTCTTTTTTAAGAAAGGTTCGTTAAAATATCCAGATACTTCACTTTGCAATATAAAGAAAATTTGAAATTAAGCCTTTTTAATTCAAAGAGAGTTAAGATTTTTATAACATCAAGTAAAGACATTAAATAACATTTTTTTTCTATTTTAAAAATTATATTTGAGTTTAATATGATTGAACAAAAAAACACATTATTTGAGGAAAAAGTACCAACGCGCTCCAAATTTGCATATGGAGGAGCAGTTTTCGCCAACGGAATACTTTCAGGTTTAGGATTAGGACCAATCACATACTATTACAATATAACATTGGGTTTAAGCGGATATTTACTAGGTTTGGCATGGATGATATTTATCGATGGAACGCAATTAACGATCCATTATTTGGATTCTTGGAAGACCGTACTAAATCAAAGAAATATGGACGTAGAATCCCATACATTCGATTTGGGGCGCCAGTTTATTCAATATTGTTTATGTTTTGTTGGTTCCCCCTTGTTGACATAAACAACGATGTAGCACTGTTTTTCAACTTTTTAATTATTCTTTATGCTTTTGATACGATTTATACGATAATTGGTCTTATCACATATTCGTTACCGGCAGAAATGGCAATATCATCTAAAGCTCGAGCAGGAATAATGATTTTCAGCTCAATTTTTAGCGGTTTAGCACTTCTAATCACTTTTTTACTACCTACTCTATTGTTAACGGGCGAATCTTCGCCACCTGTTGATGTTTTCTTAACAGCTATGGTAATTATTGGTATAGCTTGTGGTATTATTTTGTTTATTAGTAGTTATTACCTAAAGGAAAATAAATATACGCAGCTTGAAGAACCGTTAGGATATTGGACTAGCTTGATTGAAACTTTTAAAAACAAATCGTTTTTAATTTTTGAAGTCTCAAATTTCTGCTTCACGATTGCACAATACATTCTTACGACTTCTGTGTTTTATTATATAGGTTTCGTTTTAATGGTTGAGGGAATATTATCGATGGTGCCATTACTTATATTTTTTGTCGTTATTTTTGCGTTCACTGTCGTTTACAACAAAATTTTAGGAAAGTACGAATTAAAAAAAGTGTACTTTTTAATATTGTTAATGACGGGGTTAAGCTTCATAGTGTTCTTCTTTATAGGATGGAAGTTTATTTCTGCTATACTCGGAATGGTTCTTTTAGGAATTGGTTTTTCTGGATATTTCATGACTGGACAATTAATGATGGCTGATGTTATTGATTACGACGAGATACGCACGAAAAAGCGTCGCGAAACGAGTTATTCTGGGGTCAACGCGTTATTAACTAAGCCTGCTGTATCAATTGCCCCTTGGCTTTTCCTGACAATAATCGCGGTTTTTGGATTTGATAACGAAGCAGCAACTCAAACACCAGACGCCCAATTGGGAATAATGATTGGTTTTACAATTATACCAGCGGTACTTATTTTAATCGCTGCTCTTGTTATAAAATTCTTCCCTTTAAGCGGTCCTAAATGGAAAGAACAGAAAATGGAGCTACAAAGAATTCACGCGGAAAAAGAAAAAGCCTATTTAGAGCATCTTAAAAAGGAAGGTAAGATTTAAGAAGGAACTATTTCTAATTATTATTTATTCCTTTTTTTTTAATTTAAGTCAATAGAGAAGTACCACTCGCCCTTTCTTATAACTTAAAACAAAAAGTGATAAATTTTTTTTTTACTACAATCAATAATTTTTTTAACTTTCAAAATGAGGGAGCCATTCTTTTTCGGCATCAAACATATCATCTACCATTTCTCTAATTTCTTTTGGAGAACACACGCTTGCTGTATTAGGATCGAGTAATACTGCGTGATAAATTTTTTCTCGATCTAATTCAAGAGCGCCTTCAACCGCCGCTTTTTGGACCATAATGTTTGATATACACAATGCTTGACAGATAGTAGGCAATTTTATTCCACCCTGGGGATGTATTCCATGATAATCAGCAAATACAGGTACCTCGACACAGCAATCCTTTGGTAAATTTGTTATCAAAGCTCCTTCTTTGTTAATTACATTACCATTAAACCTAAAAGGTTTATTCGTTTCTATTGCGTTTATAATATGTGAAGCGTATTCATCAGTAGGAGTTTTTTTTAATTTAAGTTTTTTACGTTCAATTCGTCTTTTTAGACGTTTTTCTAGTTTGTCCGCTTCAATAGTATCAAATCTTAATACCTCTCCGTGTATCAGGCTGTTATGGAAAGTTTCAGCACCTTTATAATGTTCGAGCAAAACTTTCCTTTTTCTGTAATATGGTAAATATTCACTTAGATGCCCTGAGGATTCAGTCATAAAATATCCAGTAGCGTCCATCATATCCCAACGGATTTTTTCACTTCCAACTAATTCAGGGTTCTTTTTGTAGGCTTCATATAATAACGGATATATGTTTTTCCAAGTTTTATTTGGATCAGTAGGGTTTTTATACCATGCTTTTAAGAACCAAGCCATATGGTTGATTCCCGCACATAAATAACTGAAATCTACGCGTTTTACACCTATCCAATGCCGTAATAGTACTGCTGTTCCTTGTACGCCATGGCATAGTCCTACAGTTGAATCGGGATAAATGGAATTAGAGTACCAGGTATTCATTGCCATTGGATTAGCATAGTTAAGTAATAAGGGTTTTAATTCAGAATTATATCCAACTTCTTTGATTAATTCAACTATTTCCTTAAGTGCTGTGGATTGGCGTAAAAATCGAAATATTCCTCCTGGACCGAGAGTATCCCCTACACACTGAGTAACACCGTACTTAAATGGGATTTCTATATCGAGCTTAAAAGCATTTAATCCACCCACATGAATAGCACTGATTAAATATTTGGCGTTAGTGATAGCTTTTCTAAGATCAGTTGTCTTCTCAAACGATACGCCCTCCAACTTTTCAGGGTTTGATTCCTTATACTTTAGCATTAATTTATACATTAAATCTAAACGAGTCGGATCGATATCCTCTAGGCAAATGAGAGTATCTTCTCTTAGAGCAGGATGTGCAAGGATGTCTGTGAGGATATTTTGCCCAAATACGATACTTCCTGCTCCGATCATAGTAATTTTCAGATTTTTCACCTATAAAAAAATTAAATTGAAATTTTCAAAATATAAGATAATGATAATTAAATTAACTAAATATTAATTATTTATTGGATAAAACTTTATCTCTTTCTTTTCTTCAATTCGCTTAATTAGGTTTTCTTTTTCCAACATTTTTATTGTAAGACACACCCATCCCCTTACCATTTCGAATCGTATCTTCTTTCCATTTGGATATAATTCTCGAATAATGTCGTTGGGAGATATACCCTTTTCAGGATAAGCTTCAATAATATCTAATAAATTTTGAGTCCGTTCTTTTCTATGTTTTAAAATCTCAATACTTCGCTCTCTTGGATTATTAATAATGTTTCCATGAGCGGCTAATATTATTTTAAGATTAGGTAAGTTTTGAATCGTTTCAACAGATTCAATATAATCCTCTACGCTGCAATTTGGAGGACCAAGCCAAGTAGTCATAGAATTTAAAATATTATCTCCAGAAAATAAAATTCCCTTTTCTTCATTGTATAAAGAGATATGGTCTATTGCATGTCCGGGCGAATGAAAAATTCTCCAATTCTCACCGTTTATTGAAATTTCAGTATTATCTTTAATAATTTCATCTGGATCGGTAACAAATGAAAGCCCATATAACCGTTTAAAAAATAGATGTGTTAATATTTTTTGTAAGAAGCTCCTTATTCTATACCGAAACCCTTTTTGTATGATTAGATAATCCTCATAACTATCTGCATTAAAAGATTTCATAAAACTTTTCTTATTCTTTATAATTTCAGCTGTTTTCTCTGTTAGTGCAATTTTAACTCCTAATGACTCCCTTATCTTTATTAACCCTGCAAAATGATCAGGGTGGCCATGCGACACAAGGATTCGCGTTATTTTAAAATCTTCTTTTTTATCCCTATACATCTGTTCTATTTTGTTTATTTCTTTAATAAGGAATTTTACCATCTTTTTATTACCAAAACCAGCGTCAAAGATTAATCCATCAGGACCGGCTATAACATAAATGTTTTCTGAAGGCTTAATTCGCTCGAAACCACTTTTTTCTTTAATCAAAAATATACCGGGAATTACTTCTTCCATGATAAATAATCATTTAAATAAATAAATGAATTTAAAAAAAGATTTGGTATATAATTGGTTTATATAAAAAGAATATTTCTAATAATATCAAAGAAATTAAGTTTGTTCACTTATTACTTCTTTAATTTTATCGTGTGCTAAGATTTTGGGCAGATGATTTTGTTGTGAGGCTTTTACGACAGATTTTTCGCTGGAAATATAAATATCCTTCATCAGTTCCTCTGGATTCTTTAATTCGTCAGATATGACTTTGGTGGTAATTCCTTGGGTGTACAACATGCCCAATCCACCTAAAACTCCTTGTTTTATTAATCTACCCATACATGAAAGCATCCAATTAAATTTTCCAAAAGGATTCATATACTCTTTTGCTCTTCTTATAATCCAACTTCTTAAGTAGAAAGCAGCATAACCTTCAGCAACTAATTGAAGAAAATCTTTAGACGACAATTCTTCAGTTCTCATCATTGGATGAAACAAATCATAAAACTTGTAATTATTAGTAGTTATCATGCCCTTTTCTTTCATTTCGTCGTAAAATTCGGTCCCAGGAAAAGCGGTAATCGGTGTAAACTGAACAATATCTAAATCTAAGTCAATTGCATACTGAATAGTTTGCCGAACCATCCGTTTTGTTTCCCCCGGGAAGCCAATAATAACTCCTCCAAAGATGGATATACCTTTATCTCGTAGGCTTTTTACCACTTTTTGAACCATAGCTGGCGTTGTATTTTTCTTATTCATAGCATCTAAACTTTGTTGATGTACTGATTCAATTCCTAGAAATACTTGCTTAAATCCAGCTTTATAAAGTTTATCGATTAATACAGGGTTTCTATACAATGTATCAACCCGTGATTGGCAGGAAAAGTGCATCTTATTTGGGACACCCGACTTTATAATTGTGTCTAAAATTTTATGGGTTCGTTTTACGTTTATGGTTAAATTATCCTCGCAAAAGAATATAAAATCGTTTTTCCAATCTACATCATAAATTTCTCGCATAATTCTTGAAATTGATTTAGTTCTGTAAGTAATAGGTTGATTCGAATTTCGCCACATCTTTATAATACAACAAAACTTGCAATTGTGTGGACAACCTCGAGAAGTCTCAACTTGTTGAGTTGTTGTTCCTAAATAAGTGTAAAGTTTCCCTTTTAAAAGATCTCTGCGAGGCATCGGAAAATTATCTAAATTGCATTCCAATTGTCGCTCATTATTGTGGATTATTTTACCATCTTTATTTAAGTAGGATATTCCATCAATTTCTTTTATAGAAACATTGTTTTTGTTGCCATCGATATAATCAATAATCTCTTTAAAGGTATGTTCTCCCTCTCCTCGAACGGTAAAATCTACATATTCATGCTTAGCTACGAATTCAGGTACTAATGTAGGATGATATCCTCCTACAATTGTGATACATCCTTGCTTTTTAGCCATATTCGCAACTTCTAATGCGGAATAAATCTGAGGGGTCATACTTGTAATAGCTACTACGTCGTACCGATTTAGTTCACTACGAAATTGCTTTTCACGATATTTATCTACCTTAAAATCAAACAATTTTGCTTCGTGCTCTGGTACCATAGCAGCTATTGAAATTAAACTTAGGGGCGAACCCGTAATTATTGAGTCTAATCCCGACTGTAAACGAGCAGGATTTATATATAATATCTTCATTTTTAACTTGAGAGTTTTTTATTTTCAAAAATTGAGCGTAACTTTAACAATCGCGAAATAGATAGGCTACAATTCATTTAGTTAATAATTTTAAAGAAAATATAATATTTAAATTTGTTGATTCTACATAGTTTTTGTTTATTCAATATAGTGATATTTTCTTTTTCTTTCCTAATTTTTCTTATTAATATATATAATATTAATGATTATGAAATGTTATGGTATTCTCCAAATCAATAATTGATATTATAAAGCACCGGACATCTTGGAGAACTTATTCTAAACGGTTACTTGAAGAACAAATAAAGGAAAAGCTCTATGAAATTTTAAAATTGCGTAATTTTAAAAGTCCGTTTAGCGAGATTGCTGGAAATTGTCGATTTGATTTAATAGGTATGCCAGAATTTGACCCGGATGAAAAGAAAAAATTGGGAACCTATGGTTTAATAAAGGGCGCCCAAGAATTTATTGTTGGAGCAGTTGAAAAATCTGATTATGACCGGGAAAATTATGGTTATCTTTTAGAAGCTATTATTTTATCTGCAACTGATATGAATTTAGGCACATGTTGGTTAGGAGGTTTTTTTAATCAAAGTCTTTTTTCTAAAAAAATCGAATGCGAACCTAACGAAGTTGTACCCGCAATTACACCTGTAGGACACCCCGCAGAAACTAGAAGAGCAAAAGAAAAAATGATCCGTTCGTTCGTAAAAGCTAACGCAAGGTATCCATGGGATCAGCTTTTTTTTGAACGAGATTTCTCTACTACTCTTTCTCAAGAAAATATTGGTAAATATGCAACTTTACTAGAAATGGTTCGTCTTGGCCCATCTGCAGGTAATAAGCAGCCATGGAGAATAATAAAAGAGCTGGACGCTGATAAGTTTCATTTTTACGTAAGGTTTTCAAAAGATAAAAAAGGTTTGATTTATAACAAATTTGTACGTCTCGATATTGGGATTGCTGTATGTCACTTTGATCTGAGTGCGAAAGAAGTCGGAATAGGTGGAAAATGGGCGTTTTCAGAGCCAAATATTGAGAAGCCCGAAGAATTAAAATATGTAATATCGTGGGATGGTATGTAACCTTCTAAATTATATACTTTTTTTAAAGAGATAAAGATTTTTTATTATTTTTAAATCGTGAAACACTCATTTTACGAATTCATTTCCATAACTGATTTTTATAGGATTCTGTACTCAAAATATTTATAAAATTTTTGCAGATCTAAATTTTGAATAATAGGTTAGTGAAGTCAGCTATCTTACTAATGGCATCTTTAGCTTCCGGAATAAGTTCATATATTAATCCTTGAAATACATGCGACATATCATCCCATGATTGTAATATTGCGTTTGTTCCTGCCTTCTTAGCTTTTTCAACAAAGCGAGTAGCGTCACTATAAAGCATTTCACATGAGCTTGCTTGTACTAATATTGGAGGTAGTCCCTTTAAATCCGCGAATAATGGCGAGATATATGGATTGCGAGGGTCCTCTCCAGCAAGATAGGCGACATACCACCAAAATACGCCGACATCTGCCAATGAGGGATCGGTTTCAGCATTTTTAAAATAGGAATCATCAGCTAAAGTAAAGTCTGTCGCAGGTGATAGGCAAATTGCTCCAGCAGGTAAGTCAATTCCTAGATCTCTTATTTTTAAAAGAGTTGTTAGAGTTAAATTTCCTCCAGCAGAATCTCCCGCTATGATTATATGGTCACTTTTAAATCCATTTGCCAATAACCATTTGTATGCGTTGACACAGTCTTCTAACGGAACGGGGAATGGATGTTCTGGGGCAAGACGATAATCAATACTAAGAATTTTAAGGCGTGTAGCTTCAACTATAGAAGAATTTAACCTCCGGCAAGTTAAAGGAGAACCAAGTATCCATCCACCCCCGTGAAGATATAAAATTATATGATCTTCTATTGGATCTGAGGGTAGAACCCACTCAGCAGGAATTTTTTCAAGCATTGTAGATTTGATCTCAATTTCCTTCGGAATGGGATAGTCTTCTAATTCTTGGATTGCTGAATGTTCAATTGCATACCGTAATAATCCTGTTATATAATTCCTTTCTTCACCAGTTAATTTATCATGGAGCTCAACCATTCCAGCTTTTTTTTTAAAGAAAAGTTCATTTAAATCCAGAACTTTCTTATAGATTTTAAGAAAATTAAATTGCTTATTTTCTTCGAGTTCCGTAAATTGAAGAATAAATTTCATTATTTCTTTAAACCCTTCATCCCATATTTTGAGAATATCAGGTCGAATTTTTTTTCGGTCTAAAATTGTCATTTTTTTTCCTTACTCTCTTTTCTTAGATTTTTCATTAGTTAGTATATAGAATGACTTTTTTGTATAAAAAGATTTATATGTAGAAGACAACCGCTATACTAAATTAAAATTGATTAATTTTTTATAATTTAACATAATAATAGGTATTAATATCTTGCTTGACATCCTTTAACTCTAATTTATACGACAATTTCAGAATCTTCTCAAAATTTTTCAACGGATATTTAAAAGATATGACGATTGCTCCTGTTTTTGCTGTTAAAAACACGTGTTTTAATAATCTTTGCATTGTAGGCAAGGAAAAAATATAAATAAAGTCATAATTTTTTAGAGAAATGTTAAATAAGTCTTTAGTTATTAATTTAATTTTGCGAAATAACTTTTTCTTATATTTCTTTTCTCTTTTTAACATTTTTACTTTTTGTTTTGCTTCAATAATTAAATTCACATTAATTTCAATACCAAATGACTTTATTCCGTAATTTAAAGCAGAATAAATGATTATTTGACCATTCCCCGCCCCCAAATCTACGAGTTTTTGGTTAGAGTTTCTCGTTAAACCAAATTTAACTTGAAGAATATAAAATATTTCTTCCAGCAGATCGAGGGGGGTTTCTGAAAAAGGTAATTGAAGTTGTGAAAGAAAATTCTCTCTATTCTTCTTTAACATGTTGAAATTTCACAGATTAACTAAGAATTTTGTTTGAGTCAATAATTTTATTATTATTTTTTTCAATTAAAATTTAAGCTAAAAAAGAAGCAAATTATATAAAATGAAAAATTCTAATTCTCCTATTTTCCATACTCTTAAGGGTGACAAACCCCAATATTTTAAGAAGCTTTAAAAACCAAATTTAATGATTTTAAATATTC
>NJBI01000020.1 GCA_005222975.1 Promethearchaeota archaeon Loki_b31
CTTCTAGGGATAGTATCAGATTTGTCATGCACGATCTAATAAAATGGAATTCAAAATTACAAGATTTAAAGCAAAAAGCCAACGAATTGATAAAATGGCTATTGATGAAAAATTAAGAAAAAAAATACTAAAAAGTTGGAATTTCCCATTTCATCTAAAACAGGAGAACCATTAAAACCATTTATAAAACCGAGGGATGCATTACTACGAAGTATCATACTTATTGCCTTGGGATTTCTTTTTTGGTGGATGATAACATATCGTTGGTTTTGGGGAACCTTCCCAGTTTTTATTAACTTTATAATTCTTCTTATTTTATTAATTGAAGGGTGTCTATTAATTTCTCGAGCAAAACTAGGTAATAAACACGTGATGGGTCATCAAATAATCGTATTAATGAGCGATTTCTTTATGTTATTTTATGGGATTTGTTTATCAATAATTCTATGGTCAATACCTGGTCTATTGGGCATGGTAATGGGTATTATAATCATTATAGTATCTACTTTGGGCTCCATTATTCATTGTTTATCTTGGCTCGTGAAGTTGGAAAAATACAAGGTTAAAAATTAAGTCATTAGAAGAGATCGTAATTACATCATTTATAAATGAAATATTACTAAGTCAGACTAATGCTCAACTTATATTTCTAGCCACTTGTTTTGGAGCGAATATTTATAATTTTACTGAGAATACAGATAAAAACACTATCGGGTGGAGGGGCGTTTCTGTTGCTATTATGGTGGGTTATGTGATAGCCTTACTTGTTAATGCCAAATTTCAATATTTAGACTATGTTCAAGCTAATTTAAACTTACTAATAGATCGATATTACCAAATTTCTGAACACTCGGAGCAAATTATACCTTGGTTTGGATTAAAATAGAAGCAATTGATGAATATGTGAAGAATTTATTTCTTAATATGTTTTTAACTTTACAAAAAAAATATCTATATTTCATAACGATGAAAATTAAAAAAAAGAATGAAAAAGATAAAAAAATAAGAAAGATTTATTAAATTTTATCCTCCGATAATATCCATTAGTTTAGGGAATATTCGGGGGTAATGTACAGCCATACAATGGACGCCATCAATGAGACCTTTTTTTCTAAGCTCACCAATGAATGGTTTAAAAAGTTCATAATTATATTGGTCGTACAATTCCTTTTTCTGCTTCTTATCAGTAACCTCTTTCTTTACGCTCTTCCACTTAGCCAAGATCTCCTTAGGGACGCTTACGCCTGGGACAAAAGTATCGAAACCTTTGGCAATTCCATACGACTTCATTGGAAAGATTCCGAGTAGAATAGGTACTTTATACTTCCTGATTCCTGTTAGAAATTCTATCGTTCGATCAAGATCGTAAACTACTTGGGTTTGTATAAATTCACAACCCGCTTCTGCTTTTCTACCAATTTTTAAGATTTCTGGTTCCATTGGATCAGAATTAGGATTTGCTGCGCCGCCTACATGTAATTTTGGAGGATCTTCAATCTCATAACCGTTAATAGAACCTTTATCAACCATTTCTCGCACAAGTTTAATTAAAGTTGCTGAATCAAGATCGAAAACGGGTTTAGATTCGGGCATATCACCCATTGCTGTGTGATCTCCAGTGAGAGAGAGTATATTGTGAATCCCTAGAGCTTGCGCGCCCATGATCATGCCGGCAATACCTAGTTTATTAACGTCTCTAACGGTCATCTGCCAGACGCATTCCAAGCCGGTAGCTTTTTGAATTAAATGCGTGGCTGCCATAGAGTTTATTGTTACTATCCCCAAAGGACTATCTGTTACATTTGCGGCAACAACATACGGAGCCATCTGTCTCGCTTCTTCGATCGTATGGGAAAGATCACAGGTTTTTTCTGGTTCAAGTTCGCCAGTTAATATAAAATCGCCCTTTGCAAGGGCTTCCCCTAATTTTGAATATGATTTTGCTTCTGTCATTTTCACATCTACCTCCATACTACTTCTCGTTGATGACCAGATTCGCTCCAATCTACTGGGTCTCTCAATTTAGAGAATTTGTCTAATTGTCCTAACTCTTTTAAACGGTTGTAAATTAATACCCAACCACAATCTTTCTCGTAATTGCCCACTTCACATTTACCATCAACCATTCCTCCACATGGACCGTTCATAAGCGCTTTTGCGCAAGTGGTTATAGGGCATATACCTCCAGTTTCGTTCAACAAACAATCACCGCATCCCCGACAGCGCATATAGAAACGGCCGATACGCTCCGTCATTCCCATGAACTCAGTATTATTAGAGATAAAAACAGGGATATGAGGGTACTTGTCGTGTAAGACTTTATTAATGCTTGCAACTCCTAAACCACAGCTTAATGTCAAGATCGCGTCGATCTCGCCTAATTCTGCGTCGATTTTTCTCAAATCTTTCTTCATTACTCTATTATCGCAGGTTTCTTCAGGAACTATTATTGTTTTGATTTCAAAACCTTCCTTTTCCAATTTTTCTGCCATTTCTTGGGCTCCTTCTTCACCACCGGTCTGACACATTGCGGCACATGAACCACAAGAAACGATCCCGATTTTCTTAACACCTTTTAAAGCGGTAAGAACTTCTTCAAATGGTTTTTTAGTAGTAATTATTGTAATTTGATATCCACCTTTTTTGCTTTTTATAAAAAATTATTTACTTACGATAAATAAATTAATGAAATTATTAAAATTTAATTTTTTTAGATCAAAGGTAAACATTTTCTATGACTAAATTTATTGTCAAATTGATAATTATTATATTTTTAATGATGATTTTCTAAATAATCGTCAAAAAGATCAACATAATGATCAAATTTAAAAATTACTAATATTAAAATGGATGAATTTAAGAAGATAGACATTTTTAATGAAACAATGTAAAGTGTTATTAAAAAAATATTGAAAGATAAAATGTGTAAAAAAAATATTTTTCTATTGTTAAATTAAATCCAAATAAAAAAGCCCGTTAACCAATCATGGATGGAAGCACTTTTGCTAAGGGAACCGCTAAACCACCGAGTAAAGAACCGATAGAGGTCAATTTTTTCAAATAGGTTTTCATATCTTTAGTAACTTTTATTGTCCTCGTTTTTCCTTCGATAATCGTACCATCAGAAGACATTAAGAATATTTGAATCGTTTGTTCTCCCGTTGCTCTTGGCTCTAAAGTTAACCAAGTCGAATCTCCGTTTTCTAACATGGATGATAACACTCCTACGATATCAGTACCTTCAGAAGAGATTAAAGGAATGGGTTTCTCTGGGATTAAAAAGCTACCTCTTCCTTCAACCTTGATGGCTAAATTTAATTCTCTAGGTTCAAAACCTTCCCGGTATATTTGAAAGATATTTCATTTATCGCAATGATACTGAAGAAAATTTGAAAAAAGTAGCAGAGCTTTATCGATGGTTTTTTAAAAGTTTTTTACCTCCATTTTTAGCAGAGAGTAAATTAAAACTTTTTCGACCACGATTACCTGTTGATGCTAAGGAAAAATTAATTGAAATTGATGAATCTCTTGATATTGAGTCTCAAATCCTTCCTTATGAATTAGTATCTCAATTAATCGATAATTATGATATGTTTACATATATTCCATGTCAATGTCGTTTAATAGCTGAATATACAGGAGAACCATGTGAGGTAGCTCCAGCAGAAATGGGGTGCTTTTTAGCGGGAGAAGGAGCGAGATCTGCAATAGAAGGAGGATTTCCGAATCTTAATAAAGAAGAAGCTATAGAATACTTAAGAAAAACTGAAAAAGCGGGATTAATCCATAGTTGTGTAGCAGATAGCAGTATTGAATCTACTTTATTCATATGTAATTGTTGTAGTTGCCATTGTGGGGCGTTAGTAGCAGCAAAAGAACATAAATACTATGCGACCATAGCATCCAATTATGTGCCTAAAATAAACAATGAACTCTGTACTAAATGCGAAATTTGTCTAAATAAATGCCCAATGGGTGTTATTTATCATAAACTTCCTAACGAACCAGATTCTTCTGATGAACACATGTTTATAAATGAAGAATATTGTTTAGGATGTGGAGTTTGTGCAAGTAATTGCCCAAATAATGCAATTAAACTAGTAAAAGTCAGAGATAATATTCCTACAGAAAAATATAAAATTGGTACAAAAACATTTTCAGAACTAGTGTAAGTTAAAATACTGCATTTTTACTTTTTATATTTTTAATTCTTAAAAATTGAAACTTCTTAATTAATTAAAAAGAATTTAAGAGATTTAATAATAAATTTAAAAGAATTAAAGGATTAAATCACTTTCTTTGATATAAACTAATCTTATAAGTTAATTTGATCAAAAAAGAAAAATTAAAAACAAGAATTAAGGAAATAAGGGATAAAAAACTTTTAAGTTGTGAGTTTTTGATCATTTTTTACCAACATTTTTTGGTATTTTTATAACTTTTTCCTTACAATTATTTAACAATAGTGCGGAAAAAATCGGAAAAAATCTCGAAAATGTCAATTTTCAATCGTTTTTAAATCCTCAAAGTTAATAAAAGGGATTTTTTTCCCCCAAAAAATAAGGATTCCTTTTTCAATCGTTATATGTTCAGAAAAAGTCAAATTTTCAAAGATTCGCCCGATCTCGTATAATGGGCTAAGGAAAATTTCCCATTATATTTATATACTAATTTGTTCTTAAAGTAATTAATAATAAAAAAATAAATATAAAACAAACTCGGAGTGAAAAAAATATGGAAATAATAAACCTTCAAGAAAAAGTTTTAGACCTTTCTGACGAACAGCTAAAAAGTATTTATTTAGCAGCTAGTAGAATAAGTCAAGATAGTATTGAGGAATTAACTCCTATCCTGTTAAGAGTATGCTTAAACTGCGAAACAGGAGTTTTAAAGGATGAGCTCGGGCGAGTTATCTTTCATTTACAGAAGACAGAGAGGTTAGATACTCGAATTGGTCTTGAAAAGCTTTTACATGGAGCTTTAAAAGTGAACGCTAAAGAAGTATTTAAGCTTCTTGAATCTAGTGCGCCAGATGCTAAAGATTTATTAGAAAGAATAAAATCAATTTTATAAGAAAAAACTTTTTTTTACTAATCTTATTTTATTTTAATAATGTCAAATAATAATCAATCTGATTTAGATAAAGCTTGGGAGCATTACGTGAAAATACGAGACGCTCTTATGGGTTTATACGAAATCTTGGATTTGAATTTGGAAAAGGACAATATTTTTTACCAATGTGCGATCGACAACTTAGAAAATTTAAAAGACACAATTATCGACTTATTAAAAAAGGATTATAATCCCTCCGAAATCACGCTAAAATTGAGAGATCTAGAATTTTCTATGAAAAAAGAGCTTTTTTTTGAAAAAAAAGAAAAACAAAAATAAATCGTTATAGAGAAAGAGTATTTAGATTAATCTCAAGTTTATTTTTGACAATTTTGTATTATGTTTTAATAGTGCAATATATCACATTCAATTTTATTTATAAAGGTGGTTGAGCTAGTTTATATTATTATTTTTAAAATTTATCTAAAATTAAAATTTAAAAAAATTAAATATTAATAAAGTGAATGTGAAATGCTTATTTTAGAAGGATGGATCGATGGTATAACTGCGTCCGGAGTCGTTATTTTTGGCATTATTTTTGGCATATTCTTCTTATATAAATCGCGAAAATCTGGTGCTAGGATTTTAACAATTTTAGGGATAGTAAATATTTTAGCGGGACTTATGTATTTAGGGGTTTTTACGGATTTTTTGGTGGTTCTTATGACGGAAACCAATTTGGATAACACCTACGGTTTGGTGGGAATATTGAGTTACATCTGGTTCGCCCCCATAATCATACTCGCGATTTATATCGGTGCTGAACTCTTAGTACCTAAGAAAAAGTGGTACTTTATGATATTAATTATTATTTTAAGCGCTATATTTGAAGTTTTTTTCATCTTAGATCCACTGGGCACTTTTAATTTCGTTGATCCAGTAAATCCAGGAGAGACATTAATTGATTATAATGTTAACATGTTTACCCCAGCAGGTATTATTATGGCTGTTTTATTATTAACCGTTTTAATAATTCTTGGCTTTGGGTTCTTAATAAAAAGCATTAAGTCTAGTGGTGTATTAAGGAAAAGGTTTTTTCTCTTATCTATGGGGTCTATATGCTTCTGTATATTCGGATTATTGGAAGGGTTAACTGCTCCAGGCTTGATGGTAATTTTTGTTAGAATCGGATATTTAACTAGTTTTTGGCTAATGTATTTCGGGCTAAAAACTTAATTTTCTTTTTTTTTCATTTTTTCTATTAAATTATAAAAATTGGTCTATAATTATTTTTTATTAAAAGAAAGCATTATTTTTCTTAGAACTTACGGTCTAAAATATATTTAATCAAATTCAATTTTAATTATTTTTTGAATTATGAGCAAAACAAGTATAAAAAAAGAATTTCAAATAAATAATGATTCTACCATTATTGATATTCAAAATATCAAGAAAAATTCAAAGATGTTAAAGCCGTAGATGGAGTCTCTTTAAAAGTAAAGAAAGGAGAATTATTTAGTATTCTGGGTCCTAATGGTGCTGGAAAAACAACCTTAGTTCGTATGTTAACAACTATCTTAACCCCTACCTCAGGGAATGCTTACATAAAAGGGCACAACATAAAATCAGAAAAAAGTGAAATTGTTAGGCTTATTGGTGTTTGCCCTCAAGAAATTGTAATATATGAAATTTTAAGAGCTGAAGAAAACGTAGAGTTTGTTGCTAATATGCATGGAATATCAAATAAGGAGGCTAAAGAGAAAGCAAAAATCTTATTAGAAAAATTTGGTATTGCTGGTCGTAAGACTTGGTCAAAAAGTTTCTCAGGTGGAATGAAGCGCCGATTGAATCTTGTTATGGCTTTGGTATTCGATCCTGAAATTCTTTTTCTTGATGAGCCTACTGCTGGTCTTGATCCTCAAGCAAGGCGATTAGTTTGGGATTATATTCGTGAATTAAAGAATAAAGATATTACAATTATTCTTATGACACATGATATGGTGGAAGCAGATTCTCTTAGTGATCGTGTGGCAATAATCGATCGTGGTAAAATCATTGCTCAAGGAACACCTACCGAGTTGAAAGAAAAATACGGAAGCAACAATGTGTTAGAGATATCATTTATTGAGCAAATAGATTTGAATATTGTAAAAAATAGTTTAGGAAAAATCCCATTTGTAACTAATACGAAAGAAATTATGAAAAAAGAAAAAAAAACACTTCTAATATCTTTCAAAGGTGGTTTGAAAGAATTTATTCACATTCTCCAATCGGGAATTATTAATAATATTGATGAGGTTGAAAATATGAAATATCGCCAGAATTCTCTTGAAGATGTATTTTTAAACTTAACAGGAAAGAGGTTAAGAGATTAAATGAAATTACGGGATAATAAAGCAATTCAAATTGCTATTAAAAATTTCAAGGATAAAATTCGTCATTGGCAATATGTATTTTTTTCTCTCGGACTTCCAATCATGTTTACTATTATGTTTTACTTCATACTTGGAACAGAAGAGCTCCCCTCAGGTAAAACGGCTTTCGATTATGGTTTTCCTGGCATGATAATATATGCAACTGCCATTGGAACTATGAACGCCGCAATTATGTTTTCAGGAGAGAGAAGTTCAGGTATGCTTAGTCGATTAGATACAATGCCAACTGGTAGAAAAAATATGTTCTTAGGAGCTCTAATTTCTGAATCTATCTTTTTATCACTTCAAATCATCATTATGTTCGTTATTGGATACGCAATTCTTGGTTTATATTTTGAAAGTCCCCTAGCTTTACTTTTTGGTTTCTTAATTGCAGTCCTTTTTGGTATTTCCTCTGTAGGTTTAGGTATAATAATTGCTAGTATGTCAAAAACAGTTGATATAGCAAATGCAGTTTCATTAATGTTGTTTATGATACTTATTTTCCTTTCAGGAAGTTTGATGCCGTTCGATAGTCCAATCGTCTATTTCACTCCTCCATTCTGGGCAAAGCAAGTATTTTTGCAAATTGTTGTAATGGGACACGGATTAGGTGAGAATTTATACAGCAGCTCATTAATAGGCTATTCTGCTGAGGTCATCCCAATTTCTTTATTAGGTGGATTATTGATTGTCATAGCTTATACAATCGTATTTATAATAGTAGGTATTATCATATTCCAGAAAAAAACCAAATTTTAGTATGTATAAAAAAAATTTCCTCTTTTTCTTTTAGAATAGAAAATTACTAATTTTCTCATTATTTTACTTAATAAAAAATATAAACTTATTATTTGGCTTGAATTTTGTATAAATTTAAATCTGAAGTCATTAAAATAGATGATGTCTATCGAATTAAAATTGATGTTCCATTTGCCGTAAAGTTCGTTTGTCTTTACCTTTTTAAATCAAATGATCAACACATTCTAATAGATGCTGGTTTAAATATGGGAAATTGGAGTAAACTTCTTTTTTCAGCGCTCAACGATTTAAATATAACAATTGGAGATATTGATTATTGTTTTATAACACATATTCATTTGGATCACATCGGATTAGTAAAAACTCTTAAACGCAAAAACCCAAATCTGAAAGTAGTGATGAACGATATAACCCATAAAATTCTGCGATGGGAAACAAACGATTCAACTATGGAAGAGTTAAAATCCGAAGCTAAAAAAGTTGCAAATCTAATGATAAAATGTGGAATTAACGAAGAACAAGGGAAAAGAGTGGTTCAATTTTTCACTTTTTGGCCGAGACTTCTGCGCTACCAAAAACCAGATGTAATTGTGCGCGATAACGATAGATTTTTGGATGATTTAGAAATAATTTGGACTCCAGGTCACAGTTTTGGTCACACTTGTATCTTCAATGCTGAAAAGAAATATCTTTTTTCTGGAGATCACATCCTTTCGAGAATTACTCCGCATATCGGGAATTTCTTGATTCCTAATACTCTAAAGGATGAATATGAGAAGTACGATTTTGATAACATTTTAGAACATTATCTAAACTCGCTGGATCGAATTGAGAAATTAAATTCAAAGATAATTTTCCCTGCTCATCAAGATATTATATATAATTCACACGAGCGTATTTTAGAGATAAAGAAACATCACGAGGCAAGGTTATCTGAAATTTCGATTTTAATTAAAGACAAGCCTATGACGCCATTCAAGATTTCTCAGATTCATTTTGGAACTGATTTAGACGAAATTAATTCATTTATGGCTTTAAGTGAAGTATTAGGGCATCTCCTTTACCTTGAAAATCAAGGAACTGTGCAAAGATTTGAGAAAAGTGGAAAAATTTATTACAAAAGTTAAACTCTCAAGTGTTGAAAATGATTGAATTTTTAATTGTTTCATATTGAGAACTGGTATGTTTATTCTAAAATTCAAATGTTTAGTCAAAAAAGTAATTTGATGTAAAAAAATCTCTTTATATTGGTAACCTTGCATCTTGAGATTTTGTCTTTATCGGTTTCAAAACCACACAAATTCTTTCTACG
Organism: Promethearchaeota archaeon Loki_b31; assembly: GCA_005222975.1. Classification (GTDB taxonomy): domain Archaea; phylum Asgardarchaeota; class Lokiarchaeia; order Sigyniarchaeales; family SOKP01; genus SOKP01. Next base: position 9,541 of record NJBI01000020.1, read on the forward strand.
CTCTTTACATCGTTACGCCCTCGAAAATTTTCAACAAGCGCATCTAATTCGCTAATTTCTGGAACATTTACTTTTATTAAAACGCCACATTGGCCTGCGAGAAAATAAACCTCCTCACACTGAGGGATAATCTGCGTTTCTCTTATCAATTCTTTAATTTCTGATTCGTTATTGGGAATTACCGTAAGAAAAGCTATAATACATCTTTCATCCTCTCTACATATTTTAATCGTAAATTTTTCGATAACTTTTTCATTTTGTAATTTAATAACGCGCTTTCTTACCGTTGATTCGGATAAATTAACCTCTTCAGCAATTTCTCGATAAGGTCTCCGTGAATCTTCAATAAGCATTTCTAAAATACGTTTATCTTTCTCATCTAGGTTTTTCATTTTAATTCTTTCCTATGGGTTTTTTTGTTTACAAATGTATAAAAAAAATTTTAATTAAAATTTTAAAAAAATTATATTATTAGTTTTACATTGAATATTTTACGTATTCGGGATAATCTCCGAGTAACGGTGCGAAAAGTCTTTCGTACTCAACTGCCATACAATGAATACCTGCCGCTTTAGTAGATTTCTTGATCTCTGCAATAAAAGGCTTGAAAAAGTCAATATTTATCTTGTCAATAGCTGCATATTTGCCAGGTTTATTTCCTTTATTGTCCTTTTCTGCTTTTTTAAGAGCTTTCAATAGATCTTTTGGAACGCTAACTCCAGGGATATAGTTATCAAAATACCAAGCTATTCCGTGACTTTTTAATGGAAAGAGCCCAAGAAGCACTGGAACATTGTATTGTTCTAGATCTTTTAGGAAGTCTTTTGCGTCGTCAATATCAAACGCTGTTTGAGTTTGGATAAAATCAACACCACGATCTACCTTACGACCAACCTTTAGGATTTCGGGTTCGCGAGGGTTACTGTTAGGGTTAGCAACACAACCAAAATTCATTTCTATTTTGCCTCCCTTTAACTCGTTTCCTTCGTAGTCAGTTCCCTCATCAATCATGATAGAAAGCATTTCACAGAACTGTGTGCTATCAATGTCATAAACTGCGCGAGCTTTTTTATGATCTCCAAGAGCTGTATGGTCTCCTGTGAGAGTTAGAATGTTCTTCAACCCCAAAACTGCACCAGCTACTACATCCCCAAAAAGCGCTACTCGATTTCGATCCCTAACTGTGACTTGCCATACTGCTTCAATTCCCGCTTCTTCTTGGATTTTATAGCTTGGAACTAATGATGCCATGTAGGCATCGCCTTGAGGACCATCCGTTACATTTGCTGCTACGATTCTTTTAGTCTTTTTCATCTCCTTTGCGGAATGGATAATCTCGCTAAGATCCAGGATTTTCTTTGGCTCTAGCTCACCAGTGAAAACAAAATGGCCCGCTTCGATCGCTTTGCATAATTGGCTATACGCCTTTCTTTTTGCCATTTAATTTTCCACCTCCTTTTTTTCTTCTTCGTTAGTGTATTCCTTATTGATAACTAAGTATCCAGGACTGGTAGACGTGCGAAAGTCCCTTGGAGGTCTGTATTTTTTAAAGAGATCGAGTCTATTAAATTCTTTTAACCTTGTCCAAATGCGTACCCACGCGCAAGGAAGCGTATAACCACCTACTTCACACATCCCATCTACCATTCCTCCACAGGGGCCGTTACTCAAATGTTTAGCACATCCCGCTCGGGGACATAATCCCCCAGTCTCTCCAATTATACAATCTCCGCACTCCTCACAGTATTCAATGAAATTATTCTCACCACTGTCTTGTACGCCTCCAAACATGCTATCTTGGGCGGGGAAAGTTAACTTACTGGGAAGCACTTTATTTAGCATTACGACACCAAGCCCACAAGCAAGAGAAACTATAACTTCGTAGTCGTCGATGTAAGGTCGCACTGTTGTTGCTGCGATTCTATCGTCGCACTGTCTTAATACCGTTATTGCTTTCCATTTTAACTCTTTACCTTCAGTTCGGGCTTTTAATTCTAAAAGTTGTCCAAGAACTTTTGCCTCGTTTACGGATCGTGGTGGTTGACAGCAACCATCACATCCAGCTATTAATATCTTGTTATAGCTCTTAACCATTTCATAAATTTCGTTTATGTCTTTTTGTTGTGTAATTATCATATCATACACGCTTTTTATTCTTGTTTTTTCAGATTTTATTAGAGTTTTATTATTTAGTTTAAATTGTAAAAAAAAATTTCATTATATTTTTAATTTTTCCATTAATTTCGTTGGTTTTACGCTTCGTTGTTTTAAAGCTAGCTTTGTTGTATCGACTCCCAAAGCAATTGCCATTAATTCTGCTAGATATAGAACTGGAATATCAAGTTCTTTCTCACTTTTTCTGGAGATCAATTTTTCTTTTCTATCATATTGGCTAGCACAAGCGGGACAAACGGCAACCATTCCATCTACTTGTTTGTCGAGATTTTTTAAGTCTGTCATTTTTTCTTCGACTAAATTCATTCCTATTTCGTCTTGTAATCTAGCGCAGTACCCACAGCATTCGAGTTTAGCTGCAAATTCTACGGGCGAAGCTCCTATAGCTTTTAGTATTTTATCCATGCTCTCAGGCCGTTCGGGATGATCAAATTGCATTATTTTTGAAGGTCTTATAAGATGACAACCATAATGCGAAGCAATATTTAAACTATCTAACGGTTTAACAACTTTGCTTTTAATCTTTTCAAGCATCTCATCTTGGCTAAACAATTCCGCAAAATGAAGAACTTTTGAAGTCCCTTTATATTCGATGCCAAGCTTGCCTAGAATGGCATTAACTCTATCAAATGCTGCCTTATCTTCTTCTAATAAAACATGGACCGTTTTTAAGGTCTCATAACATCCAGAACACACAGTCATGATGTCTAATCCAAGTTTTTCGGCAATTGATAGATTTCTCGCTCCTAATGTTAACCAAGTATCAATATTGAGCGATTGAGTTGCTACAGGATCGGGACAACATCCCGCTCCCTCCATCTCCTTATACTTTATTCCTAAGATTTTAGAAATTTCTCGAAAGGCTTTTTCAAAATGTGGCATTTTCAAAGGGATTGTACACCCTAAATACAACGCATATTCCATCATTTTTCATCATCCTCTTCTTTTTTTATTAAATTCCCTAGTCCGGTCTCTTTTATTATGAATTGAATCTCATCTAAGTTAGGACCTACGATATTTGGTAAGTCCATTTTGTTTCTTCTTCTGTCTATAGTAGTTTTCATACCACCTGTATATGGTATTACAAAACCATTATTATAAATCGTATTTATCGTAACAGAATATTCTATCGGCACATTTCCTTCTTTCACTGCCATGTTTCTTAGAAGTGCTAAGATAAACGAATAATCTACATTCTTTGGACATCTTTCTGTGCACCGATGGCATAGCGAGCATGTCCATATAGCGTTGCTCGATAAAACTTCTTCTCTCAATCCTAGAAGGCATGAAGCAACAACTCTATGAGGTTGTAAATCGACATATTCCGTTACTGTGCAACCAGAGCTACATACTCCGCATTGAATACACTTTAATAAAGATTTTGCCCCCACTTTTTCGCTAATTTCGTACCTAAAATTGTTATCTAAATTTTTAGCTTGTTTTACAACTTTATCAGACATTTTTTAAGCACCCTCCTTAGCTTTTTCTTTTTTTTTTATTTTGTCGCCTGTTTTACTTAGTGGTCCAAGTTCTTTTACTTTATTAACGAATTCGGTAATAACTTGAGAGAAACGTTTACCTTCGCTAGCTGATATCCATTCAAGTCGGTAACGTTCGGGATTGATTCCTACGCTTTCTAAAGTTTCTTGAATCTCGTTGTAACGCCTTAACATATCATAGTTGCCTTCTATATAGTGACAATCTCCAATGTGGCATCCACCAATAAGTACTCCGTCGGCACCTTCCAAAAATGCTTGTAATATGAAACTTTTCGGAATTCTTCCAGTACACATAACTCTAATAGGCCTAATATTAGGAGGGTATTGAAATCTACTTACACCACAAGTATCTGCTCCCGCATAGCTACACCAATTGCATAAGAAAGCTACAATCCTAGGTCTTTCGTCTATAAAATCTCCTTTGACTGCTTCTGTAATCATTGGGTATATTTGATCGTCGGCAAAATGTTGCATAGTAATTGCCCCTGCAGGACACGCTGCCGAACAATCTCCACACCCTTTACACAATAAAGGGTTAGACTCTGAAACCAATACTTCGTTATCGAAATTGACTCCAATAGCTCCGAAGTTACATACATCCTCGCATTTTTGACAGGCAATACATAATGCCGGGTTAACAATTGAAACCAGTGGTTCGTTTTCTACCTCTCCAGAGATCAACGGGATTAGCGCGTGAGTAGCAGCAGCTCTTCCTTGAGATATTGAATCAGCAATACCTTTTGGTCCGTGAGCAGTCCCAGCTAAATAAATTCCATCAGTCGCAAAATCGACGGGTCTTAATTTTATGTGAGCTTCTAAAAAGAAGCCTTTTTGGTCTCTGGCGCACTTTATGAATTCTCCAAGTTTTTTAGTATCATAAGGTACTAAAGGCGTTGACAGGACTACCTTGTCGGCTTCGATGTTAAGAGTTATTTGAGTTAAAATATCGTTAACCTTGACATTAATTTTTCCATTAACGAGATCAACTTCGGGGTAATCGTTAAATCGAATGTAGTTGATTTTTTCACGTGCTTTCCAATAATATTGTTCTTCATCAGTTCCTACGCGTATATCTCTATAGAGAACGTAAATTTGCGAATTAGGGTAATTTTCTTTTACGTATAAAGCGTGGCTTATAGATTCAGAGCAACATATTAGGGAACAGTATGTAACTCCATTACCTCCCTCAGGTTGTCGCGAAGCAACGCAGTGAATAAAGACGAAAGTCTCGCCATCCTTTAGTTCATCGTCTCTTAACTTTTGAGATAGTTCTAGTTGAGTCATTATTCTCTCGTCTTCCCCGTAATGGTACCAATCTTTTGGTTTATATTCGTAAGCGCCAGTAGCAGCGATTATAACTCCAACATTTAAATCTGTGCTTTTCTCATCAGTTAAATTTTTAACTTTGATGTTAAAATCTCCTATTGAACCCTTAACATCTGCAACTTCGGAATTTAAGTAAGCCGTGATATTTTTTAACCCGTTAAATTCTTTAAGTTTCTCTTCTAAAAACTGTTTTGATTCAATTCTATCGAAATTAATCTTATAAATAAGGTTTAATTGCCCACCTAATTTGTCGTCTTTCTCTATAAGGTGTACTTTGAAGCCTTTTTTGGCAATTTCCATAGCAGCAGACATTCCAGCGATACCTCCACCGATTACTAATGCCTCTGGGACAACATTTCCCTTTATTCTAATTTCTGATTTTTGAAATCGTACACGCGCTACACCCATTCTTATTAGATCTTTTGCTTTATCTGTTGCCTTTTCATATTCCTTCATATGAACCCAAGAATCTAATTCCCGAATACTTACGAAATTAAATAAATATTCGTTTAGTCCTGCTTCTCGAATAGTTTTTTGAAACAATGGTTCGTGAGTTCTTGGTGTGCACGCAGCAACTATTACCCGGTTTAAGTCTAATTCCACAATTTTTTCCTTAATAATGTCTTGTGTGAGACTTGAACAACTATATTTATTGTCCATCGAGAAAACTACATTTGGAAGCGTTTTGGAATACTCAACAAGCGCCGGAATATCCATATATCCCCCTATATTAACTCCACACTTACAAACAAATACTCCTATTCTTGGTTCGTCTCTGGGATTTACTACTTTTAAGGGAGGCAAAATAACCTCTAATTCTTCAGGACTTAAAGGAACGGCATGTAAAGCCGCTAACGCCGCTGCTCCTCCAGCTTTTGCTACCGAATTAGCTATGTCGTCAGGGGATTGACAAGAACCGGTTACAAAAATCCCATCCCGAGTAGACCGTAGATCTTCGGTCGAATTTTTTGTTTTAAAAAACCCTAATTCGTTTGTTTCAATATTCAACATTTCGGCAAGCTTTTCGGTTCCCTTACGGGGGATAACTGCGTTAGCCAACACAACTAAATCGAATTCGCTTGTTTCGACCTCTCCCGTATCTAGGTTCGCGTGTTTTACAAAAAGGTTATGATTCTCGGGATTTTCTCGAATATCACCGGGAATGCCGCGATAATAAATTAATTTGTATTCATCTTTTGCTCTTTCAATGAATTCTTCTTGATTTTTTCCGATTACACGAGTATCGTTGAAAAATATCGTCACATTTGTGTCTGGAGCGTGTTCTCGAACGACCACCCCTTCTTTGGCCATATACATGCAACAGAATTTCGAACAATAAGCACATAAATCCTCATTTCGAGAACCAACGCACCCAATAAAACCAATTTCGTGGGCATGTTTTTTATCAGAGGGTCTAAGCAATTGTCCTTCAGTAGGACCAGATGCGCTTAATAAACGTTCATATTGCATTGCTGTAATAACATTAGGATACTCTCCGTAATGATATCTATCTATTGGTGTTGGATCTAATAGGTCTATTCCTGTAGCAACAATAATTGATGCCACATTATACTCAACTACTTCGTCTTTCATATCCCAAGTAATAGCTTCAGCTTCACACTCTTTTTCGCATAATTGGCACGCATCTTTCGTTAGATATAGACAATTTTCAGCATCAATGATTGCCTTTCTTGGTACGGCTTGTGGAAAAGGGATATATATTGCTGTGCGGTTTCCCATTGCTTCTTCGAACTCGCTCGAAATCTTTTTCATGGGGCACTTTTCCATACAAGCGCCGCAACCTGTACATTTATCCCAATCAACATATCGTGCTTTCTTAACGACCTTTACTTTAAAATTACCTGCTTCGCCAGATACTTCTTGAACTTCCGAATACATGAGAAGTTCTACATTAGGATGTCTAGCTACTTCCACCATTTTTGGTGCTAAAATACAAATCGAACAATCTAAGGTTGGAAATGTTTTATCAAGTTGAGCCATACGTCCACCGACCGAGGATGTTTTTTCAACTAGAATTACTTTATAACCTTGCTCACCCAAAGTAAGGCTGGCTTCAATTCCCGAAATTCCTGCTCCTATTACCATTACATTACTATTTGGCATAATTTTTTCTTCAGTTTTTGATTATTTTTTTAATATTTTTTTATTAATTTTCGTTGCTTATCTAAAATTAATTGTCCTTTTTGAAAATAATTGTTTAATTGAAAAAGTTATGTTTTAATAATTTACTTAATAGGTTAAGAATATATATAAATATTACTCTGTTTGACGAAAATGACAAGTTTTGTGTTGAAGATTTACAAAAAAAAAGCTTTATTGATCAAAATTATGACCAATTTTTTCTTATTTTAATACATTTTTGCACAATAAATGTCAATTTGGCAATAGAGCACTTCTTCTCTATTAAAATTAATGACATTTTCGTTAATTTTTCAAATATTAAGATTTTAAATAGTTAAGTAGTTAAAAAACAAATATATTGCAACTAACTGAATTGACTTATTAAAAAGTAATAAATAGGTTTTAAAAAAATAAAAAGATCGATTTAATTTTTTCTAGAAGAATAAGCTCATATTATATGGATATTAATCAATATAATAATATAAAACAAGTTAATAATCAAATAATAACAATGTAATCAAAAAAAAGTCCGACAAAATGAAGATCGTTGTATCTGGCCCTCTCCAGTGCGGAAAGTCAAGTTTTATCAAATTTTTAGACGAAAAAGCTTTGAATGTCGAAGCAAAAGCTAGGGATAATAAATTTTATACAGTTGGAATGGACTTAGGCATTGTTAGATTAAATGGATTTGATGTCTTTTTATTTGGAACTCCTGGTTTATTAAGATTCAAAGTTATGAGAGATGTAATCATTCAAGGGTGTGATGGGGTTATTTTCATTTTTGATGCTGCTCATCCTGAAAAAGACGAAGATGCATTAATCATATTAAATACCCTTAGAAAAATAATAGGGGTTGATACGCCAATAGTTTATTTAGCAAACAAGCAAGATATTGCTGGTGCGAGACACGCTGAGGTGGTAAGATCACAGAATTACTTACGCGACGACGCTGTAATTTTTTCGACAAGCACAAGGACAGGAGAAAATTTAAAAGAATCTGTAAAATATCTTGTAAATCTGATATACGATAATTATTCTGCACTCCTCACAGTGCTTCGTTCATATGAAACAGATATTGAAGGATTGGCTGAAAAGTTAGAAAAAAATCCTGTTGAAATGAGAGATTTGTTAAACACCCTTGAAATAAAGAGATTTATTGAAGTTGATAGGCTCAAAAGAACTTACAAAGTAAAACAAGGGTTAAAACTCTTGTTATAAAGTTTGAATTTTATTTTTCTATCCATATAATCTGTTTTTTGATAATTAATTTACTTTTACGACAAATCAGAGGGCAAGATATCATCTTTACCGTATTTTTTCAATAATTTATTTATTTCTGATCTTTGTTTAACATGAACTTCCCAGAAAAATTTTGGTATATCTTTTTCTGCCTTATACATTTCTTCCATGCGATCCAACTTATCAAGCAATTTTTTGATTTTTAACTTAAATTGTTCTGTGTAATCTTCTTGAGAATAATTTTTATCTAATTCTAATTTAAACAATGCTTTCAGATCGTCATATTTCGGAAGATATCCAATCGGTGTTTCAATCGCGTCGAAGTCTCCTTGAGTACGGCCTTCCGCCCAAATAACCCATACTTTCTTATCCAATATTCCATTTAAATATTTGCCTTCTTTGCTTTTAAGAAAGTAATTAGTAGAGAATACTTGAGGACAATGTTTTAATTTCTTGCCAAATTTTTGGTGATTTTTTAAGTATTTTCCCAATGGCACAACTAGAAAATCTAAATTTGCCATTGGACTAGCTTTTCTAACACCTACCGCACCAAGAGTGGCTGATGTTGTTTCAGATTCGATAGTAGCCCCTAAGAAGATTCCATGCTCCCAACTTAGACTTTCAACGACAGGAGGCATAGTATCTGAATCTCTACCGCCATAAAAAATTCCATGGATTGGTACGCCATTAGGATCCTCTAATTTGGGATCGCAATTAGATAGGTCGGTAAGATTTATTGTGTACCTGGCATTTGGATGGGCGTGAAGGATATTATTCCCATTTTCGTCAGTTTTCCCTTCAAACCAATTACCAGAATAATTAAAGCCCTCTTTAGGGTGATCCTTACCCATCCCGAGCCAATATGACTTTCCGTCCTTTATGAGAACATTAGAATAAATTAATTCTCTTGGCGTTATAAGCGCTTCGTAAATTACGGGATCGTCTTTAGGATTTACATCTTTTATAATTCCAAATATTCCTTTTTCTATGTTAACGACGTGAGCAAATCCGTCCTTCCAAGCGCGTAAATAGGCAATATCATCTCCTACAATTAGCTGTCCCGGAAGCATAGCCGTTGACGTTTTTCCGGAAGCACTTGGATAAGCTCCTGTAAAATAAGTTGTTCGATTTTTTCCTGTAGGACGAACCCCCAATATAAAATAATGTTCTGTGAGCCAATCTTCATTATTTGCCTTATTTATTGCTAATCGTAGAGCTAGTTTCTTTAATCCTAGAGAGTTGCCAGCGTATTGATTGTTTACGGACAAAACCCGATTTTCTTGTAAATCTACATATATGCGACGATTATTGATATTTTTAGTAACTGGAGGATCTCCATCGAGTTCACCGGCAGAATGGATGAAGTAAAAGAAATCATCAGAACCATTAAGGTCTTTGAATTCCTCGTAGCCGACACGATACAAAAGGTCTTCTGAATGTGCGACATAAAACGAATCAGTAAGTTGTAGAGCTCCGATTGTAAATTTAGAATTTATTGGACCAAGGCAGAAAAATCTTACAAGACATTCTTTTCCTTTCATACATCCATCCATAATTTCTAATATTTCTTTGAGTCCTTCATCCCTATCCATTGTATTTATCCAGGGGCTTCTATATTCGTCTTTAGGAATTAGCACTTTAGTGTTTTCTTTATCTCTTGCTTGATCGTAAAAGCTATCGTAATGAATCGTATGTCCATTTATCTGAAGTTTAGTTTCTTCGTTGATGACGATGGCTTTTTGTCTCACATATTCGATATCTTCTTTAGAATCACAAATTACTGTAACCTTACTAGGTTTACATAAGTCAACAAATTGTTTTATAATCTTTAACACGTGTTCATTCTTCAAATTAAACAATTTTTCGATATCATCTTGAGATATTAAATTTCTGTCCACAAAATTCACAAAATCTTTTGTAATGTCCATCTTAATTCAATTTAATAAATATTTTTAGTTTATTAATAAAAAAGTGAAATTTTTATTAAAAATCTTTTTGAAGTTAGTGAAAAATTGAAAAATTTTTAAATAATATCCTAAAATTAACGAAAAGAAGAAAAAAATTAAGAAAAAAATAAAGTAATTTACATTTTATAATCCAGGAAGTTTAGAGCCTTTAGCGCTGATAATTCTATCTACTCTTAAAATTAAATTTGCTAATTCGCTTCCCGCTTTGATTACATGGCTAACAAGAGCAGCGGGTTCAACTATTCCTTTTTCAAAATTATCTTCGATCTTATTGGATATAGTATCAATTCCAACCCATTTTTCGTTATCTGTTTTGTGAGCAGCGCGTAATTCCGTCATATTCTCAATTTCGTCTAATCCTGCGTTTTTGATTAGAGTTTTTGGAATTTCTTCTAAGGCTATAGCAAATGCGTTTACGGCAAGTTGTTCTTTCCCGCTAATTTGATTCGCATATTCTCTTAGTCTCTTCGCAAGCTCTATATATATAGCGCCACCACCAGCAACCACGGCTTCTGTGTCCATTACTTTAGCCACTACTGAGAGAACATCGTGTAAGGTAATTTCTGCGGAATCTAGGATTTTTTCTAAGCCTCCTTTTAGTATTATTGATACTGACTTAGGGTTTTTACATCCACTAAATAAAACATAATTGTTGTTAGAAAGTTTTTCAAATTTTACTTTTTCTGCAAACCCTAAATCTTCTTCGGATAAAGAGTGGAGATCAGCAACTTTTTTCGCTCCAGTAGCTTTTGTTACGGCTTTTATGTCTGAATCGCCGAGATTTTTTATCGCAACGATTCCTTCTTTCGCTAAATATGCACCGAATTTATCGGAAATGTCTTGATTATTAACGATCATATTCACTCCTAAATCTTTAAAGATTTTTAAGTAATCTAGCAGGATTTTATCTTCTTGATCGAGAAACTTTTGAATGTCAGCGGGGTTAGATATTCTAATTTGGGAATCGAATTCTGTTTTAACAACATCTAATTTTCTTTTAATAACAGCTATTTTCGCATTTTTTAATACTTCTGGCATGGCGGGATTGACTCGTTCTTTCTCAATGTAGACTCCATTTATTAACTCTGATTCTCTGAGCGATTTTCCGGGTATCTTAATAATTAATACATTCCCTACTTTCGAAAAAGTATCTTTGGCGTCTCCCTTTATATATTTTATAGCTTGTAAAGTTAATTCTGAAAAATATTCTTTTACCCCTACAATATCTTTAGCATTCATAGCAGTTTTAGCGATATTAATAAGAATTTTTTCATCGTCTTGAGATATTTTAACAGCGATCTCATTTAGAATCTCTAAAGATTTATTTGCTGCCATGCGGAATCCTTGAGTAATAGGTTTTGGATGTATGCCTTGTTCAATTAACTCTAGAGCGTTTCCCAATAAAGCAGCTGAGAAGATGACAGCTGTAGTAGTGCCATCACCGATATCGTCGTCAATCGATTTGGCTACATTTACCATCATATTCGCAGCAACATTATCAATATCAAGCTTCTTTAATATTTCGGCGCCATCATTCGTTATCGTTACGTCTCCTACAGAGTCTACAAGCATTTTATTCATACCTTTTGGTCCAAGCGTAGATTTTACGGATTCAGTAATTGCTAGAATCGCATTTATGTTTTGCATTCGAGCTTCTTTCTCTTTAGTTTCCTCAGTTCCTTCTTTTAATATAATTATTGGTACAGACATTATTTTCTTTTTCCTTTATTTTTTTTCAAAATTGATCAAATATTTCTTCCAGAATTAAATTCTGGCAGAAAAAATTCTTTCTTTTTTTTGAGAGATCAATTTTTTTTATTTTTAATATATAGAAATATAAGAAGAATTCAATAATAATTTTATGATTTGGAGATCATTTAAATGTAAAACACTTCAATAACAAAAATTATAAATTTTACAATAAATATTGAATTGTTGTAATAGAAATTTTACAATAAATATTGAATTGTTGAACAATTTTAAAGAATATATCACTCTTTTTGGTTTAGTTTAAAAATGAAAAAAGAAAAGATCTTGGACGATATTGACAAGGAAATCTTAAAAATCTTGCAAAAAAACGCTAAAACATCTTATCGAGTTATTCAAGATAAGTTAAACATCTCTATCGGTACTATTCATAATAGAATAGCAAAACTCGAAAAGAATGGTATAATAGAGGGTTATACTCTTAAACTCAACAACGAAAAGCTCGGTTATAAGTTAACATTTTTAATAAGAATACAAATTGATGGTAAACACACAGCTGAAATTTTGGACCAAATATCAAAAATACCGGAGGTTTGTTCTGTCTATCATACTACAGGGGAGCAATCCGCAGCTTTAATTTGCCGTTTTAAAGAAGCAGAAGATGTCCATCATTTTATTAGGGTGTTGAATGAGAAGGAATATGTTACGAAGACTATTTCTAATATGGTTCTAAAAGAATACCGCCCTCGTTCAGGTATTCAATTTTAAGACCGTAGAGAATGTAAAAAATTCACATTTTTTATTCTATGGTGATTCATTATTTGCGTAATAATGACAAAAAAAATTAAAATTGAGATATTATGGAAGTTTTTATTGAAGAAGTAGAACCTGCGACTTATGATCCCGATGATCCATATGATATACCATATGACTATTGGATTGTAGCTAAACTAAATAATGGTCAAAGAATAAATATATTAGTTGATGCATACGACTTAACAGAACTTAAAGGTAAAAAAGCAAAATTTTACATATATGCAAAAGAAGCTCTTGAATATCCTGAAAAAAAAGTTTTTACTACATCAGGTAATTATCATAGTAAATATAAAATATCAATTGATGAAATAGAAAAATTTTTTATGTATGACTTAATACCCGAAAAAACAACTAAAGAAGAATATTTTAAGGACTTTTTAGAGGGAAGACCAGCACTTACTACTGAAAATGGTACTTATTTTGCTTCAGAAAATCCCTCATATAATGATGGCGATTTAATTGATTATAATGTCTTACAATTTTATCCTAGTTTTTGGTATCCTATTGATGATTAGTTACTTTTTTTTTCTAACTTTTCTCCCTCATTTATCCGTTCAGCGATTAATATCTTATTGAATAGTTTAGATATCCTTATTCTTTAAATAAACCTGCCATTAGAGTTGGTAATTTTAGATATATGACATCACCTTTATCATTAATTCCATTTATTTGATAAGGAAAACGCACTGGTTTCAATTTATTTACTTTGATACAAACTGGAAGAGTAGCTTTATATGCACTAAGTTCATTCTTTAATTTCCTTACTGTTATCCCTTTATCACTTATATCCATTACAATTATATTTACTGATTCTTCTTCTAATTCAGTTCTTATAACTACTGTATGATATAATGAAGCATCTTTTTCCGACTGCATAACGCAAGAAACTGTAGCGTCCTCATTACATTCTTCTAAATCATCAATCAATTCTCTTACATTCATATTTTATCCCTCCCTTTTTTTGACCTATTATAATAATATAATTTTTTATTTTTCTAATTAGTTTTTGTCTTAACCTATAATAAATGCAATAGATATATATCCTTTTCCTCATTCACTTTAAGTTACTTCATTGTCTCTTCTAAAATTTAAATCTAAAGGGAAAATTAAAAAATGATGATTTAAAGAAGAATTAATAAATCTAAAACACAAGTGGAGTAACCTTGATATTACTAGGAGGATATTATCTAATCTTTTGAAATATTTGCCCCCAGTATTCACGATTTAAAGCTTTATAGGCTTTATCTCTTATCTCATATTTTTCACGACGAGTAAGATCTGCCGATATTACATTGTCTCTATTAGCAGGATCAAAAAAATGTTTGTTAACTATATTATTAGCAATATATTCAAATACTGTCTCAAGTTGAATTGAGAGAGAATCTCTCGTAACATCATAGCATGCTAGATGAGTCATGATCTCTAATAAAAATGTTTTTATTGGTATTTCTCGACGAAATTTCCAGAGTTTTAACAATTTAATTACATCTCTACGATCATATTTTTCTATTTCTTCAATGTGTTTCTGCATGCTTGTTTTCAGTCTTTTCTTTTCATAGCAATTATATAGATAAGAATACTCAGATTCATGAATGTCTTGGACAGTCGGAATGACATCCACATGAAATTCATTTTCATAGGGAATTCGCCATCCAACTCTCTTTTTCTCAATTCTCTTCCATTTAGAATTTAACGCATGTTCTACTTCATAGAATAAATCTTTTAATGGCATAAATTCAGGAGTCCAAATTATAAACATATCCAAATCATAGTGTTGTCTTATCATAGTATCCTTTTTGAATGAACCCGCCATAAACATGCTTTTTTTACCCCCTATATGCTTAAAAATACAAGACCGAACATTATTTCTTAATCTTAATAAGCTATCTACTTGAGATTGTGTTGGTTCTAAATCATTCAGGACTGTTCTTAAAAATTCTTCATTATCCATTAGTTTACATATAAATTTATTAAATTTTTTTATAAAAACTATTATTCTAATATAACTTATATCTCGTCAGAAGAACACCTGATTCCAGTACTGTACTTCAATAGCCTGACGGGCAAGATTACGAACTCGATTCTTTTGTTCTTTTGATAAATCATCTGAAATAATATTATTGGAATTGGAGGGATCTTCAATTCTAACATTTTGAATACTATCTCGTAGATAATTAAAAGCCGCTAGCAATTGAGATTCAAGTTTAGATCGATCAATACCCTTACATCCCTCGATGATGCAGCTCTCTAAAATAAAGGTTTTAATTGGTACATTTTTTCTTTTCTTCCATAATTTCATTAGTCTAATTACATCTTGTCGACCACTTTTATTAACATAGTCAACTTGGATATAAATACTTGTTTGGAATCTTCCACCTGTTTTATTATTATATAAATATGCATAGTTTTCATCTTTACTTGAGAATTTACCAGGTATAACATCAATATGAAAATCTCCTTCAAAGGGAAGTTCTAATCCCACTTTCTTTTTTCTCACGGTCCTCCAATTTCTATTAAGTACGCCTTCAGCAGCCCTATATAAGCTTTCTAGAGAATAAGGAGAATCCGAGGGCCAATATAAAACAAGATCTAAGTCATAACTCGCCTTTATCATTGTATTTTTAGCATAGGAACCTCCATAATATGCTTTAGGAGTTCCTTTTATTCCATTTCTTAATTGCCCTTCGATTTTATCTCGAAGTTCCCTTAAATTTCTTTTCTGATTCTCAGTTAAATCTTGTTCGTCTAAAATTTCTCTCAAATAGCTTTCATTAGTCAAGAATAATCACTTTTATCAATTTGACTTTATTGTAGTCTTTGGTTAATTTTTATAATGTAATTTGGATATATAAATTTATAGAGCTAAAATAATAGTAATTTAATATTAAATACAGAAATTCTGGGTTTTTATGAAAGAAAGAGATGTCCATAAATTAATAGTTGAAAGCGGAGGGATTTGTAACTTTCCTGAATGTAGAGAAAAATTTATTTTCCAGTATGAAGATGGTACTTTTGTTAAATTATATGAATTTGCCCATATTATTGGAGAAAGTCCCGAAGGTCCAAGAGGGCATCAGACAAAGAGTAAATTAATGGCACAAGATCCTGAAAATATTATATTATTATGTGTAAAACATCATAAAATTGTTGATAAGAATGAAAGAGAATATCCAGTTGAAAAACTAAAAAAAATGAAAGAAAATCATATACAATGGGTTAATGAAAGATTAGAAGGTCTAAAAGAAGCCACTTGGACATTGATAATCCATTCAGGGAATGTAACAGGAACGGGTGTTCCAAATTTAGATAAAGAATTAATATATCGAGATTTTTATGGATCTCACATAATTGCAGAAACTGAAGAAATCATTATTGAAGAATTTCTAACCGAGACGCAAAATTGGCTTGAATATCAACAAAAACAAAAAGAATGGTGGCAAAATTTTAAAAATCGAGATGAGATTTCCAAGAAATTTCTTATTTGTTCAATTAATTTTATTCCATTAGTAATTCAATTAGGCTATCTCATTCACGATACATTTACAGCAGATATTTATCAATATCACCGTGAAGAGGATACTTGGAAATGGGAATCTTTACACGGGATCAAAAAAGAACAAGACTTTTATTTAATTGAAAGATTTGATAATAATGATTTAAATATTCAAGAAATAGCCTTATCATTTTCAATATCGGGTATTGTTAATGATGATGATATTTTCGAAGTTGTCGGGAATGCTATTAAAATAATTAAAATTAAAGTAAATGAACCTAATAGAACTTGGTTAAAATATAAAGAACAGATAATAAATTTTCAAAAAAAGTATATCCAATTGATAGATGCAATAGTTCAACAATATAAGAATTTAAAAAAAATTCATTTGTTTTATGCAGGACCCACTCCAATTGCTTTTATTATTGGGAGTTCTATTAATCCAACTATACACCCTCCTTTTATACTCTATAATTATTATGCAAAAGATACTCCTAAATATACAAAAGCTTTTCATATAAACTGATAATTTACTAATTACATAGGGAAATGCGATACAATCCCCCTTATCGCCGAAGTGTGTCCTTATTCTCACTAATGTCCCGCTATATTTTCCTCGTTACTCAAGGGATTAAAAACGGATTTTGTTAGAAATTTGTGTTTATAAGAAAATGATAAAGATTCATTGGCTTTCCTTGTCTTATATGAATAGTTTTTCCCTGTCTTAATTCACTATTAATATTATATTGATCACTTTCATCATAGAATTGTTTTTCCTTAAGTTTATATTTGAAAGGAGTTTTTAGAACGGTTTCTTTATAGTTTGACCATAAATCCTCGAAATGAACAGCTTTTGAGTATATAATGATAAAATTAAATGGAAGACCGATTATATCGTATTTAAAAATTTTTAATAAATGTTCTTCAATTGTCTTTATAACATTGGATTTTAATACTAATGCTTCGCAGATTGCTAAGAGTAAGTTCTTTTCATTCATTAATACAAAATCTAAATTCCCCAATCCACCTATATGATCAAATTTTCTTTTTTCAGCTGAAGCAGATATTCCCGAAGGAACCTGGTCCTCAGTATGCCAACCATATCTCTCAATCGAATTATTAATAAATTTACTTAGGATTACTGAATAATGATCCTCAGATTTTTGAATAGATTGGATTATTTGTTGGAATTGATAAATACATTTTATTAAAGTTTCAATGATTAACTCTCTATTGGTTTTTATATCAGGTTGTGGTAGTAATTCCAATTCTATGACTGGTAGCTTTAAATCAACACCAACAGTGCATAAATCATTTTGCTTCAAGCAAAAATTAATTTCTCTTTCACCAATAAATCCATTACTCTTAATATCAATTTTGAAATGATTTCTTCCAGCTTCATAAACAGGTTCATACTTACTAATATCAAATAAATCAGTCTCCTCAAAATCTATAATATATGTATAGATTTTATCGTTTTCGGCAAATTTTTGTATTATATCGAATTGTTGATAATTCTTAGATAAATTTAGATATTGAAAATTAGGATTATTCTCTTGATTACGATTCCATGGATGGATCTCCTTCATTGAATCTAAATTAATTATAAAAATAGATTCGATTGGAGGGGGTAGTGGACAGAAATTCGCAGGTAATTCGAATCTCAATTGTTTTAATTTTCCGTTATCGTTAAAATAGAAGTTTTCAAGAGAAGATCTTATTCTTTCAGTCTTTATATCTTCGGAACTAGGACTAAATTCTATACTCTCTATATGATCAGAGAATTCTTGTTTTAACTGGGATATCATAAGTTTATTTTTGAGATTCTCTATTCTTTTAATAAAAGTTGATAATATTGAAGAAAGCTCCAAATAAAACATAATTATTTCTTTATTATATAAGGGAATGGTCTTGGAGTTCAATAAATTTTTAAAACTCGTTTCTGATTTATGTAATTTTTGGTTTGAAAGGTCATAATCATCTATATTCATGTAATATATCCCCATAAATAGCATGAATCGAGCTTTTAAAAAATTAAATTTAAAAGGAAATTTTCTACTCGATTCTTTAATTATATTAAAAGACTCAAAATCGTTCTTTAAATGTTCTATATCCGCCTCAAGTTTTTTCAGAATAACAACAGGTATATCTTCATTGTATATATCAAGGTACTCCAAAATATAATCAGTTAAAATGAAGATTTTCTGTGAAAGAGATATTTCTTTATTAATAGATTCTTTAAAACATTCTAGAGCTTTCACCTTCTCCCCTAAAAATGAAAGAAAAAGACCTTTATCATATGTATTTGGCATAAGAAGTAGTCTGTCTTTAAGTTTTTCGAAGATTGGTTTATGGTCAATATGACCTCGGAGAATAAGTTTAAAGATTCCTATAATTGATCTAATCTCACTTTCATTATCAGATGTCATTTCTAAAAATTGATCTATAAAATTTGAGAATGTCTCAGGTTTTCTCGCCAATGAAAAAGATATGCTATTATAACGCTTCCTTTCAATTAAAAGGTTAATTATATCTTGTTGCAGATCATTATCCATTTTATCAAAGTTTTTCAAAAGGTTCATTGACCAAGGATTAAACCATTCTCGATTGCGAGTATTTGATAAATATTCTTTTACTTTATTTATGAAGAATTGTGGAGATAAATGTGAAGTATAATCCCCAAAAGATCCAAAAAGGACATTTGAATATTCAGAAATATGACTATCAGAGGGAGGCTCTCCAAAATTAATATTTTCGTAATATTCCTCTAAGATTTTTGTAAATTCTTCACCTAACTCTGGTTTTGCCTTAAAAAATACTGAAAAGATCTGTGATTTATTAATATAATTCTCAAGATGATATTTAAAAGCTTCAACCACTTTTTTTCAGTATAAAGTATCAATATATTTGGCATTTATCTTTGGATCTTGGTCTACAATATCAAATATTGAGATTTCTAATTTTTGAATAAGGTCTTTATCTGTTTGTTCATATTTAATATAGTCTCTAATGAGATTATAGCCTAAATCCTTAAATTTTTTTAAATAATTCTTCAAAAGGTGATTTTTTTGATTAATTTGGATAAAGTATAGGAATTGGTTTATTTCAGATGAAATTGGGTCCATATGATTCCATTCAATATTGAATTCCAAAATTTTTTCTAATATTTCTATTAACTCATTATCTGAATTGAATAATATCGCCGTTGAAAGAAGGAGCTTTTTCTTTTTCACCCACTCAATTGTAAATTCTTCTGTCAATAAGGATTTGAATTCTTTAAAATATTCTTGAAATCTTATTTTTAAATCATTTTCAATTGTCTTGTATAAACTGATATTAATCTTCTCTAAAATTATTTTAAAATTCCTAAATTGGTATATGTTTAAAAAAATATTTTCAATTGAAATTCTTACATATTCTGGATATTGATTAATTAATTCAGGAATTAAATTAAAAAGTCTAAAAGCTAAGTCCCACCATTTTAACTCAAATATTTTCGGAAGAAAATTTGAAATTTCTCTTGGATATTTAGAAACAAGATTTTCAAATAATCTTGGATAATCTGTTAAACTTTCACCTCTAGTTTCTATTAAATAATCACCTAATGCATTATTAATCTTTTCCTGAGCATTTCCAAATAAGGTTTCAGAAGTAGGAAGTATTTTTTCTAATAAATATTCTCTAAGTTTATTACTAAAAATTTTCGGATTTTCAGTCATTAAATTTAATATGAGCTCTATTGGATCGGAAAGAAATTTCCTTTCATTTCTCTCAAAAAAAAGAGAGGGAATGAAATCCTCTTCAGATATGATTTTCTTCTCGAAAAGAGTGATTTTTGCTAGTTGGGTTATCTGTTTCGGAGAGGATTTTAAAATCAATCTTAATGCTAACCAATTACCATTTAATAAAAAATCCTCTGTTTGTTTAATTAAATCTTCTTTTATTTGTTCATATTCGAGTTTAAACGGATTGGCTGTCATAAACAAAATTATGAGATTTATATTTGTAATTTATTATATCACAATTTAGCTATTTAAATTACAGAGGTTTAAGGTTTTTTCTATATATTAATAATCTTATATTTAATATATTCTCATTTATTAATGAAATGTATTTCTTCATATATTGTTAATTTGTTGCTTGATTAACAAGAATTTGATTGCTATATCTATAGTTTTTAAATATGCCCGTGTAGCATCATAAAATTATGAGAATTACAAATCTGAATATATTTACAGCCAAGATTCAATGCTCCGCACAAAATGATGACACTCCCTTCTTTATTTGTGAATTTAACGGCGAGGATGCGAATTGGATTGACTCCCAATAAACTTTTTTTGAGGCTTGATGAGTAATATTATTCCAAAATATTTTTAAATTTTTTTTCTTATTCCAAATCCAAAACATTCATTCCAAAATTTATTTAAAAAACTCAACAATAAGAAAAAATAGAATATATTATTTGCATTTTTTGGAGAACTTTGCATTTATTTGGAAAATTTAGCATTTATTTTGGAAATTCACACTTCTGGTTTAAAATCTAAAGAAATTGAATTAATGCAATATCTTAAGCCTGTAAGTTTAGGACCGTCGTCAAATACATGCCCCAAATGACTCCCACATTTATTGCATAATACTTCTTCTCTTTTCATGCCTAAACTGAGATCTGACTGCATGTCGACATCTTTATCGCTTATAGGTGCTGAAAAGCTAGGCCAACCACAACCGGATTCGAACTGAGCGTTTGAATCAAATAGAGGTGCCCCACACCCAGCGCAATAATAGAGGCCTTTTTCGCGATTATTCCAATATTTTCCTGAGAATGGTCGTTCGGTTCCTTTTAACCTTAACACGTGATACTGTTCTTTAGTTAATTTTTGCTTCCATTCGTCTTCAGATTTAGAATCTTTCGCTGTCATAACAATAAAAGAGTACAATGTAGAATTAATATACTTAGCGGTTAGGTTATCAATTTTGTTAAAAATGTTAAGTAGTAGTATAACATTTTAATAAAAATTGTTCATGCGAAGTTTGGAACACATCCCTTATTCGCACAGGCTGAAACCAGCAACCTCTATCGGATAGATTTTGAATAAAACCATCTCCGACTACTTTTCTGAGGATATTTAACGCTCCATTTACATCTGCATTGAGAAGATAATTCGAACCTCTAAATAATCCTCGTTTTGTCCGTTTACCAACGTAATTTTTACGTTTTTGAATCGGTTCTAAATCCAACGAGCTACATTTTGAAGTATAGGACTCATTGACTTCGTGAATTTGAATTCCTACAAGTTGAGCTTTATAAGTTATCATTTGTTTAAGCTTTTGAATGGGGATATTCACGAAATTTTGGTTATTTCGTTTGCCCATTCTGATATTCTGTTTTATATTTTTCAAATTACCTAAACAAATATGTCCTATTTGGTTTTCTAAGCAATAACCTATGAGAAATTGAGCTGTTTTATGTAAATAATCGGTAATAACTGAATTTCGATTAATAGTAATACTTTCGAGCCTATTTGTCCGCTTTAGGTTCTGTTTGTCTTTAATAGAATTAAGCCTTGCTTTCTGTTTGTTCCATTGTCGGTTAATAGACTTTAAAACTCTTCCTGAAACGATAATCGGTTTTTCGTTTCTATTTTCTACCGTTGTTATTAAATTATTTAATCCAAAATCAATAGATAAGTACGAGCTATAGTTTAATTCTGCTTTCTCTACCTTTCTTTTATATACTCTTCGATTTCGTAGAATTTTTTTCTCGGTAAGATCCTTATTTGCTGATAACATTCAAAATTCTTGTTTCTATAGTGAGGTATTGTAATTTCTATTGGATGTTCAAATTCAGGAAATGCTTTCTTAAAAAACTTAGACATCGTAAGAATGATTTTATTGTTCGTAATTTTACTATTCTGATTCGTAAAGATCAAGAGATTATAACCGTCTTTCTTATATTTAGGTGGTCTCGGTCTTCCATTGAATTTTTCTTGACCCTTTTTCCATTCTTTTATTGCATTGAAGAAACTTTTCCAATTCCTATCGATGATTTTAAGAATCTGTTGCGAAGTTTGAGCTTTTAATAATTTGTAGTTATTAGAGTGTTGCAAAATAAAATTTAAATCTTGATAGCGAAGCAAATTTTCCAAATGAAAAAAATCTTGTCGTACGTACCAATTTGCCTGATTATAGAGCTTTTTAGAAATAATACAAAGCAAATCTAACTGAGCACTTTTAGGATGTCTAAACCTATAAGTTAATTTCACAGTAAGATAAAATATTATTGCTAATTATTTAAAGGCAATGACGCATGTTATTTTTAAAAAACCTTGGGCTTTTTACTATATGAATTTTATATCCACTTAATTAAATCCATATTCTATTAACAAAAAGAAGTTAAAAATTGCAAAAAGTGTTTGAAATATTATTCGAGCACTTAAATAGTTCTTTAAGTATAGTTCCCTTTAGTATTTAGTAGTTCCATTTTTTTTTTTTTTCATTTATTAAAGATTTCAAATCTACTTTTTCTCTAAGTAAATAATCTTCTAAAACATCTTTTGCCTTTTCTCTTTGTTTTTGGTGCTCACTAAGGAATTTATTAATTTTTTGTATTAAGTCTTTTTTACATTCTCCACAAAGTAATTCTCCTCCTCTGCATTTTGATTGAATCCTTTTGATTTCATTGTCATCTAAAGTGAAAAGCATAAAATGATATTTATAAACCGAACAGACTGAAGGATTTCCCCCTAATTCTCTTTGTAATTTTGCATTTGCTTGTCCCCCTGTGAATGCATTATTTACTTTTCTTTTTACAACATCTGGTTCATCTTTCGTGAAGATTGCAGTATTTTCAACTGATGCAGACATTTTACCGTTTTGCTGGAGACTTGGAAGAAATACACATTGAATAGAGGCGGGTTTGTAATAACCAAGTTTTGGTAATACATCTCTTGATAACCGAAAATGAGGATCTTGATCTACAGCATGAGGGATTAAACATGGAACATTTTTCTCTTCAATCAGACTTTTAAGGATGGCGGGAACTGCTTGAATACTTGTGTAAAATATTTGACCTATGTTTGCACTATTATCTAACCCAAATGTTGCTTTGATTGTAGAGAAAGTTATTTTTTTAGCAATTTTTAAAGCATTTCTGTAAAAAGTATTACCGAGATCAATATCAGAAAAGATATATGTCTTTTTTGGATTAAATCCCAAGGCAATAACATCTAGTGCATTATCATATCCAAAATTATGAGTTTCTTCTAATGTAATGGATTGGTTAAATAGAAACTTCTCATCATCAGTTAATTGGAACCATAAGTCCACATTAAATTTTTCTTGAATCCATTTCGTAAAAATCCAGGGTAATATATGACCTAAATGAATATTACCCGAAGGACCTCTTCCAGTATAAAGGTAAAACGGATTTCCTTTTTTATATTCCTGAAGAATCCATTGAAAATCTCTATGAGCAAAGAAAATCTTCCTTCTTAGATATGGATGAATCTCCTTTGTAATCTCTTTTAGATTGAACAACAATTTTTCATCAATAGGTTCTATTCCAAACTCTTGAATTAGTAGATCATAATCTACTTCACCACTAACTTCCCATGGAGTTACTATAAAATCTGGCATTTATGAATTAAAAAATATTTTTAAATTATTTATTAAAGTAAATATTCTATTTTTATTAGATATTAAGGATTTTAAAATTTGATGTCTTTAGAGGTAACCTTTATAAAAAACATAAAAAGAAAAAAGAAAAACTAATTGATAAAGCTAGAGAGCTTTTAGATATCGATTAATCGGTAATTCCCTACATCTACTATTTGATGTAGATTTTATGGAAATCTATAATAAAGTTTTCAAAATCTCTGTTAAATCAGAAAGGAAATCTGAAACTTTTTCTAAAAACTTTTCTTTTAATTTTTCTTTCATAACAACCGAGACAAATAAAGATTCTTCTTTGAGTTTTATTCGATGTAGATATGATATTAATTCATTTCCAATTGTTGAAAAGGTGGAATCAGCCTCATAAGATTCTTCTTGCATTCTTTTAAGTAAAAAGAGGTGTTCCTTAATCGATTCGAGAAGCTCAATGTATATTTCTGGTTCTATAATGTCGTTGTAGAACTCACTTATAATAATGCCGTTTTTATCGAATACTAATAGCGATTTACTGTCGAATTCCTTGGTGTACTTTTCTAAAAGCTCTGAAAGTTCAAAGAATTTTTCATCAAATACTGATAACCCATAAGAAATAAGTTGAACTATTGAAATTATATCGTAAATTGATGTTTGTTGGAATAAGATTTTAAATGAGGGATATTTTTTTAGTATATTTTCTCTTAATTCTTCAATCTGGTCAACCATTTTCTCGTTTCCACGAAATTCGGGGTCGAATTTATGAAAGCTAATTATTAAAGGGACGTCCATTTTATGTTTCTCGAAATTATGCAAAATCATATCTAAATAAGCGAGAGCAGTTCCAATTCTTTTTGTATCTTGAATGTCAATGATATATACCAGCAAATCAGTATCCCCAAAATAAAGCTCTTGTTTCTCTTGATATAACTTTCTATATTGTTCTTGCCCGCCCATATCCCAAAATACAATTTTGTTATTTAGAAATTCGGTTGCTTGATATTCAACTCTAATCGTTGGTGTAAGGGAAATAATATCATTATGAAAGTCATATTTCTTATCTAACGCAGTTAATATCGATGTTTTACCCGCGTTATCTAAACCAGCTATAATTATCTTAATAAATCGTTCCATTATTGTGAACCAATACTTATTATTGTAAACACTTATTAAAAAAAAATAACGATAAAACCTTTTTTAAAAGAAGATTAAAATGAAATTTTTTAATAGTAAGTGAAATTCATTATTTTTAATCTTATTGTCTTTTTCTGTTTTGATGGTATATATCTCAAATTTCAAATATTACTTGAAAAATACATACATGATACTTTCCTTTTATAATGAGAACTATTTTAATTTCGTTAAATAGTAATTTATAAAAGTGGATTGAATTGAACGAAGAGGAAAACCAATTTTTGGAATTTTTACATTATCAAATAAATCAGAAAAATAAATTTGAGAACGTAGTACGAAAGGTTCCTATGTTTAAAAGCATGATACAAGAGGGTCATAAAACTATCTTAAAGATGATAGATAAATTCGAAAATATTCGCCGTCGAGAAACATATGACATGTTAGTGCACGAATTTAATAATATGAACCAAAAGAATTAATTATTTTTTACTTTTATTATTTTGCAATTATTCTCCAATAATGGAACAGTAAATTTTTCTATGCCTAGATTTTTCGTCATTCTCCACGAAAATTACATTCTGCCAATTCCCTAGGATTAATTCCTTGTTTTTGAATGGAAAAGTTTGAGATGTTTTAAGGAGAAAACTCCTTAGGTGCCCGGCTCCGTTATGATCGTGCCATGTTTTATGATGTGCATAATTTTTATCGTATGGAATTAGTTTTTCAAGTAGATCCTTAATATCATGCTTAACTATTCCGGGCTCGTATTCAGTCGTGGAAATAGCTCCAGTAGATCCGGCAATATGTACGTTTACTATGCCATCTTTCAATCCACTTCTCTCAACCGCACTTTGAACTTGAGGGGTAATATTTATTACATCGCAATAAGCTTTCGTTTTAATTTCAAACGTTTCTAATACAACCGTCACGATTTCTTCTCCTTTTTCTTTCTTTTTAATAATAAATTTAATTAATTATCTTAATTTAAGCTATTTATAACTTAGCACTTTTTATCGTTTTGAATCAAAATGAATGACAAGTTAAAGGAATTTTTAAAAAAAATACACGATCCTAAAAATAATCTTCCAATTTACGCTACAATAATTGTACGTCCCGGCAAGAACATACTTGATTTCAAAATAAAAAAAGAAGAAGTAAATATCTTAAAAATAATTGCTCACGAAGAAAAAAAAAAAAAAGAAAAAAGTACAGGCTGGTTTACTCATTCTTTTCATATTCCAATAAAAAATTTAGGACTTTCGGCTGACTCTAAAAATAAAGATATTCTAGCAAATTTATCTAATCCAAACCAGATATCAAATAAACCAACTAAAGCTTATGTTGAAGATATTTTAAGGAAATATATTGATATTTTACCTGAGAAAAAGAAACATTACTTTAAAACGCAGAGGTATAAGAAAAAGAAAGAGATGCAAACTGGCGTTAAATTAAAAGGATTTTAATTATTTTATTTTGCTCCCTGGTGGTACTACTTTTCCATTTCGCTCATCTATTTTTAACAAAAAAGGTTCGTTATTAAAATCCGCAGCTAAAAGCATTCCTTGGCTTTCTAAGCCCATAATTTTTTTTGGTTTAAGATTCGTTAAGATAACAATCTTCTCGTTTACTAATTCTTCTGGGGAATAATAGCTGGAAATTCCGGTTATAATCTGTCTCAACTTATCCTCTCCACAATCTACTGTTAATCTATAAAGAGTTTTAGACTTTGTAATACGTTCACAAGTTTTAATTAACCCGACTTTTAAATCTAATTTAGTAAAATCTTTGTAATCGATTACCATTATTTATCAACCTCGTAAGGGCATTCCATTCAATTCGACAAACTCGTCTTGTTTTGGTTTCTTTTCTCGATATGGATTTCTCACATCATTGATTTTTCTTGCAAATGTCATGTAGCCCGTATGCCCAATCATTCGAACTTCGGGATGGGTTGCATTTTTTTTCACTTGAAATTTTCTTTTAATTAATTCGTATGTATTTATTTCATAAAATCCGTTTTCTTGCAGAGCAAAAGTTGTTTTTTTAACTTGTTCTATAGCAGGTGAAAATGACACAAAGGTTCCACTAAGTTTAAGATAACTCCTAATTTTTTCAACAGCCTTCCAAGGTTGTGGCATATCTAAAACAACTGAGTCGACATTTTTGTGTTTAAGATCGTCATTTAAAATATCTCCGAATTGAATTGAGACAAAATCTTGTAAATTTGCCTTAATAACATTCCTTTGAGCTCGTTTTAGGCTTTTTTCTCTGATATCGTACGAAAATATATGCCCCTCGGGTCTTACATAATTTCCTAAAATACATGTTAATGCTCCTGAACCACACCCTGCTTCAACAACCATACTGCCAGGGCCAATCCCAGAATACATTAAAATTAATCCTGCGTCTTCCGGATAAATTATTTGAGTTTTGCGGCTCATGTAAGTTACATAATCAGAAGGTAAAGGTTTAAAAACATAGAATTTATATCCTTGAGTTTCATAAGGTCGAGAAAATATTACAGAACCAAATGGTTTTCCTATTAGATCATCATACTTTATAATCCCTTTATGTGTATGAAATTCACTCCCAGATTCTACACTAACCAACCACTTTCTTCGTTCATCAAGAATTAGGTAAATTAAATCATTTTCTTTTATTATCTCTTCGGCCATAATTAATCTCTTTTCCAAAACCCGAATTTTTTCAATAATATCTAAAGTGTTCTAATAATTTCGCTGTCATAAATTTTACAAAATTGTAACTTTTTTATAACGTTTTAAATAATTTAAACGAGTTTTTACAAAAAATATAAAATATATGTAAAATTGAAATAATCAATCATTGTTTATGCAACCTTTTTTATAAATACTCGTTAATGATTTAATCTATGAGTAGTGCCAACAAAAATACATCTCAAATTTCAAAAATCTCTTTTAAAGAACTTCAACTTCAAATTGAAGAATTTAGGCAAAAACGAGATGATTTAAACAAAAAAACTAAAAAATTTATTACCGAATTACAAGAGATTGATGGTGAAATCGAGGACTACTTAAAAGTTGTGAAAGACGATTATAAGAAAAAGCGGGATTATTGGAACGATAAGGTAAAGAAATTAAAAGACAAAAAAATAGAATATAAGCAATTACTAGATAAATGCATCGATGAAGGAAAAGCACTTTTGAAAACAAGCAAAAAGGGCAAAGATACAAAGAAATTTATCTCAATTAAACAAATCGATAAGAAAATTGATAATCTAGAAAGACGAATAGAAATTGAAAATTTAGAGATTGTTGAAGAAAATGCAATTGTTGACAAAATTAGAGAATTAGTTATAATTAAACATGACTTCTTGGATGAGCAACAGAACACTGATTACTTTAGAATTGAGCGTAAAATCCAGATTGTTAAAATTAATTTAAATAAGATTTATGAGCAACTAAGTAAATGGTCTAATAAATCTCAAAATTACCATGCCAAAATGCATGAAGCTTATGAAATAATTAACGAATTAAGAGAGAAAAAGAAAGGTCTTGAAGAAGAGTTGATCGAAAATAAAAAAGCAGCAGATGCATACCACGAACAATTATTGCGAGTTATGGATAAGAGAAAAAAAATATCAAAAGGAAAACGACCATATAACTCCTCTCAAAGTAGGTCAAAAACTCCGTATAGAAAGAAAACAAGAAGAAACGATGATCTTGATAAGTTAAAGCAAGAAAAATTAGCTGTTGCGTTGGAGAAACAAAAGGCGGGTAAAAAACTAAACCTATTTGAAGCTCGATTAATCCTCGAACAACCGAAAGATTAAGTTAAAATTTAGGATAAAAAATATTCTTTGTTATGATTATTTTTAATTGGTTACAGAATAAATTCAGAATTAACAAAGTGAAATATTTGAAATACGATTCATTAGCAACTCTAAGTAGATTGTATTGTGGCTTCTGTCGTTATTATTTGGCTAAGAAATCTCGCAGAGTTGCCTTCTAAACAAGTAACAGAAATTAAATAGATTTATTTTCTCTCTTTGTTTATCTTAATTTTCTTAATATGTTTTTGATAAATCTGATTGTAATATAATCCAAATTTCAAACATATAGATAAAATTCTTAGAAATTTGTCGTAAGATTTAAAATTATTTGCATTTTATTATAATGCAATAAGAACTTTAAAATTCCAAAAAAAGATTTGATAAAATTTGAAAAAGAAAGTCGAAGAAATTAGAAATATATTATTAGAACATCATGAATGGTTCCAAAAATCAATACCTCTGATTGCTTCTGAAAACATCACTAGCCCTGCTGTAGACGAAGCTTGTGCTTCCGATTTCTCACATCGATATGCAGAAGGATGGAGTGGGCAAAGAGTCTATGCAGGATGCAAATATATAGATCAAATCGAAGATATTTGCATGGAACTTACAAAGGAATATTTTAGATGTATTCATGCTGATGTAAGGCCTATATCTGGCGTTGTCGCTAACTTAGCAATGTATAACGCATTTACTTCTGATAATAATGGTAAAATGTGCTGTATGTCTATTGTTCGGGGAGGTCATATTTCTCATGGACCAAGATTCGCCAAAAGCGGAAGGGAAATTTTTGGTACGGCTGGAACAACAAGGGGACTAAATATTGAATATTTAGCATTCAATAACGATGAAATGAATCTCGATATTGATGCTTCAGCTAAGATCATTCGGGAATTTAAACCCGAGTTAGTTTTATTTGGTGGTTCAGTTTTTCTATTCCCGCATCCCGTTAAAGAACTAGGTGATGTTGCAAAGGAGGTCGGAGCGTATGTTGGCTATGACGGTGCTCATGTTGCGGGATTAATTGGCTCGGGGTATTTTCAAGACCCTTTAAGAGAAGGAGCTGATGCTATGACTTTTAGTACACATAAAACACTCCCAGGACCTCAACATGGAGCTTTAGTATCAAATAGGGAAGATTTAATTGAAACTTTAAGATCGTGTGCCTTTCCAGCCTTACTTTCTAATCACCACTTACATAACGTTGCTGGATTAGCTATAGCATTAGCAGAAATGTTAGAATTTGGTAAAGAATACCATAAAAACGTTATTGAAAACGCTAAAGCTTTAGGGCAAGCTTTATATGAAAGGGGTATAAATGTACTTATGGAACATAAAGGTTTCACGGAATCCCATCAAATAGTTGTTGATATATCTAATTTTGAGAAAACCATTGGGCTCGGGGGTGCGATAGAAGCATTACTTGAATCTACTAACATCATTTTAAACAGAAACCTATTACCCAGGGATTTAGCTGAGGGAAGACATTATCAGGATCCGGGAGGCTTAAGATTGGGGACTTCTGAGGTCACACGGCTTGGAATGGGCAAAAGTGAGATGGTAGATATCGCTGAGTTTATCAAGAAAATCTTAATAGATAAAGCGGATCCAAAGAAAGTTAAACAGGAAGTAATAGAATTCAAAAAGAATTTTCAAGAAATTAAATATTGTTTCCAAACCCCTAATAAAGCATATGAGTATTTGAAATTTTACTAATTATTTTTTTTATTTTATAAATGTTTGATTAATCAAGACTTAATTCCATTTCTTTGTCTAAATTCCCCGAGTATTAGTCTATTATCATTTTAATAACTTTTTGATCTTAAATTTCTAAACATATATTTCGGTATACGAAAATATTTATAAAGCTATTTAAAATAATATAACTTATAATGAAAACCTGTTTATAATGAAATTATGATCTCTAATCAACAAGATAATATTGAAGATTATTATATTTGGACAAATAAACTCACAAAAGTTTATGGAACTGGTACAAAAAAAATACTAGCAGTAGATGGAATTGATTTTACAATGAAATCAGGAGTTCATGGATTTTTAGGTCCAAATGGTGCTGGAAAGACATCAACAATTAACATGTTAATTGGAGCCATTTCAATTACAGAAGGAGATGCTTTCTTGAAGGGTAAAAAGGCTGGTACTAAAAAAGCTAGAAAATTTATTGGATTTCTTCCTCAAGATCCTGCTTTTTATGAAAAACTTTCGGGATTAGAATATCTAATTTTTTTAGCACGTTTGAATTCGATTCCTAAAAACATTGCAAAACAAAAAGCTTTAAATTTACTGAAATTTTTTGATTTGATGGAAGACAAGGATAGGAAAATCAAGACTTATTCTATGGGCATGAAACAGAAAATTGGATTAGCAGCTGGATTAATACATAGTCCTAAACTCTTAATTTTAGATGAACCTACTAGCAACTTAGACCCTCTCGTAAGAAAAAAAATTATTGATTATGTGAGGAAAATCTCAAAAGATATGAGTATTTTTATTTCAAGTCATGTACTTTCTGAAGTCGAACAAATGTGTGATAGAGTCACCATCATCAATAAGGGGAAGATCATATTAACTGATACTGTACAAAATATTAAAAAGTGGTTTTCTAGTTCTACTAATCTCTATATAATTGATACGAATTCTAATGAGACATTCCTATCCGTGATTAAAGGATTAGAAATGATTACAAATGCTTGGATTGATGAAAAAGAAAAAAAAGTTTATATCAATACTAATGATGTCAAACAATTTCAAAAGGAAATACCAAAATTAATTATCGATAAGGAATTAATTCTAAAATCTTTTTATCAACCCGAATCAAGTCTTCAAGATGTATTTTTGGAAATTATAAATAAGGACGAGGGAAAACGTAATGGGTTATAAAATTATAAGATCTGAAATGGGGGAAGAAACAACGAATAATGTAAATATGAAGGGCGAGAAATCTGGTGTAATAATGAATTTAACAACAACAGCAGTTATTCTTTTTAAAAAAACATTATTTAAAGACATGTTTAAAATTCCTAAAGTACTCGTTTCTATCACTCTCATGGCTTTTGGTCCTTTAATGGCTATTCTTGCTATTCCTACAGGTATTGAGTTTTATAACAATTCATTAAATGATTATCTTGGTTTAACTTATAGTTTTTACACATACTGTATGATGTTTCCAATTATACTTACTGTTGTTGGTGCTCCCCTTATTGCAGAAGAGTTGAAATCTGGAACAATGTTAACACTCATAAGTAAACCAATTTCAAGAGGAGGAATTTTGATCACAAAATATCTAGCACTTACTTGTTTCGGGTTTTTAATAAATATAGCATCGTTATCTCTAATAACATTAATCGCTCCATTGAAATACACCTTTGAGGGTGTAGCAGATTTCTTCGTTATAAATCTACTCTTTTCTCTAATAGTTCAGTTCTTCTTTCAGAGCATCGCATTTAGTTTTTCCTGTTTATTTAAAAAGACACGAAATGCAATATTAATGCCTTTATTGATTATTATCTTTACTTTTTTTGTATTAATGTCTTTTCGACCACTATTTATGTATATATACTTGGGTGATAGTGAAGTTCCAATATATATCCAATTTCAATTGTTCCATTTTGATTTAGGCTATCACCTGTTTAATGCGTATATAGGGGTTATGAATATCATTTCAGGGGGGGTTTCTGAGAACATGATGTATTTCCTTTACATGTTTGGTTTATATACTCAAAAAATTGATTATGACACGTGGGAGATCACTTTTACTCGCAATGATTTTTATTCACCTTTAGGATCCTTAATTTTTCTACTCTCAATAGCTATTGGGTTGATGTTTTTAGGATATTTCCTCTTTAAAAAGCGAGATATCTCGAGATAATAATTTTTTCTTATTTTAAGTGAGATGGAGAATGTCGCTGAATTCTTCAAAAAGTTGTTAATTGACAAAAAGGATCCTAAGAAAGTTAAACAAGATGTATTGGAGTTTAGAAAAGATTTTCAAGAAATTAAGTATTGTTTTCAATCTCAAAATAAAGCGCATGAATACATGAAATTTTTTTAATTCTTTTTTTTACTTTTTTGAGCTTAAATAGTAAAATTTATCTTAAATTACACATTTCAACAAGTATTTATACAATATTTACAAAAGTATGAGATGTAAGTACTATGAGCCCTCTAAAACTCGATGTTCTTAAAAAAAGTGAACATAAAATAGTATTTGTAATAGAAGGTATTTCTATTGAAATGATTAATTCTATACGGCGAATAATACTAACTGAGATTCCTGTTATGGCAATTGATGAAATAATCATCTTAAAAAATGATAGTCCGCTTTACGACGAGATTATTTCTCATCGGCTGGGTTTAATTCCTCTGAAAACAGATTTAGATGCATATAAGCTACCTCACGAGTGCGAGTGTTTAGGATATGGATGTCCCTTATGCCAGGTCTCTTTAACATGCGAAATTACAAATACTACTAATGCGTTATTAGATATTTACTCGGGTGATTTAAAGTCAAACGACCCTAAGATCGTACCAGTTGATCCATACATCCCAATTGTCAAGATTGATAAGAACGCTAAAATCATTATTGAAGCTTACGCAATCTTAGGTTTCGCTAAAAACCACGCAAAGTGGCAAGTTGTATCAAATGTGGCTTACAGACATTATCCCATAGTTGAGTTTGATGCAAATAAGCTTAAAGACCCAGAGGAGAAAAAATTAATAGTTAAAATGTGCCCCGAAAAGCTATTTGAATTAATTAACAATGATTCTTTAAAAATAAAAGAGGATTATTGGAAATCTTGCACTTTATGTATGTCTTGTGAGAAAAATAGTAATGGCAAAATTAAAGTAGTTCCAAAGAAAGGTACATATATCTTTTCAATAGAGAGCGATGGTGTTTTACCTTTTGATGTGTTAATCAGAAAGATTTTCGAGATTTTTAACGAAAAAATTGATGAATTTGTTATAAAATTAGAGGAACTTGAGATAGAA
The DNA here is from genome assembly GCA_005222975.1 of Promethearchaeota archaeon Loki_b31. Lineage (GTDB taxonomy): Archaea > Asgardarchaeota > Lokiarchaeia > Sigyniarchaeales > SOKP01 > SOKP01. Next base: position 43,504 of record NJBI01000020.1, read on the forward strand.
TCATAGTCAATCAAGAATTTATTAAGATATCATAAATGTTACAGATTTTATTTAAATAACTTTCTAATTATTTTTTACTTATTTTGATGTCGCATGTGTAATCATCTAAGCACTAATGGAAAAGACTTTCAAACAAATCGATAAAATATTTAAGTTTTGAGCAATTTTCAAGATTAATATTCTAAAATTTCAATAATTGAGCACAAAATGAGTCATCGTATAAGCGGCCCTTCAAATTATTATGTAAGAAGGCTAATTCGTGATTTATGGAAGACAAAAAGGCGAATTTGGAAAAAGGTCTCAAAAAAGCTATCAGGACCTAGGAGTAATAGAGTAGAAGCAAATCTCTACCGAATCAATAAAAAAACTAAAGAAAATGATGTTATAGTTGTTCCAGGTAAGGTATTGTCACTTGGCGATTTAGACCATAAATTAACTATTGCGTGTTTAGATTGTTCTACGCCTGCTCGAAAAAAAATTGAAATTTCAGGGAGCAAACTCTTGTCAATTGAAGAATTGCTTGAACAAAATCCTGAAGGAAAAGAAGTAAAGGTATTTTACTGATATTTAAAAACGAGAGAGATTTAAATGCAAGAATATCTGTTAATAGACGCGAAAAACAAGATTTTAGGAAGGTTTTGTAGTCAGGTAGCTAAGAAAGCGCTATTAGGTGAGGCAATTGTTATAATTAATGCTAAAGAAGCAATAATTAGTGGTACTAAACGAAATATTCATGAAAAATATTTATCTAAGCTCAACATTAGCACTGCTACGAATCCTAGAAGAGGACCCTTCTGGCCAAGGCGACCTGATACTTTCATGAGAAATATAATTAAAAAAATGCTCCCAACAAAGAAAATCCGAGGTAAAGACGCTCTTAAAAGGGTTCATGTATATATCGGAGCTATTCCACACCGCTTCCAGAACAGATATCAAAAGTTAATTCCTACAGAGATACCTAATGCGGATAAGCAAAGACTCTCGTACTATAACAAATTTATTACCTTAGAAAACCTTTGTTCTCGAATTGGATGGAAAAATACACAAATTGAGGCTTAAATACCATGTCTGAAAGAATAAAAATAATTCAATCTTCGGGTAAAAGAAAAACGGCGATTGCTCGAGCCGTATTAAAATATCCTGCGAAAGGACAGATTAGAATTAACAACATCCCATTAAAAAATTATGAACCTGATATTGCTAGAATGAGAATCCAAGAAGTTTTCGAAGTTATCGATCATCCCAAATTAGAAAAATGTGATATCACTATACGCGTAAAAGGTGGTGGGACAATGGGTCAAACAGATGCCGTCCGTATTGCTATTGCTAAATCCATAAATAAATTTATTGGAACAAAAACTATTGAAAAATCATTTAGAGAGTATGACGAATCTTTACTCTCTGGAGATTCAAGACGAACAGAACCAAAACATTTTGGAGGAAAAAAAGCTCGCGCTCGAAGGCAAAAATCTTTTAGATAATTTAGAATTCGTTTTATATTTTATTTTAATTCTACTTTTGCTCCTAAGTTTTTAATATCTTCAATAAAATTTGGATAAGAATCCTTCACAATTTCGATATCCACTATCTGAGAAAAGTCTTCAGCATATAAACACGCAACGGTAAACGCCATAGCAACTCTGTGATCGTTTTCGTGATTTATGTTAGCACCTTTTAAGTTATCACAATGATATATAGTAAGTTTATCTTCTTTTTCTTCTACTGCAACTCCCATTTTACCTAATTCTCTAGCAATTATTAATATTCTATCGCTTTCTTTATCTCTTAGACTTAAAGCATTATATAATTCAGTCTTACCATTAGCAAATGCGCCAATAATTGATAATATGGGGAATAAGTCGGGATTTTCGCGGATATCAATGTCCAAACCAATTAATGGATATTTTTTTAGATTGCCATTAACAGTAATAGAATTTTTTTCTCGGTTAACTTCGATATTTGCTCCCATCTCTTGTAAAATCTTAATTATTTTTTGATCCCCTTGAGGTTTGTCAAAATTAAGATTGGTTATAATGATCTTAGAGTCTTCGGGAGACAGTATAGCCGCAGCTATAATAAAAGAAATTGAAGAAAAATCACCAGGTATTTCGTAAGTTTGGGCTCTATATTTCTGCCCACATGTGATTAAGTATTTACCAACTTTCAGTTCGTCTAAACTTTCTTGAATGTTAATTCCAAATGAGTTTAAAACATCTAAGGTTATATTTATATATGGATAGGAAATAAGAGGAGATGTAATTTCAACTGTAATAAGATCAGTTTCTTTACAAATTAACAATGGGCACACCATCAATAGAGCTGAAACAAACTGAGAACTAATATCTCCTTGAATTTCTATTGTACTACATTTTTTACTTTTTCGCTTGATAGTTAATGTCTCTTCAGTTAAGTCGTAGCTACCGCCAATATTTTCCAAAGCATTTAATAATGGAAGAAGTGGTCTCTTTCTTTTAATAAATTCACCCGAAAAAGAAAGACCCCCTTTAATCATCATAGCTAACGCGCTAAATATCCTAATAGAAGTGCCTGAATTTTTGCAGTCGAATAATGGATTAATTTGTTTAATTAAACCTTCATATTTCTTAACTATGTATGTATTTTTTGATACTTTCGTAATTCTATGGCCCAAAGACTTTAAAAAATCTATAGTAACCTTAACATCACCAGAAGTTAAAGGGTTTTTAATTATTGATACTCCTTCAGCAAGGCTCGCAGCTATAAAAGCACGATGAGAATAGCTTTTAGAAGGTGGCGCAATAATTTCACCTTGAAGTCTCGTTGTAGGGGATATTCGAAGTTTCATTTGGGATATTTCAACATTTAAAACTATTAGTTATAACTTCATTTTTTTGAAAGGTGTACTCCTTTTAGAGCTCTAACCGAAGTAAAGACCCATTATTTTTAAAATTTTATATTGCTGCTATTTTTTAGGGGTCCAACTTTGAGGAATCTTGTCAAATTATTAAAAAAATAAAAGAAAACCTCGATTATGCATTTTTTTGAAAGGTGCACTCCTTTTAGAGCTCTAACCGAAGTAAAGAGCCATTTATTTGTTTATTTTACGTTACTGCTATTCTTTCTGGTGGAATAAGCATCCAAATTTGAGGAATATTGTCAAATAACGATTGTGCTCCCTTTCTTCCGATGTTAAAAGCACCATTAATATCTGAATGAATGTATTTTTTAGATTTATACGAATAAAATTGACCGTAATGCATATGAGACTTTCCGTCTTTTCCTTGAATAGAGGGGTTTCGAACTCCATCGTAGTTTAAATGAAATTCAATCGATTCCTTATCGAGAGCTGAACATTTTGAAGTATAACTCTCCTCCTGAACGATAACATCAATTCCGAGCAAAATTGCTTTATATTTAATAGATTCAATTAATTTATAAAATGGAAGGGGGATAAATCTACGATTGACGGCTTTATTTAGTTTTGAACGAGTTTTCCAACCTTCGTTGTATCCTATTATGATTGTTCCAACATTTTTTTTTTTACATAAATCGATTACGTAACGAGACATTTTATGGGTGGCGTCTCTGGTTTTATTTCTGTAAATTTTAAACAATCCATCCAAAATCGTCTGGTTTTTTCGTTGTAAGTCTTTTACGAGTTGAAAGTGCGTGTTCTCAAGTTCTTTTTTTAAATCGTTTTCCAGATCTTTACAAATATCTTGTTTTCTATTAAGTTCCCTTTTCTCGTAGAAAAGATAATCTTTAATCGTTTCTATATCAGACAATTTTTTTAAATAATTAAACAAACTTTTTAGCTTTTTATTTTCACCATATTTATTCTTAAATTGATTATACGTCATTGTAGGGTTATTCAATACAATATCAGCCACATTTTTTTTCCATTGGAAGTTTTTAAGATATTTTTGAGATTAATTAAAAGAAGTGATTATCATAACCATCATAACAATTTTATACTTACCTGAAGGATTAGTACTAGGATCAGATACTCAATCGACTATATTTGTTAAAGGCAATCCCGTCAATTCATTTAAAAACAGTCAGAAAATTTTCAATATCTCAATTGAAAACGGTAAATATAATTATGCGTTATCTCAATCTGGAAATGCAATACCTGGAATAAAACCTTTGATTACTCACATATATTCAATTAGAGAATTGTTATCTCTTAACGGGTATTCTGATGATGTTTTTAAATCAATAGACAAAGTTTCAGACAAAATAATTGAATACTTTAAAAAATTCAAAAAAGCTGATCTCTTTGGTCTTTTTTTCTATTTTAGTGGTTTCGATTATGAAGATAACAAAATTATTCCATGTGTTTATTCTATTAAATTTTTTAAAGATAAAAATGGAGAATTAGAAGTTAAAAAGAAGCTCGTAGCAAGACCGGAGGAAAGAAAGAATTTAAGAATTAGTAATTAACAGATTCTCTCTGAGCTAGGAAGAATAATCCATAAGAATTACCAAGTGATGGGAATTTTATTTTTATTTTAATTGGTATTTTAGAATTGATGAAAAATTTTAATTTTGGGCTAGTTCCAAATAAAAAATGTTTTAAGATTATTATATTATTAATTGAAAAGTAAGATTTCACCTTTTCTATATCAGAATTGTTATTTAACAATGTTAGTTCTTCAATATTCCATTTAATTTCTCCATTCGAAATATGATTATTCTCTTTAAAAATAATGGCCGTATTTGATAAATCCAAACATATTGATTTTGAAAATCGTTCTAATTGAGTTATTAAATAAATAAATTTTTCTTTTTCTAATTCAAATTTACCCACATATGTTAGGTTAATTAATTTGTCTAGGATATCTTCGTTTTCTATGAAAAAATCTACTTTTTTAAAATTCCGTAAGATTAGAGATTTATATACTTTTGATTCTAATTTTATTTGTATCTCATCCTTTTTAAAATATAAACTAGTAATATTTTTATCATTTTTATTGCATTTCAATAATTTTACGAATTCCTCCAAATTAATTGTCAATTTTAATGAAGAATTATAAATAAAATATGATGAATCAACTCTAAAAAGAACTCTCATTAAATGGGTTTTCCGATTATTTAATACATATACTTCTAAATTGTCGGTATTAATTTTAATATAAGCTAGTGAATTAATTCTTAGTAAAGCTTCAAAAATTTTATAAAATAAATATCCATCATTAAAAATTGCTTCACAATGTGTGTGTTTAATTTTATTATGTTTTAATTTTTCATTATTAAATCTATTCCAGTCAAAACTCAAAATTATCCCTTTAATTTCAAATATTTAATCCATGCTATATACTTCAATAAAAATTATTAAAACTAATAGAAGAAATTAATTCATTTAAAAAATAATAAGATAGCAGTGAATTGGGCTTGAAATGTAATCAACTTTGATTTTCTTCAAAATCAGTTAAGGACTTTTGAGATTTTTTAATGGGATTATTTATTTTGTCAACTATTCTATTTAATTCTTTAATATTAAATTTATGAGGATTTTTCATTATCTTTTTATAAATTTTATTTAAAATAGAATCTTCAGAGGGAATTTTAGGAAATTGTAAATCTAAAGTCGTTTTTATGGCACTAGTCATCTTCCGAAAATAATCTAATTCATCATCATTGTGTCTTAATTCATGATATAATCGATTCTTTTTTGGGGTTCTTGGATTTATATAGATTTTTGTAGATAACCATTGTTTAAGTTGTTTTTTGCCTCCTATTTCAAAATTCCAGATTTCTTCTGTAATACCTCCTAACCAAAAAGTCTTTTCTGGATCTCTAACTGAAGGTTTTTTAAAGTACATTCGTTCTTCATTAGGATCATAATAAATCTTCCTTAATTTTCTATTTTCAACATCATTTGCTAATTCATTATACGGGCAATCGGAAAATCTAATTTCCTTTGATTTTAATAAATGTAATTCAATAAGTTTCATTCCAAGTTCTGACATTTCTAGAAAAGTCCCCTTATCATTAGGAAAAGGAATTCTTGGAAAATCTTTTTTAAGAAAAACCTTAAAGTTTTCTCGATATTGTGGAACATATAAAAGACCATAAATATAGTTAAAAATCTCTCTATTTTCTACATCATAAGGGAGTAATTTTTTAAAATCTTCATTAATATTAGTATTTTTGGCAGGTTTAATCAGCCCAAACTCATTAGGGGCATCAGAAGTATTTATTTTTAATGGAAACACACAAGTCCCTGATCCTGTTGAGCTGGTTGCTCCCTTATGTTCAACAAATTTATCAGAAATAATTGCTATATTGCTATCTCCAATATGTTGAATTCCTCTATCGACACAGATAGCTAAATTATCTTGTTCAGGATATAAATATTGCATTATTTTGAATTGTTCAGTGCCATTCTTCAGTAACGGCTGGTAATAAGAAAAGTATCTTTGATCAAAACCTCGATATACCCATTTATAAATTGATTTCAAGGAATCTTTTATGTTTCCTTTAAGTGCGTCACTTATCTTCCAGTCTCGATTGTCATTAAAGTTTATTTCTTTATCTTTATATTGCAATCCCTTTTCTCTTTGTTTCTTACGGTTAACGTAAAAGAAATCTACTAGATTTTCTGAATATTCTCCATTATAAAAGTTTTTTATAATATTTGTTAATCTTTCTTTATCGGGATGAGAAACTAAAGTATCTTGTCCTGTAACAATCCCTACAGAATTCATTCTAAATATTTCAATCATTCCCGCAAAAGAATTATATAGCTCTTGAAATTCTTCTGTATACATAGGAGGAGTAAACTCATGATCTAATCTTTCTCCAACATCTATAAAATCTATTGAAGAAATATCATTTTCCCTCAAGTTTTGGAATTTCTTTTGCCGGCTCCCCCATATCTCATAATATTTTATTTTACAATTATGTTTATCTTCCTTTTTATTTTCATTATGTTCGTTTTCAGAATATCTAATAAAAAATCGTAAGTACTAAGTTTTTTGATCTTTAATTATCTTTTTCTAACCATAACATTTATATCTTCTAGTACATTCGTTATAGGATGGGTCTATGGCGCTTATTCTCAATTCTCGTCGTCAGAACACTCTTTCTCAGGCATTATATGTTCCGACAAAAAGGGAAAAAGTACGAGCGCGTGATTAAGAGTCAAGAGGCCCAATTAAAAGCTAAAGATTTGGAACTCTAAGAAAAGGATTACACCTTTAAAAATGAGATAGAACAACTGAAAAAGGAGAAAGATACCCTTGAAGCGAAATATCTCAAGAAACTCAAGTTAGCGGATGTAAAAAAGAAAAACCTTGCTATGTATCGACGCAAGATGAAAACTCTCCGAAAAATCCAAGAGGTTAACTAAAGAAGAAGCGGAGGAGCGATTGAGAGAGCTCGTCCTTAAATTGCGGGAGGAAGGCGTGATTGAGACGGATTTAGAAAAGTTCTTGAAGCGATATGAACAATACGAAAAAAAGTTATTTACCTACTTGAAATACGAGGGCGTGCCCCCCGATTACAACGAGGCAGAACGAGAATTCCGCCCTTTCGTCGTCCAGCGGAAGCGTTCGGGCGGGTTCAAGAGTCCCGAGGTCATGCGGCACTACGTCGGTTACCTGTCGTTGTACATGACATGTAAAGTAAACGGAAAAGATTTCGATAAATTGCTCGATTTGATCTTTTCCTGCCAAAAGATCGATTTAGGTTCGTTTTTGTCCTACTAAGGACAATTTTCTCCAATTTTATAGCGTTGTTCGATTCTTACCTCAAAATTTAGGCAAATACGGTGAAAATTTTCTATGAAATCAGAACATTTTTAACAGATAGAATGATCAAAAAACTTAGTACTTAAAAATTCATTAATG
>NJBI01000021.1 GCA_005222975.1 Promethearchaeota archaeon Loki_b31
TGAAATAGAAAAGAATAGATTAAAATCCTTAACAGAAAGACTACAGGGTTTAGGTCCGATCCAATTAGAATTATTAGCAAATATTCGGGCTTTTAAAGATTATTTTTATAATCATTTGTGGGAACTTATGAACAGGTTTTTTGTTAATCGAGTGCGTAGCAAATTTTTTAAGCACATTTCGCAGAAATACAAAGAGTTAAGGAAAGAGCACAAAGTTAAAGAATTTTGGATGGAAAAACAAAAGGAACTAATAAAAAAAAAAAACTATGAATGACAATAATGAATTAAATTGTCGTAAGGATAAAAGATGTCATAGCAATTTAAATAATAATGAATTTGAGGATAGTTTTATAGCTTTAACTGATAAAAAAATAATGGATGCTGATAATAATTCCGAACCTGTTGATACTTTTTACATCCAACTCGATAGAAAAATCATTTCAAACGAACTTATACAACGCGATGTTAAGGGCAGACAATTTTCGCATGGCGAACAATTCTTCAATTTTTTATATCTTCCCGATAAAATGACAAGTTTTCCGACTGAAATTAAAAATCGTTTGGAGAAATATTTTGAGTATTTGCTAACTACCGAGGATCAAACTCTTGGAATTTACAACACCGATTCAAAGGTTTTTTCATGCTCGGATTTCCAGATTAAATACCTCCAACGAGGTCATCTTAGGGACGTTTATTTTGAACTTATAGATGATGAATTTATTAAAGAAGTTTCTCTTGATTCTGATGATTTGCCCCCTTATTTCAAGAACTTGTTTAATAAAACGGAGATAATTGAGAGATATATGGTTGAAAGTGAAGAACTTAATAGAGATCGCCACGATAGGCTAGAGAAATTATTATTGAACGATCTTGATAATGTTTTTGCTATTGAGCCTCCCGTCTTTAACAAATCCGTTTCAATTGCGGGGCATATCGACTTTCTCTCGTTTAGTTTTAGAACTGAAAGATTTCGCCTTCAAATTAGCGATTACAAACCTGTAGACGCAGGTAGAGAATATGAATTTGTTAAATCTTTACCACAACTTTGTATGTACGCTTTGCTTTTAAATAGAATATTAAATGTTACAGATTCAGATTTATTAGAATGCGTAATGTTTAACAAACATAAAGCAATTATTTTTAAACCTAATTTAATTAAAGTTCTACCCGAAATATTAGCCCCACATTACAATTTAGCAAGATTTGGGCAAGATCCAATAGATTTCCTCGGAAATGTTCGAGATTACATGTATCTCGATTGGGTGCTTTTATCGGGTTTAGAATCTCTTTATCAACCGCCTATGAATCGATTTAATACTATTGAATTAGAATTATTAAACGCTTTAAATTTAGACCTAAACGGTGGTGTTAACGATATTGCCCTCAGCCTAAACAATATAGCTCTTTTCCTAAAAAATAATTTATCATCTATCACTCCAGAGCAATCCGATTGTCTTGATAGTATTTTAACTTCCGTACAAATTTTATTAAATCAATCTATTAAACCAGATGATTTATTTTATGAATTTTTTACAACTTATGATTTTAATCCAGATATATGGGAAACCTCTTTACCATCATCGTGCCATTCAAATTTAAGAATACTTTTAAAAATTAATAAATTGAAAATTGTTTTCTTAAGACTAAAATTCAAAATTGCGGGATATCAGTATTATACACTCGTTGCCCTTTATTCTTTGGAAAGAGCAACTAACAGCCAATTAACGTTTACTTTAATAAATTCTTTTGGATTTTCGAATTTAATATCAGGTATTACTTTTAATTTTTTAGATTCTCTTATTAAAAAAAAGTTTATTGAGAAATTTGATGACAAATTTTATATTTTAACTAAAAAAGGAAGATTATTACTTTTTAATTTAAATGTAAAAAAAGATTTAAATGTCTTGTTTGAGCGAAATTACTTATTATTAAAAAAAAGGTTTTATGCTCTTGAGATTTTAAAATACCTATATATAAATCATCGAAACGATGCATTAACAAATGAAATTAAGTCCAATATTCGTTCTAATATTAAGGGAAAAAATAATAGTTGTCTTGATCAGAACACATTAGACATAAATATCGCCTTTTTGATTGATTATCAATTTATAAATAAATTAGGTTATTGTAATCCTGTTGTTGATCTTATTTTCAACTGTGATAGAACTGATTTAAGAGTTATTCCCTCTGAAATAAAATTTCTTGACGATATTTTGATAGCAATTCATTCTATGGATTTTGCCCGATTTTCATATATTTTTGATTATATAAATTCCATTAATAATAAAAATTCTCCACCTAATATTCTTTCTCATTCTTTAGATAAATTACTTTCTAATAATTTTATAGAGAAGCAAAATTCTTTCTATTTTTTAACTAAAAAAGGTGTAGATTATTTTATAGAAAAAGATCTTCAAAATAATAGTGAATTGAAGTTTTTTTATAACATTAAAGATTTTGAAGATTATTATAAATATACTCTTTCTATTTTGGTTATAATTAAAAATTATAACTTAATATCTCTTGCAAAAATTCAGAGAAAAATTAAATCTCAAAACCTAACTTCAAAATATGGTATTGTAAGTAAAGCTGCTCTTTTGATTAACTTAAAAGCATTAATTACCATGGAATATATCTCAAAGGGTTCTAACTATCCATATCAATATTATTTAACTGATTCAGGAAATGATTTATTTAAGAAATCTGAATTTACATCTCTTATCAAAGGTATTAAACTTGATGATGTTGTACCAACTTTAGAAGAAATTCAAAATTTGAGACCTAAAATTAATGTCATTTTAAAATTTATTTCCTCTATAGAGAAACCTTCTTATATTATTATTCTTAAATCTATGAAAAGTTTCAAAATTAAAGAAAGCGAATTTAATTCTTTAATTGGTTTTTTAAAACGATGCAATTTTATAGAATTTCAAAACCATCTTTATATTTTAACTGAAGAGGGTAAAGAATATTTAAATAATTATTGAGATATTATTTTTAAAAAAAGAAAAGTTGAATTTTTAGACTTTTAATATTTTTAAATTAAATTTCAGATTTAATCAAACTGATTATATCATAACCTTCTAATTTGTCTCGACCATGTAAACTACCTGTAAGCTCAATAACAAATGCAATCCCAGCTACGCTTCCACCTGCCTTTTCTATTAGATTGCAAGCTGCTTTTGCAGTTCCTCCAGTTGCTAATAAATCATCAAATAATAACACTTTTTCACCTTCTTCAACGGCATCCTTATGCATTTCAATAGTGTCAGTGCCATATTCAAGTTCATAAGTCTCACTAATCGTCTCAGCCGGTAACTTTCCTGGTTTTCGTATCAAAACGAATCCAGCATCCAATTTATACGCTAAAACGCCACCCCACACATAGCCTCTAGCTTCGACAGCACAAACCTTCTTGATTCCTTTGTCTTTAAAATGATTTATTAGTCTGTCACATGACTCTTTAAAAGAAGCATGAACCTTACACAAAGTTGTGACATCTTTAAATTGAATTCCTTTTACTGGAAAATCTGGGACATTCCTTATATAATCTTCTAAATTCAAACTCTTTCAATTCCTTTTATTGTTAGTTTTAAATATATTATTATTTAAATTAATTAAAAATTATATTTAATTGAATCATCCATGCAATTAAAATCTAATAAATCGTATAATAATTAGAAAAAATTAAATAAACATTAATTTATAAAAAATATATTAGACGATTAAATATATTTAATATTAAATCAATTAACGCTTTATTTTAAACAGTAAAAGATTAACGGTGATATAAAATAAAAGTACTCCTATTTGGCCCTGGTGGTGCGGGTAAAACTTCATTAATGCGGACTACTTGTTTAGGTTATAATTTCATGAAAGTGCTTAATCTGAAACCTACAAAAGGAATCTCGAGGGAAAATTTTATATTTAGGGGAATAATGGAACTTTCCATCTGGGATTTAGGAGGCCAAGAACTTTATATGGAAAGACATTTCTCGGAAAATAAGCGAGAGCTTGTATTTTCTGAAGTATCAGCTGCAGTTTTCATGGTTGATTCGGCAGCAGAAGAACCAAAACTAGAAGATACTTTTGGTAAATTCTTGAAATACCTTTTTGAATTTAGTCCTGAAGTAGGAAATGTATATGTCTTAATAAATAAAACTGATCTTCAAGAATCAAAGGAAGATGACATTTATGAACTGTTAATTAAAGATCTTACAGATGATTTAAAAAGTAAAATTGCTTTTACACCCGTATCAGTAAAAGAGGGAAGTGCTCAACATCGATTGATCGAAATACTCGATTTCAAAATTCAACAGAACACATTAGCTTTACAAAGACTTGGGAAAATACGCCATTTATTAGACCAATTGAAGATCAATACACATTCAGAATTTCTTTTGTTTAACCAACCAGATGGTTTATTAATAGCATCCACAATAGGAAAATTTGAAAGTCCAAGTTTACAATTTATCAAATTCGAGATTGGTAGCTTAGATTCTAATATTTATCAAATTTTTTCAAAGATCATGGAACTTTCAGATTCTTCGATTTCTCCTTTAGAATTATCAACTGTTATATATGAGAGCGAACATAACTATATTTTAGTGAAGGAAGTTAGCAATGGAACGGTACTGATGGTTGTTACAAAAGAGAAAACTATCGGAACTTTTAATGCGGTGATGAACGACTTAAACGGCGAAGATTTCCAAAATTTGAAAAAATTCCTTAGTAGGGACGACTTTTAATTAATTCTAAATCAATTTTATTAGAAAATATTGTTCTATTAGAATGTTCTTCAATAATGGAAAACAAATAATTGTTTGTATTTTTAATTACAGGCGTTATAAACAATAATTCTTCTTCGGGAAGGCATTTTTCAACTTTTTCGTTTAATACCTCTTTTTCAAAAAATTCTTTAATGTAAGTAATTCGGATGATGAGATCGTTGAATTCTTTTTTACTGTTATTCTTTACTAAAACTTCTATTTCCTGAAAATTGTTAATAATATTTATATTCGTTATTTTAAATTGATCTTTTATTCCTAATTTTTGTTGAACAACTCTATCATAATCAAATAATCGAATTTTAGAAAACGATTCATTTTGAGCGTTTATAACAATATGGTCAATATCGATTCCTTTAAATGTTAAATAAGAAATTGCTTTTTGCAATTTGAAAGAGGTCGCATCAGTTTGTTTAATTACCGATGAAAAATATTCCTCACAAGTAAGGTTAATTATAGCTTTTATTTCTTCTTTTATTTGATCTCCTTTTTTTATCTTATTGATTAATTTCTCCGTTTTAATAACTTCTAGTTTCGCAATTTCTGACTCGATTACATGATAAAGCGTATTTTCAAATTTGTCGATTAATTTTTTCGTTAATAAATTTAATACTTCTCCCCCAAAAATATCCAAATCTGTTGGTAACACAAGTATCAACACAACTATTTCACCCAATTTTTGAAAAGACCCTGCTCTTCTTTTAACCCTCTTAGATTCAATAATAAATTTCTTCGCAAAATACATTTGATTACAGTATTCTAAATCGATTCGGTTAATTGTAGTTTTTTCTTTAAGTTCTAAAAACCAAATTGGATGGTATCTTATAAGACGCATTTTTCCCGAATCATCATCTAGCGACTTTTCTGGACAAATAAGAAGTGGGACATGGCCTATAGTCTCATCAAAATAAAACAAAAGAGCCTCACACAATTCACTAAATGGACACTCTTTATTGGTGTTATTTGAGAGATTTTCTTTCAATTTAAATCATCCTCTTCTTCATTAATTCAATTACGATTAATTTTTGTGATTTTTATTGTTAATGAGAAGCGCACGATATGCAAGGATCAAATGCTCTTATCATTATTTGAATTTTTTCTTTGACAGAATCGATATCTTCTTTTTCATATAGCTTTTTAGCATATTCAGTGATCATTTTGTTAAGAATAGGCAAATTTATTTCGGTTGCAATGAAAAGTTTTACTTGATCAACGATTTTAGCTTTATTTAAATGATAATGATGCATTAGTATACCTCTTGGTGCTTCGATAACCCCTATTCCATTTGATTTTTTTATTGAGTTTAGTTGTTTAAGTTTTGTTTTACTTTTTAGTGAAGTAGTATTTAATATTTCAACACTTTTTTGAATTTCGTAATAACTTTCAATTAATTGTAAAAAGTTTAAAAATAATAAATTGCTTTTCCATTTTTTTCCAAAATTGCTTATATATTTGGATATTTTATCTATCCCATAATTTTGATTTAACTTATAGCGCGCTATTGGTCCTGTTAAAATCTCATTTTTCGAATTTGACTTAAATGTAATCCCATAAAGATTAGAGTCTTTATCAAGATATTTTGAATAATTTTTCGCTTGAAAATCGTCGTAAGTTGTTTCATTTTGTTCAATTCTGAGGTCTCCTTCATACCTATCAAACCCCATATTATTTTTTAAGCCGAAATATATAGGATTAGAAAGATTAAATTCTGTAGGAGGATCAAAAGCAGAAAATAAATCTATAAAATTTTCAATTATAGTTTCTATGTAATAAATTCCCTTTTTTAGATATTTCTCCGTAAAAATTAAACTTTTTCGAGTAGGACTAAATATTAATCCTCCAGGAATCGGAGTAATTGGATGTAGCGCCCTTCCTCCTATTAACTTATTTATTTCTGAACCAATTTTTATTAAATTAAAGACATTTGTCGTTAAATGAGGATTGTAATTAATTAAATTATAAGGTTCGTTAATTGTAGTATTAATTTTAAATATTTTTAATAAATCTGGAAAGGATTGGAAAAAATAATGCATAATGTGCGATTTTGTTAATTCTCCGGATAATAAAAATCTTCTGAGCAAAATTGATTGGTGTGATGGTTCTATTCCGTATATATCTTCTATTGCTTTGCAACTTGCAATTGTTTGAGATGCGTAGCACAGTCCACAAATTCTAGATACTATTTTTGGAATATCTAATAACTTTTTGCCTACTAATATATTTTCAAATCCTCTAAATACTGAAAAGTTCAATTCAGTTTGATAAATTTCATCATTTTTTAAATAAATGATTAAGTTTCCACAACCTTCTACCCTTGTGCATGCTTCTACAACTTTATCCATCAAACCTTCCCTCCTACATGTGATTTTGAGAACCTATAATATATCCCTTTATATTTTCTTAAATCTTTAGAAAGGTTAAAAAGGCTTAAGAAATTGATTAAATTCGAGGTAAACCCCTTTGAAACAGGACCTAAACATCCTTCACAGGGTAATCCTTGATTTATACAGAGATGATCGCAGCCCTCTCGAGTAACAGGACCTAAACATAAAATCCCATCGTTCAAAAAACACGATAAATTTTCTTCCGGAAAACGAATTTCATCGTTTCTTGGAACAATCTTTTCTATTGTTAATGGTAAATCTAATTTTGCGTGGTTTTTTAAAGGACAAGTAGAACACATATTTTTTAAGCTTAGCTTGATTTTTTTGTTCTCAACTAACCTCAATAAACAATTTCCTAAAAGTATGGACGGAGGAGGACATCCAGGTATAATACCATCAACTTCTACAAACTTTGAAATAGGATACGATTCTTTTTTATTTGAGAGACTAAGGATCCCCCCAAATGCTGAGCATGTACCTAATGCATATAGTTTTTTTGCATTTTTTCGTATTTCTTGAAGATATTTAATTTGATTCTTTTCGGATACACACCCCTCTATTAGCGCTACATCGCATTCTTTGATCTCTAAATTGTCAGATATAAATGGAAAATATTCGATCTTCGTTCTCTCAAGAAATTGTGGAAATATATCTAGCGATATTAATGCTGATATACATCCAGTACAAGATGTCAAAGAGGCAATTAAAAATTTAAGCCTCACTTTTAATATCCTCCTTTAATAAATTATAGAATTTAGTAGAGATGTCAGCAAAAATCTGTCCTTCTACTCCATTTACACCCATCACTATTATCCGTCTGCTTAACTTTGGTCCTAGAATCTTTTTTAAAAGCCCAACTCTTTTTTTTAATTTTTCAATCCCATCAATATATCTACAAGAATCCTTTCTACAGCCGATAATCATAACTCCATCAAACCCCATTTCAAAAGATTTATTAATGAATTCAGTATCAATACGTCCTGTACAAGGAACAGAGATGATAAAAATATTAGGCTGATATAACAATTTTTTTAATCCTGCATTGTCAGCGGCAGCGTAACCGCACGATTGGCAACAAAAAGCGATGATTTTTGGTTTTTTATTGAATTTTGAGAAAATTTCGATCGTTTTTAAAATCTTTTCTGATGTATTTATATTCATTTCAATGGCATTAGTAGGACAAACACTAACACACATACCACAAGCTTTACATTTAAACTTATCAACAGTAATTTTTTCGGAGTTTATGCTTATTGCATTGTAAGGGCAAAAATTAACGCAGAGGCTACACAATCCACATTTTTCTTCATTAATCTCTATTCCAGTATATTCTGTTATTAAATAATCATTTGAAAGAAGTGATATTACTTTTAACGCTATGTTATTGGTGGTTGCAATAGTTGAGTGATAATTTAATGGCCCAAATATTGTTCCAACACCATAAATACCAGAAGCTAAAGTTTCTTCACTCATAAAACCGTAATCATTTAAAGTGAAGTCCATAATCTTTCTTAGAGATTTCAGATCCTTATTTGGAATTAATTTAAGATTTAAAACAATCAAATCACTCTGAAACTCAATAGAATCCGCAATTACATAGTTAATATTCTCTCTTGTCTCAATTAATACTTTATTAGCGTAAAGAAATCTAGGATGAGTAGATTTTAGTATTATCTCGTCTTTTTCTTTTAGTTTACTTAAATCGTAAAAAACATTAACTTCACAATCAGGGTTCTTTACTTTAATAACATCCATATACTTTAGGGATAAAATATCCGAATATTCACATAGATAGTTTGAAGGTCCTACTTCTTGAATAATTGATATTGTTTTCACTGGTTTCCCATCAGACAATTTTACGATCTTTCCATCAGTTAGGCCTTCTGAACATAAAATTCGTTCAAATTCTGCCGAAGTTATGACATTATTTCGTGGATTATAATTATATTCTTTTAAATTTGAATAAAGATCTGAACCAATAGCTATAATTTTTGCGCCTACTTTAATTCTTAATTCCTTAGGCTTTTCTATTAAATTTATTGCTTTATTTACACAAGCGCGTTCACACACTCCACATTCAAGGCAGTTATTAATATCTTCATCTTCAATAACTGGGACATAAGGATAACAGTATTGAAAAGGAAAGTGAATTATTTTTCTATTTGTTAATCCAAATTCATATATATTAACTTTCTCTCGAGCACACACATCAATACATTGCTTACAACCTGTGCATTTAGTTTCATCAATATAGCGAGGTTTTTTAATTAAACCTATAGTAAAATTGCCAACTTCTCCCGATACACTTATTATTTCCGTATTTGTCAAGATCTCGATTTTTTTTTCTTTTACAATTTCCCCAATTAATTCAGAGATGAAACAAGCAGAACAATCTCCCATTTTAGAAACCTTTTGCCATCTTGCTACTTTTCCACCTAATGTAGGAGACTTTTCAATTAAGTAACACTTGATACCTGCCCTTGATAAGTTTAACGCCATGTTCATACCCGCAATCCCTCCTCCAAGAATAGCGCAACTTTTTTCAACTTCAACTCTTTTTATCTTAATTGGTTTTTGAAGACTTACTCGATTAACTGAGGCTTCTATAAGTAATTGCGCTTTTTTCAGAGTTAAAAGACTATCAATGTGCTTTTTACTTGAATAATGTACCCAACAACATTGTTCTCTTATATTTGCAATCTCAATATTTGCATTATCAATTATATTTTGAAAAAGACGTTCAAATATATGTTGATGTGTTTTAGGAGAACAAGCAGCGATAACAATTTTATTTACGAAGTTATCAGTAATCCAATTATTAATTTTATCTTGATTTTTTTCTTGACATAAATTATCAAGGATTTTAACTGAGACTACATTATTTATTTTACTTACATAGTTTTCTAAGGAGTTAATGTTAAGGACATTTGAAACTTCTGTATTACAATTACAAATAATAACACCTATTCTATTTATTTCGCTCCCTTTTGATTTTAAATATTCTATTTCCTCTCCGGATAAAATTCTTTTGTTTAATCCTAATATCCTTAAAATTCTTTTACCGTCATCAGTTAAATAATATGATTTTTTATCTTTACTTACTAAATTATTAAGCTTTTTTAAATGAAAATTTAATTGTCCTGTTTGTTTTATACCTAACTTCACCATTAATTCGGTATATGGGATAAAACCCTCTTCTTCGAGTATGTATAAGAGTTTTCTTCTCATCGGATGGGCTAAAATTGAATAAATATCCATTTTTGAGCTTTCCTATTGAATTTTTATTCTAAATTTATTTTGTTAAAAACTTTTTTTTGACAAATTATTTTTTCTTCATGATAATATATGTTGTAAAAATATATAAATGTGTTAGAACTTGATCATGTGACCCACGAATTTCATAAATAAAAATAACGATTTTCAATTAACTAAAAAAATTGTTTAGATAAAAATTTTGACAATATTCCTTATCAATATGTTAAAAAATTATCTTGTCAAATTCTTTATATTTTAAGCTTATGACAATTCAATTAGGTAAATACTTTTTTAAAAAGTTGAAATAAAAGAGGTGTATTATTATATGGAAGTTTTGGAATTGAAACCAGTAAAAAATAAAAAAATAATAGCGTATATGTCCTCAAAAGAAAATGGCAGGTATTTTCAAAATAAAGATACATCAAAATTAACCGATTTTCTTAAAAAGAAAGATGTTAATTTTGTTACCGTAGATTTTCAAGTAGATATGAAGGAATTTAAGAAAACACCTTTTGCACAAACATTAGATAAACTAGGAATACCTTATATTCAAGTAGATATTCCAGATTATGCAATGGGATATCTTTACGAAGAAATTGTTGAAAAACAAGAACTTCAAAATGAATTATTTGAAGAATACGACAATATGAGCGATAAAGAATCTTTCAAAGGACAAAGTCTAAAAAATTGGATCGACATGTTAAGCGAAGAAATTCAAGAAAAAGAGATTTTTTTAAGCTTAAAGCTAAGGCCACAGTGGATCGTAAAAAAAATGTTAGATTTTGCAAATCATTTTGAAAATGAAGTTGTTTCTTTTGTACATTTTGTTCAAGAGGATATTTGCGAGGATATTTGCCCTCAAGTCGTAGCAAATCTAAGAGATTTGGGAGTAAAAGTAATATCCTATACTAAAAAACATACAATTCAAAATATTATATTTTAAATAAAAAAAAGGAGTGAGAAAAAAATGCCAGAAGTATTAGAATTAAAACCATTAAAAGATAAGCATCTAAAGCTTATCATGGTAGAAAGTGAGTTTCCAATAGATTGGTGGTTTGAAGTTCCTAAAGAAAAAAAGGAAGATTTGCTATGGTCTTTACATCTTATTAGCAAAGAATATCTTCAGCTCATTGATAATTTAATAGACAAATATTCACCTGATTTTGCTTTAGAAGAAAAACCTAATTTTTGGGATGACCCGTTAAACCCTAACGATCCTCTAAAAACCTTATTCAAAAAGAGGGGAATTCGGTTTAAACATGCTGATATCTCTGAAAATGCGGAATTTTATCTTTCTGCTGCATTGGATGAACACAGAAATATGCTACAAACACTTGAAGAGCGAATCAAAGAGATAATTACAGAAAAAGGTGGTGTTCCTTCCGAGGATGAACTTTTCCAACAATTAGTTATATGGAAGGAATATCTCAAAAAAGATTATGACTCACAAGAAGATGAAATTCGATATAAAGTTAGAGAGGCTTGGATGATGATGAATACTTTAAACCTTGCCAAGGAGATTAAAGGGAAAAAATTAAAGGGGTTATTTATTTGCGATTTAAGACACTTTGAAGGCCTTGATAAGTTAGCAAACGATTTAGGCATTGAAACAGAACAGATTAAAATCAAAAGAACTATTAAAACCGCAGAAATCGAAAAAGAGTATGAAGAAGTAGAAGTTGAGATATCTAAATAATTTTTTTTTAGTTATAATTTCTTTGAATTTTATAATTTAATAAATGATGTGAGATGAGAAAAATTACTCAAAATAATGAAATTGGAAGTAAAATTGAAAGTATTCTTGGGAAAAAATCAATTATAGAATTAACGCCAATTAAAATAAAGAAAAAGGATACTTCAGATAAGATTTGTTATTTTTTTGACACGGATGATAACGCTTCTCCGTTTGACATTAACATGGCTTACGACGCTGGTTTTGATATTGTTGTGCCAATAAGTAGAATGACTGCGGATCAAGTTCCTAAACTTGTCCAGGATGCTATATTTTCACGTAAACCTAAAGCACCTACAGCATTTTTTATTGGGGGATCTAATGTAAAGGAAGGGGAAAAAATCGCTAAGAAAGTTATTGAATCTTTAGTACATCCATTTGAATGTCCCGTAATAATAGATCCAAGGGGTTCTCATACTACTGCTTCTGCAGTTGTAGCTAAGACTTTATACGATGCTAAAAATATACATAAAATTAGTGATTTAAAAGGAGAAAAAGTCGTAATCTATGGGGCGGGTCCAGTTGCCAGAATTGCTGCCATATTAGCAGCAAAAGAAGGGTTGAATACATTTTTAGTTGAAACTTGGGATAAATCGAACGAAGAATTTATAAAAAATCTTGCTAAAGAAGTAACCGAAGAAGCTGGGGAGAATGCAACCGAGATTAAAGGGATTTTTGCTCCTGAAAAAGAACAAAGATATGATGTTGCTAAAGATGCGCTTATTATCTGGTCTCTAGCTGCTGCTGGTGTTGAAATTTTATCAAGCGATCTAATGGAAAGGTTAGAAGGTAAGAAAATTGTAGTAGATATCAATTTAGTTCCCCCTTATGGAATCGAAGGAATAAGACCAAAACACGATAATGAAGAAATATATCCAGGAATTTTTGGAATCGGAGCATTAGCATTAGGTCGTTTAAAAGCAAATTCGGAGGGAGAAATATTAAAAGAAGCAACAAAAACTAAAGGTACAAAGGTATTTGATTATAAATATGCATTCGAAGTTGCTAAAAAATTGTTATCTAAGATGTAAATTCTTAAATTTTTAATTTTTTTTTATTGATTTATTAGTTTAGAGGGGAATAAAATGGTCGAGAATATTGATGGGATTGTAAGTAAAGTAAGGATTAAAGATGCATTCAAAGAAGACGCAGGGAGAGGTATTGTAAGAATAGACCCCGAGATAGTTTCAAATTTAAATCTTAGGGTAGGTGATGTAATTAAAATCATCCATCCCGTAGTAAATAAAAAAACTGTTGCTTCTTTGTCAACAGGAAAAAACGAAGATAAAGGAAAAAAGATTATTCGTATGGATCCCTCCCTAAGACGAAATTTAGGAGCCTCAATTGATGACCTTGTTGAAATTAAAAAAATCAGTGTAGATATTGCCAATACAATAACCTTTACTGGGTTAGATAATTCATTAATCCCGCGAGATCCTCAAGCCTTAGCTAGAAAATTAGAAAATAGGTCAATAACAAAAGGAGATAGCTTAAGCTTCTACGCTATGGCACGCAGAATTGACCTTGTAGTCGTTGATTACACTCCTAATTCTGAAGCGGTTAAAATTCAACTTGATACAAAAATATTATTTAGTGAAAAATCAACTCAAGAAATTAACGAAATAAAAAAAAAAGAAATAACCTATGAAGGAATTAGCGATTTAGAACAGAGATTACAAGAAATTCAGGGAAAAATAACATACGAGGATATAGGGGGTTTAGAGGATGCGATTCAAAAGATTAGAGAAATGATTGAACTACCTATTAGACACCCTGAACTTTTTGAAAGAATTGGAATTGATCCTCCAAAAGGAGTTCTACTCCATGGGGCTCCAGGTACAGGTAAAACATTACTAGCAAAAGCAGTAGCTTATGAGACTGATGCCTATTTTATAAATATCAGTGGACCTGAAATAATGAGCAAATTTTTTGGTCAAAGTGAAGAAAATCTTCGAAATAGATTTGAAGAAGCAAAAAATAACGCCCCCTCTATTATTTTTCTTGATGAATTAGATTCAATTGCTCATAAAAGGGATGAAAATAAAGGTCAAGTAGAAGCAAGAGTTGTGGCTCAACTTTTATCTCTTATGGATGGTTTAGAAGGGAGAGGTGAAGTCATAGTCATTGGTGCGACGAATAAAGTAAATAATATTGATATAGCACTAAGAAGACCAGGGCGTTTTGACAGAGAAATTGAAATTAAAGTACCTGATACTAAAGGCCGCTATGAAGTTTTATTGATCCATACTCGTGGAATGCCTTTAAATGAGGATATTGATCTAAATCTTATTGCTGAAAAAACCCATGGTTTTGTTGGTGCGGATATAAAATCTTTATGCAAAGAGGCAGCAATGCTTGCGATTAGGGAGATACTACCTAATATTGACTTAGATAAACCTATACCAGAAGAAATTTTAAATAAATTAATAATCAAAATGACACATTTTATTACAGCATTAAATAGTATTGAGCCATCTGCATTAAGAGAAGTATTCGTTACACAACCAATTGAAACTTGGGAAGATATTGGCGGATTAGAAGACGCAAAGCAGCAATTAAGAGAAATTATTGAATGGCCATTTAAGTACTCGGGGTTCTATAAGCACATGAAATCGAGACCCCCTAATGGAATTTTAATATTTGGTCTTCCTGGGACTGGTAAGACATTAATGGCTAAAGCGCTTGCCCATGAAACCGAAGTAAATTTTATTTCAGTAAAGGGTCCTGAATTTTTATCAAAATGGGTTGGTGAAAGTGCTAAAGCTGTAAGAGAAGTATTTCGAAAAGCAAGAACAGCTGCTCCTTGTATTATATTTTTTGACGAAATTGATGCTATCGCAGCAAGAAGATCAACATCCTCAAGTTCAAGGGTAATTGAACAAGTTGTAGCGCAATTTTTAACAGAAATGGATGGTTTAGAAGAATTAAAAGATGTTATTTTAATAGCGGCTACAAATAGACCCGATATTCTCGATCCTGCCATTCTGCGTTCAGGAAGATTCGGAAGGCATATAGAAGTTCCATTACCAAATAAAACATCTCGAATTAAGATATTTAAAATACACCTCGCTAATCGTCCGATAGATAATAATATTGATATTGAAAAATTAGCAGAAAGGTTAGAAGGAAATACAGGAGCGGATATAAAAGCAATCTGCGAAGAAGCCACACTTTTGGCCATTCGCAGAAGTGTTATTGACGATAATATAGATACCCAAGATCCTGATTCATATAAAAAGGTTAAAATTTCTCAAGCTGATTTTGAAAAAGCAATAGAAAAAGTACAATTAGGCGCTAATAAAGCTAAAAGGGCTTATAGAGAAACTATTAAAGAAACTGTCGAAGATATTTACAGATAAAAAAAAATTAATTAAACTTGTCAATGAAATTTTTTGAAAAATAAAATTATTAATTTATCAAAAATTTTTCTTATCAAATTCTTTAAATTTATCGCTTAAGAGTATTTAATTAGAAGTTATAAAAAAATTAAATAAAAATTAAAAGGTGTACATAATGGTGATAAGTTTGGTTAATGAAGTAAATAGTTTTGAAGAAAAAATCGTTCTATCTTCTAAAAGTGAATTTATATCTGCATTTGCTCGAGGTTACTTTGAAGCGGAGATAATTGAAAAAGAAACACAATTAAATGAATATTTAAATGCTTATAATGCTATTCGTGAGAAAGACTCATTTAATAGACAGTATATAGAAACTTTAATATATTTATTAAAATCTGAAATAATGGGAATCCAAAAAATGTTTTAAGAGGATTCCCTTAATTTTTTTAATATAGTTGCCTATTTTAAGAAAATAAATTAAAAAAATAAGAATTTTTTAAAAAATATATTTTAATAATAATAATTAAGCTTCTTTTTCGTGGAGTTTTCTCTTGGTTAAAAGATGTTGCTTAGCATGATGAGGCGTTCTCAATACTGTATCGTTAGATTTTTCTATTTCTCTGGCTTGTGTGCATAATTCAGCAGCTGTTTTCATCATTTCGTGAGATGCAGCTAATAAAGGCATATATTCGGCTCTATCTTTTAAAACAAAGCACGCTCTTCCCGTAATCTTAGAAACTGAAGCTGCTAATTCGAAAGCTGCAATAGCTTTAGCTTGGGCGTAAGGATTTGAAAAACCTGCTGCCTCTGTAGCGTTAGTGGCTTTAATCTCAATCTGAGGTAAAATAGGAGCCTTCCCTTCTAACATATCCATTATAACTTTATTTAATTCGTTAGTTATTATATTAAAAACACCAGTAATCGCAAGAACTTTTAATAGATCTGCATTGAAACAACTCATCTCGACAGCGTCTAGAAATGGACGCCTTGCTCCAATCATTGAGTCACAGCCTACTATTATATATCCCATGTTTTTTTCTTTAAATTCTTCGATAGCCTTTTTTGCTGGAGCATCAGAGATTACAATCGTAGGAATAATTCCTGCTAATTCTCTTGCTGCTTTCGGTCCTTTTAACGCCGCATTTGGGCTGGACATTAAGATTAATTCCGGTTCAAATTCCAATAATTTTTTCATTGTTTCTACGCATTCCTCTGAGGGGTTCATCTTCGCTCCCGAGGTAACTTCTCGCACAATTATATTAGTAGATTCTGCCCTTTCATCCATTAAAAAAGCAAGTAATAACGAAGAACCAATTGTCCCGTTTTTTTGAATACCAATCTTTAAAACTTTTTCTTCACTCATTTTTGACAACTTTAAATTTATTGAAAATCAAAAAGATTCTATTATGAATTTCTTAAATTGATAATTAATTAAAATTTTTAGCTTTTTTTCTTAGAAATTTTATATATTATTGCGCTCTATTAAGATTTATAATAAATAGTAGGATTTAAATTACAAAATAGAAATGTTGATTAAAAAATGGAAATAAATGGAGTAGAAATTGAAGATACTTTCTGTGAAGCGTTTGGAGCTGTTTTTACTAGAATTTTAGTAACTGCCATAAATGAAAAATGGGCGAAAATTGTTGCTCAAATCGCAACTGGTTATGGGACTTCAACAATCCACTGCGATTCAGAAGCCGGTATAGATGTATTTGTTTCTGCTGAAAAAACACCCGATAAACGACCTGGAGTTGTATTGATGTTTTTTAAGACTAAAAAAGATAAAATGGACGGTGTTTTATTGAATAGGATGGGTCAATGTGTATTAACATGCCCAACAACTGCTTGTTTTGACGCATTAAATGGTTCTCTTGTTCCAGAGAAAGAATTTGAAATAAAAACAGGATATAAGCTAAAATTTTTCGGTGATAAATTTGAAGAAAAAATAGAAGGAGTCTATCCTTTTGAAGCGTGGAAAATTCCCGTTATGGACGGTGAATTTATCGTTCAAAGCACATTTAAAGTTGGAAAAGGAATCGCGGGAGGAAATTTCTTAATTTATGGTGAAACTCAAGAGGCAGCCTTAGAAGCTGCAGAAAAAGCAATTGATGCAATAAAAGATTTAGAAAATATAATAGCTCCTTTTCCTGGTGGGATCGCACGGTCTGGTTCAAAAGTAGGATCACAATATAGTTTTTTAAATGCTTCAACGAACGATCCTCTTTGTCCAACACTGCGAGGAAAAATTGAGAATTCTTTACTCGGAGAGAAAGATAATTACGTGTACGAAGTAATCCTTGACGGTGCTAATGAAGAAGTTATAAAAGAAGCTTTGAAGTTAGGGATTAAAGCGGCTGTTCAAGTCCCGGGTGTTTCAAAAATCAGTGCAGGGAATTATGGCGGTAAGCTAGGAAAATTTCAATATAGATTATATGATATTTTAGCTTAAACCACTAAAAAATTAGGAATAATGTTTTAAAAGTAAATTTAAAAAAATTATTTTAATTTTCTTTTTATTTTTCTTTGAGGTTCTTTTGGTATTTCTTTGGTTTCTTGAGGTTCAACTTTAGCATCTTCTTCCTTTACAACTTCTTTTTTAGAAGGCTTAGTTTTAGGTTTCTTCGATATTTTTTTAGAAGTAGGCTTTTTTGGGGTAGTGTCTTTTGATTCGATATATTTACCCTTAAATTTTTTATATAATAAACCAATACCAGCCAAAACACCAATTGCAGCACCAAGCGCAAACCCAATCCATGGAAGAATGGGTGTTAATAAATCAGGGATTACCCTAATCTCTTGTGGAGCTAAACCATAATCTGAATTTAGATAAGTAGTTGCGTTATCAATGTCTGTCACAGAAATATAAACATACCAAACGCCCGTTATTAATTCTTCCGTTCTGACTAAGATATTCATGTCGGGCTTATACGCTCTTGAAAGATTATACCAATTATTTTCTGCGTCTAAAAGAGAAACTGTGATATAAGCAATCGTGTTTTCCACATCAGAAACATCAAAAGTAAAAATTAAATCTTTGCCATAATTTATTGAAACACTATGATTCATACTTAATCCGTTAACTGAATAGCTATGAATTTCAGGAGCATTATTTTCAACATATAAGGAATCCGTATAGGAATCCGTTCCATTATATTGGTCTTCTGCTTCGATAATAATTTGATATTTTCCTATTGGATTATTTATACCTATCGAAAATGTTGTTGTAAAAGTCCAATTATTATTGTTAGTTAATTCAATAGGTGACTCTAATTCACCAGTAGAACTTTGAATTGTCATAGAGACGGTTATATTTTCTGGTAAAGTAAAAATATCAACATCGGTAACATTTAACGTAAGAGTACAATCTTCTGCTCTCTTTATCGTGCTTGGTGAAAAAATTATTGTCGAAACTTCTATTTCCGGTAAAGAATTTAAAGCTTTAAAAGGAAAATACGCTGCTGCTTTATGGATACTCGAAGTATCTGACATATTGATTTTTATGTAATAAATCTTATTAGTATGATTAAATCTGTCGTCAATTTCAAAAGAAAAGTGCCCTAGATTATTGCCAACATCAAAAATATTATTTTGAAGAGTTTCGTTGTCACTATCAACAATTGTTACATTCCAATCAAAGTCATATGGTGGAGGTTTATCATTTACAATTTTGTAAAAATTTGCGGTGAGCGTTTCATTCACACTATATTCTGAGATGTTACCAACAAATTCCAACAAATAATTGGTTATGATTGTGAAGTTAGTAATTGGAACTGGCGAACTTAAGAGAACATTAGTTTCGTTGTAAATTAAGAAACTTACATTGTAAAATCCTGTTGGGGCGTCGTATCCGGGGTTGTACGTATAAGTAAAATTGTTTCCAGGAACTGCTTCCATGTTAAATTCTTCTACTACATTATTTAAATAATAGATTTGCATAACGGTGTAGTTTGGGTAAATAAATTTAGAAGCGTTGATATCAAATTTTATAGATTCAAATAACCTATAAATTGTAGTATCGTTTAGAAATATTGATGTATACTCTAAAGGGGGGTTTCCGTTATCAGAATTTTTTAAATCAAAAATACTGTTAAAATCACTGCCGTCACTTATTTTTTCGTTATTAAAGTACTCGGTATTAAAATTTATTGAAATTACACAAAAGTTAAACAATATAGCAGTAAAAGTAAATAATACCAAAAAAATACTAATAAAATGTTTTTGTCTAATCATTTTTCAATCATCTTCTTAATAATCTGTGTTTAATCTCTTTATTTTTATATAGTAAAATAATGCCTATTGGAATTAATATTGGAAGAATATAAAAGAAAACTAAATTGGAAGGTGATAATTCTAATCTTACTTCGAAGTAATATTGCACAACAGTTTCACCAGAGCTGTCTTTCAATTCAAATGTAAAAGAAACAATTCCAAAATCATAAGGATTTATACTAGGAATTACTTCAGCAACAATCCTATTAATCCCCGGTCCCAATCCATCAATATTGGTTTCTACAGGAGCTCCATTCATATATAGCGTAAAGGATTCAGATTGTTCTTGATTGTTTTGAATAATCATAATAAACTGAGCAGCAACGCCTTGGGAGATAATTTCAGGAAAAAATACGCTTAGTATTTCAAATTTTTGAATAATTTCAACATAAAATTGCTTAGTGTAGAAGACTGTAGAACCCTTCGAAATTTCCATTGTTACGTTAACGAGATGTGTTTCAGTATCAGCAAGATACAAATTATAATAGACGCTTTTGATTTCGTTTTTAAATAAAAGTGTTTCTTCTTTAAGAATTAAGGAATCATCTTCAAAGAAACTCACATTAAATGTTTGAGTGTTATTGGGTAGGAAATTAATTAAATTCATTGACACAAACGCACTTTCTCCACTTACAATATAACTTTCATAAATTAAATTAGTATAGTCAAATGAATGCCCAATATCAATAATTATAGGAATTTCTAAATACGTAATGTTTCCGTTTTTGAAATTAATGCTAATTGTATGGGGTCCTATAGTAGCTCCCAGGGTAGTAGTAAGGTTAAATGAAACATTAGTTAAAACTAGAGTATTAAAAGTAATATTTTGAATTTCATTAATTATATTATCCCCTTCCAGGTAGACTGTTAAACTAACGTTGTTATTGCGGGTGTTATTGACGGGAATTGTAATATTTAAAACAGGACCTTGATATAATATATCTGGCAAACCTTGGATCGAGTGATTTATCAATCCAGAAATTACACTAAACTGTTTTAGAATGTGTGCTGTGCCAAAATTCGAACAATTAGCAAATAATTGGAGATAATACCCGTGTCCTATTTCCAATGTATCGGTTATATTATATAACAAAGTTGTAGAATTTTCAGTAATTTGCTGTGTCGTTGTGTTCAAGATTACCTTTTCTGGATTTTTGAAGATATAACTAATAGTTGCATCGTCAATATTATATTCAATTGTAAATTGCTCATAATCTTCTGTTGTAACATTGTAATATTGATTAGATTTTATGAAAGAATAAATACTGGTAATGTTTAGAGTGTCTTGATTAAATATATAATCAGGAATTTCATTAGTTACGTTGTAAAACGAGTTTAGCGTTGTACTGTTATATATATCGTATGCGTTTAAATAAGCCTCACACAGTTTAAGGTTAGCATAGAAATTCTTGTCGTTATCTACTATTGATGATTTATAAGAATTAACTGCTCCATCGTAAAAAGAACTTTCAAAAGTGTTATATAATTGCCAAGCTCTATCGTAATAAATAATATTACCAGTATACTCGAATAATTTTAAGCATGCCGACATCATAACAGCATTTGGTTCTAATTCTATGGCGGTATCTTGTCCTGAAGTTCCCCAGTCAAAACCTCGATTTTTTTCATATGCCATGGACCCTGGATTCCATAATACTTCTAATTTTTCAAACAAGTAAGTCGCATTTTGTAAATAGAGGGAATCATTTTGCATTCCAGATTCAATCCAATATTCTAATAGAGTTATAATTCCTAAAGCGTTAGTTTGTAAATGTTTATAAGTACTACCTGGTCCTGCATAAGACCAATCATCTTCACAATAATAAGAAAAACCTCCTCCATTTGGAGCGTCCCATAACCCATCTATAAGTTTATTTATTGTAATATTTGCCAATTCAAGAGCTCTTTCCTGTATAACACTATTCGGATCAATAACTTCGTAAATTCGTTGAATTTGAAGCATAGCTAATACCGCATACATATTACTTTCTGCGTATTTGTATGTTGTTGAGTTATGATCGTAAAACCCTTCATATGTATCATCCCAAAATTGAGTTGAATCTAATAAATTAAAAATTTCTTCAATTGAATCCTTAGGGGAAATGCTAGTAATGTTAAAATTGTCGATGTCTTTGCCAATATTTTCAATTAATAGAAAGATCGGCATAAGATTGTCAGTTAAATATCTATTATCGTCAAACACTTGGCCCGTAGTGTTATCAACTGCCCTTACGAAACCATAAACATCCTCTTCAGTACTGCTTTGATACCATAAAGGTGCCTCTTTTAATTTCAAATACGTATCAAATGTTTCAAATGCATTCGTATCATCTTTCAAAAGGGTTTTATACAAAAGTAAATTGTCAATAGGATATACTTTATCATCGGTTATAACTCCTAAATCATCACCTTCTCGAAAATATGTTTTTATATCTAGGGCTAAATCTGATTCATATTTAGCTTTGAAAAAGTTCCAAATATCATCAAAATTAACTTTGAATGGGTCTTGAAAAATTTCTGGACCTGCTGCAAGATTTATTTCATCAACGTTAAATTCAACATTATCTTGAGAAAAAAACTCATTATGAGGATTAATCTTTTGAAAGTAGTTATCATTAAAGTATAATACATTAAATACGAACATAAATATGAAGAAAGTACATAAAATTAATTTAGTCTTTCTAAGTCCTTTATTTCCTTTCATTTTTAGAGCAACAACGTTGATAAAATTCATAATAAATCTTTAAAATTATTTTTTAATAGTATAGTTTTAAAAAAAATGTTCTTCTCTTTAATATTTTTTTCTGAAAACCTCTGTTATTTAAGGATATTTCAACATTATTTTTTTCTTAATTTTTATTGATTATTTTCAGAATTTCTGAAATTGATACTCTCTTTTGATCCATAGTGTCCCTATTTCTAAGGGTAGCCGAATTATCATCTAAAGAATCGTAATCTATAGTTATGCAATAAGGCGTTCCTAACTCGTCTTGTCTTCTATATCTCTTTCCAATTGATCCTGCTGAATCAAAAAATGAAGTCTTTCGATTGTTAAGTATTTGTTTATGTACTTTTTTCGCCAATTTTACAATATTTTCTTTATTTCTTACTAACGGAAATACTGCAACGAGGTTAGGGGCAAGTTGAGGATTTAACTTCAAAATTATTCTCTCATCCTCAACAGTAAAGGTAGTTTCAAGGAGAGTGTATATAATTCTATCGGGACCAAAAGCAATTTCAAGAATTTGGGGGATTTCTTTTAAATTCGTATCCGTACTCATTGGAATTTCAAAATTTTGATTTGAAAAGCTTCCATGCCTTTTTAAATCGTAGTCTGTTCTATCGTGAATTCCACAGATTTCTACCCACCCATATTGTTTAGTGTTAATTTCTAAATCCCACGCATCGTCTGCATAGTGAGCCATTTCAGTGGGAGAATGTTGCCTAAATCTGATAGTTTCCTCCGGAAATCCCAATTTCGAGATGAGGTAATCTGCTAAAAATAGGCAATAGGCAAAAGCAGGTTTTTTAAGAACACCTGTGTTTATTGCTTCTTCTAGTGATATGCTACTTGGTATAACTATTTTACTTTCTTGCGATTTCCAGTCCAGTAATGGTAATTTAGTGTTCTTTATCTCTTCAAATTCTTCAAAATTCATTTCTTGCTCTTTCCCAATAAATAACTGGATTTCGAATTGTTCGAAAGCTCTCATACGAAGAACTTGTTGTCTAGGAGATATTTCATTTCTATAAGCCTTTCCGTATTGGAAAACTTTTAGAGGGTATTGCCTTCGTGCGTCCTGGTTCAAGCGATTAAACAATAGGTATGTTGTTGTTGCGGTTTCTGGTCGTAAATAAGCCGTAACATTGTTACCGACCGATGTTTTTAACATTAAATTGTATTCTTCAATTTTTTCAAACGGAGTATCACATTTTAGACAAGTAAATCCATGTTGTTCTATTAATTTGTCCATGTCTTCAAAGGATAAGCCATCAATCGTTTGATCCGGAAGCTGTTCTTGGAGAAATTTATTGGCTCTTATCATCGTATTACACTTTTTACAACGGATTACGGGATCAATAAAACGTTCTAAATGTCCTGATGCCTCCCATACGATTTTAGGTAAAATTTCAGGACATTCGACTTCACTAAAACCAAAAGCTCGGAGTTCGCGCCTAAAAATTGAAATTACATTATTTTTTAAAGCTTTTCCAGCCGGGCCGTACGAATAAAATCCCGCTAAGCCGCCATATATCTCTGGAAAGGGCCCCCAAATAAATCCGCGTCGTCGAAGTAATGAATTAAATGTATCAATATTGTCCTCGATCTTCATTTTTAATCAAAACTTTACAATAATAGTTTTTAGAATTATCGATAATATTTGTATTTTAAGATTATTCCTTAGTTTGGATGTAGCAATCAGTTTTGTGATTCTAGTTTTATAATATAAATTTTTATATAACTTATCATATTATAATTTTAAGTTATTAAATCAAATTAATTTGTAGAATAAAATTGGTGTTTGATTAAATATGATTTTTCAAGGGAACTTCCAGTACTTCGATATTTGGGACGCAGTAGAGTCGGGCCTTTACTATGCAATAGTAGGTTTTTATTTTCTCATATTTGCATATTTCCTTTTGATGAGATTTAGAACCTCTAAAAAATTTTATTGGTTATATTTTTCACTATTATTCTTGTGTCTAGCGGCAGGGAGAGTTTTTTTTATTGTTTATTATTTCTACATTCCAGAACTCTTAGGAACGATGACTAATTTAGAGTTAGTTGGATTACTTATGATTCTATATCGATTAGCTACATTTTCTACTTGGTTGGGTATAGCTTGTTTGATGGGCGTTTTTGGTACTCTGATTTTTCCTTCATATACTGAAGAAGTAAAGCCATCAGAAAAGGAGGATGTAAAATCCAAAGTTAAAACTCTTTTAAGAAAGAAGCGCGTTAAGATATCACTTAAGATCTTATTGGTCCTCTTCCCAATTGGAATTGGAATTCTCGCGCTTATTTTACCTGACTCGCTTTTTATGGATCCCGATTTTAATGAAGCCCCTTATTGCGCAGGAATTGAATTAATAACTATATTTGGGTACCCCGCGGGCAGATTTGTACTTAACTTTATTCTTTTACCTTTGATGGTATTAGTTATTCCGATCTTATTTGTGTATTTAGCTTTAAAAACATTTGGGGTCCTAAGAAGATCTTATGCTTTAAACGCAATAGGGTTTTTCATCTATTTTTTTGGAAGAATAACTCAAGGTTTAATGGAAACATTGGGGTTTTATCATGTAAGAGCTATTTTGTCTCCTTTATTGATCTTACTATCATTGTTAATAATTGTAATTGCCAACCATTACGAACAACTAAAATAAATCTCTAAATTTTCTTTTACAATTCTTTTTAAAGAAAAATTTGAAAATCAAGACAAAAAAAATAGAATTTTTAGTAATGATTAATTAGATATTTTTAATCAGTAATAAGTAACCAAATTATAATTGGAAGAACTCATTTTATGTCAATTCATGGCAATCAGCAAATCTTACCCTTATTTACTACTCGTCAAAGCTTACTACCAATTAAAGAATATGACGAATTAGCATTAGCATTTTATCTGTTAACAAAAAATTATAAACATAATGAGAGGGTTATATCATTTTCTAGATTATTATGGCCATTTCTTTGTGTTCAAGGTGCTATTGGCACACATATAATATTAGATGGCCTAGAGGTTTTTTCAAAAAAAGGAAAGATTTCTAATCCTCCAAGACAGCCTGTAATAGGGCACCTTTTGAGAAATGTTGAGAATCTTACGAAATCTGAGCAATTAAACAAAATTATCGAAGTTTTATCTTATATTGATAAAGAAGCAGAAGAAATTGGCCTAGGTGAAGAATCAAAATATCAGAAGTTAAAAATTAACTCATTAATTAATCCAGAATTCCTTCAAACTTTAGCAAAGTTATTACCCTTAGTAGAATTCAAGCCTGTTTCGGAATATATGCCTTTAGAGACGGTTTTTACGACTGAACAGGCTTTAGATGTTGCGGAAAAATATCGAAAAACAATTGATTATATGAAAGGAAATGCTTTAAGATGGAACACCCAGACTGAATTAATTGGAAAAGAAGTAGACGAATGGTTTATTGATTTAAACGTTCAATTAAAAGATATAAATACCCGATACTCCTCTCAAATAAATAAGACATCCCAAATAATTGACTCTAATCAGATGAAAGATCAAATTGCGTTAGAAAGCGATAAAAGCGATCAATGGAAGGTTAATGAAAAAAGGAGAGTAATTGAAAACATATCAGTATTATTTAAAACAGTTGAAAGGCAAATAGAAGATATTATTAAAAAGAACAAATTCTATACTCAAAGTGAGATATTAAAGAGTAGAGTTTTTAATGATCTTACTGAGCCTTTTGAGAATCACTTCAAGTATTTGATAAATGAAGGCAATAATTTTGTTAGTATGGTAACTTCACTAACTCAAAAATATATGGAATTAAAAGAACGAGCGTTCCAAATTGATGAAGAAGCAAAGAAAAAATTGGAGGAGTTTGGTTCGTCATTAAATAGTAAGTTAAAAGATAGAGATAGAGATTTATCTACATTTGAAAAAGAAAAGCAAGAAAAAATTTCGGAAATTGAGTCTATACGAATAAGGTTAGAAGAGTTGTATTCACAAATAAAAAAGATTATACATTTTAGTAATGGAAATTGTCTACAAGAAGCAAAGGACTTATTATCTTGGTCATTAAGCGACAATCAATCAGAATTATTTTCTCGACCAATTCAGTGGATTTACATGCCACTATATGTTATGTTTATTGAAAAGAAAGATACGATGGAAGAAAAAATGGAACTAATTCTCCCAGGTATCGTTACAAATGACCCAAATAATATTTATCAAGAAATTTCTGATACAATGGTTAATTTTAAAAAAACATTTAAAGAAAGAATTGAAGAAGACATGGCTTTAAGATCTAATTTTGAATTTTCGAGCGAAAATAAAAATCTTATTGATGATAAAAGTTTAGCCAAAAAAATTCAGCAAGGAATCTCGATTTTAAGAAGTTATGCTATAATAAATGATGAAATCGAAAAAACCATAAGAAGTAATTTAAATTTAATATTAAAACCCTAAATCTCTTTTAGAATAAGATGAGTCGGAAAGGCAAAGGTTTGAAGAGGAAACTAGATTTTAAAAAGAAAGCCTTAAGAACTTATTTTTTACACATTGAAGAAAGTGATAAAAAGGGTGAAATTAGCAAGATCCAAAAAGAGATTCTCGATCAGGGAATGGTTTATCTCCAAATGAGATTACCTATCAACAAAATTACTAAGGAATATGAGAATTCCTTAAAAGAAAAGATTGAACATAAGATTTTTCACGCTAAAATCCGTGAAGCAACAGAAAAGGACCTTGCAACCGTGAAAGATATCTATAATAGAGCTTGGTTAACATCTAATACTCCTTTTAGACCTATCGAAAAAGACACTCTAAAAAAAATATTTAATGACCCAAGTACAGTTTTTCTTATAGCAAAGATTTACAATATTGATGGAGGATTTATTATTTTAGACTTTGAAGGTGAAAATAAAGAATTTGGAGTTATAGCGGGGCTTGGAGTTCTACCTCGCTTTCAAGGTAAGGGATTAGGTACGATATTAGGTATGGCAGCATGGAACTTTTTTAAAGAGAAGGGTTTGAAGGAATTAAGGTGTGAAGTTTATAAGGATAATCAAATATCTTATAATTTTATTAAAGGATTAAATTTCGAAGAATTTGGAAAAAAAGTATATCGCAAAGAAGATTTTGAGTTATAAAATTATTACCCTATAAAACCTTTTTATTTTTTGATCATTTAATAATACTCAGTTGATTAATTCAATTAATAAAATCTAGCATATCATGACAGAATCAAAAATAAGTTTAAAGAAAAGAAAGGTTCGTAGCTTTATACTGGCGTTTGAAAAAAAAGATAAAACAGAAGAAGAAATCGAGAATGAATTAGCTACAACGGGAATGGAGTATATTCAAATGAAATTACCCATTGCTAAAATTACCCCCGAATTTGAAGAGAGGCTTACAGAAAAAGTGGAGCATAATATACTTCGAGCCAAGATAAGAGAAGCTAAAGTAGAGGATTTAGAGAGCGTCAGAGCTTTATATAATAGAAGTTGGATGACTTCAAATACGCCTTATTCGTCAATTACACTTAATTCCTTAAAAACAATTTTTGAATATCCAGAAACAATAATTTTAATCGCTAGGGTATATGGATCCGATGCCGCATTTGTTATACTAGACTATGAAGGACCAAAAAATGAATATGGTATAATTGTAGGACTAGGAGTAATGCCTCGTTTTCAACGTAAAGGACTTGGGACAGTTATAGGTATGGCAGCATGGAATTATTTTAAAAAGAAAGGCGTCAAAGAGCTTAGATGTGAGGTGTATAAAGATAATATAGTGTCCTATAACTTCATAAAATCTATTGGATTCGAGGAATTTGCTAGAAAAGTTTATAAAAGTGAAGATTTTGATATTGACACCTAATTTTATTTATTTCTAAAACAATTAATTAATTTTTCATTAAGGAAGGTGATTTTTTTACGGTAAACTTAAGGAGCATTGAAATCGCCAAGGGTTTTTCAATATTAATAATTCTTTTTTCTAATACTATTAATTATTGGTTATATTTTGGGGATGAACTAAAATATATTTATGGCTTTATTTTAACTATTATAGACGTTATTGGTCCATCCTTATACATTTTCTTGGTATCTTTCTCAGTTTCCTTTACGTTAAAAAAAAAAATGGGTCGCGTTCCTGAAAAATCGAATCGAAATAAAATCTTAAAACAGGGGAGTTTCCTAATTTTATTAGGAAGTTTTTATAATTTACTTTTAAATGCTACCTGTGGATTTCCTCAAAACATATGGCGTTGGAACATTCTTTTTTTTTTAGGGTTCTCTCAAATTATTTGCTATTATTCTTATAAAATGGTGAGATGGGCAAGACTAGTAATTGGGATAAATATAATGTTTTTAACACTAGGCATTCGAGAAGCGCTTTACTTTGGAAAAGATATTAATCCCATTATTGCGATAATATATTTCTTTATTGTTTCGCCCTTTCCAACTTATTCGTTATTACCTTATGCAGCAATTTCTTTTTTCTCAACAGTTTTTGGGGAGCTTATTTACGAGTCAATCATGCTGGACTCAGATGTAGCTAATATGCGGTCAACTCTTTCAGTAATAAAATATAGTGGGGTTTTATTAATTATTGCTCTATTAGTACCCTTTATAGACATAGGGTTTATAGTTACTTTAGACAATTTTAACCCCGCTAAGTATCCCTTTATTGATGCGCTCTCTATTTTAATAACACATTTTATGCAATTCATTCCAGGATCGCCCTTATTTTTGCTTAAGGGCACGCCTTCTAATCTATTTTTTATAATGGGACTTTCATTGCTCATAATTGGGGTAACATATTACTTTTTTGATGTATTACATATTAATAACAAAATTGCTAAGATTTTATCTATATATGGGAAGTATTCTTTAACCCTATTACTCGTTCAATTCTTATTTTTACCTATTTTTTATCAAAAGTTAACTTTTTTATTGTTTTTTCAATTTTCAATAGGTTATATCATCTTACTCGGGCTTTTAATATATTTCTGGGAAAAGTTTGGAAAATCCATTCTATCCTTAGATTGGATGTTTAAAAAAGTAGGAGGAAAAATTAAGGCCTAAAGCTATTTGGTTCAGTTTCCTTCAAAGAATTTATTTTCCCTAATACAAGATTTTTGTTATATTCGTCCTCTAATTCAGCGTAAAATTTTTTTGCCATTATAAAGTTAGTTAATGCTAAATCAAACAATTCCTTTGAAACATAAATATCACCTAAATCATTACGAATTTCTGCAGCCTTTTTTAAGTTATTTAAACTTTCGAAAATTTCTAAAGCTTCTTCGTAATATTGTATTGCTTTTTGTTCATTTTGAATGTAGTTTTGAAAAATTTTTGCGATTTCATATTTCATCTCAGCAATTTTGAGTTTATCTCCAAATTTTTGATATATCTCTGTAGAATAACTATAATAATCGACAGCTTTATTATCTTCCCCTTTTAACGAATAAAACTTAGCTATTGTTTCTAAAACTATTCCTTCTTTAACATTTTCTCGAATTCCAAATGTTCTTATTGCTTCTAAGCTGTTTAATAGGTAATGTTCTGCTTCTGAATCGTTATCCCATAACAAATGTAATTTTCCTAAATAGAGAAAGGATTCCCATTCTAATTTTTTTTTTATAAAAATAGAAATTTGGTTTTTGATAGTATCAACAAGCTCTAATACATTGGTAAAGCTCTGATAGGATTGGTCATAATTCTCTTCTCCAAGATAATAATATAATTTCCCATACTTTATACGAGTTTGGATGATTCCATAAACATCGTTGGTTTTTGTAAAGAATTCCAGATTATTTTTCAATATTTTGGTAACACGATCATAATCTTTTAAAGAAATTAGGATTTCAACTAAATTACTTGAAGTTTTTATTGCGTCTAATTCTAGGTTTTCTTTTTCGGTTAAATTTAGCGCTTTTTGATAATATTTGTAAGAGCTTTTTAAATCATTGATTAAATAATAGACATTTCCTAAGTTATTCAAAACTTGAATTTTCTTCTTAATATCTTCAAGATCTTCTAAAATTATAAGAGCTCTATCAAAATGATAGATTGCTTGATCAAAAAAACCTGTTTCTTCATGGATTAAACCTAATTCGTTATGGCATATGGCTGTATTTAAGAATTCTTTTTCGTCAAGAAAGTTTTCTAGCGCCAACTCTAAATTTTTTAAGGCGTTAGGGAAATCTCTTTTTTTATAAAATAAACTTGCTTTCTTTAATAAGAGATCTCCCATATTTTTTCCAAATCTTTCGCTCTCTGCTAGTTGATCTTCTAATTCGTTCAGCTCGCGTTCAACAACCTCATCGTCGAGAATGTTGATATCGTAATAATCTTCTTCAATGTTGTTAGTATAAAATGAAGCCTCATCGTGAGAGTCTCTTACTCTTCTATTTAATTCGTTACCAAGGTCCGTAATCAAAGGTTTATTACAATTACGGCAATACGTCCAATATTGCTCAATTGGCTTCTTACAAAATGGACAATATTTCATTACTAAGTGAACACTCGAAGTATTTTATTTAGATTACTTTAATTAAAAATGAAAATTCGTTCATTTATAATTTTTTAAATTATGTTTTGAAACATAATTATTTTCCAATTTATTAATCATTGCTATTTTATCCTAAGGTTTCGATAATTTCTTAGTTCTTTTTCTATTTCTTCCTCATTTAATCCTAATGATTTTAAAAGAATTTTTATTTGAATAATTGAATTCTTTACTTTAAATTTTTCAGCAGTACTTAATGCTTTAATATATACTTCTTTAGCGGCATTCATTTTACCTCGGTAAACCAAAATCTCCCCAACATATCCTAACCCTTTTAAAATTAGTTCTGTATAATTTGAATCAATTGCAATATTAGTTCCTTTTTTAAAATATCTAATAGCCCGATCAAAATCGCTCCCTCTTTTTTTAAGGATGCCTAAATTAAAATAAGAAACGATACTGCCCCTATTATCATGTAATTCTTTAAAAATTTTGAGGGTTTTTTTGTATAATTCAAATACAACGTCCCAGTTCTCTCGTTTTTCGTGAATATAAATTAGATTACCTAAACAGTCCAATAAGTTGTAAATATCGTTGTTATCTGAACATAAAGCGCTACATTCAAGCAAGTTATCACACGCTTCGTCAAATTGATTTAATTTAATTAGATTGATCCCAATTCCTTTTAAGCAAGTAATTTGCTCCTGTACCTGATTAAACTCTTTATAAATTTCATGTGCCATATTGTAATAATCAATAGATTTCTGGTATGCTCCACTTTTGAAATGTAAAATTCCTAGAATCCCATAAACAGCAGCTTTTCCTAAATTATCTTTTTGTTTTTTGAAATGTTTTAAACAAACTTGTAAATTTTTTTCTGAGTTTGTGTATTGTTCAACTTCAAGTTGTAAGAATGCTAAATTACTTAATTCTTTAATATATTCTGAACGTTTACCGTACTTTTCTAATTCTTTTAATCTCTCTTCAGTTTCTTTGATTAATCTTTCGATTTCTTCTCTTGTTAGCTCAATATGTTCTTTAACGTGAATATTTTTATGTCACCATTTAGTTTTATTGTTGTTTTATTTTAGTTTTTAATTCCTCTTTTATTAACTCTGTTTCATTCTCAGTCACTTTATATAATTAGTAGTTCTTTATACAATCTTCTTATAATATATCTTCTAAAATCATTGCAGAATCTTTTACATATTGAAAGCACTTCTTTTCAAAAAAATCATTTCGATCGTAGTAGTCTTTTCCTTCAGGTGTATTAATATCACAACCAAGCAATTCTTTGCAAATTATTGAGCCATGAATTTCTTGAAATCGATTTGAAAATTCTCTTATAACCTGATACGTCTTTTCTTTCGCTTCTGTATGGTCATTTATTCCCATACCATATCTTAAACCAATAACCATAAAAGCCCCAGACACTGCACCACATGTATTTTGTAAACGAGCCATTCCACCTCCAAATCCTGTAGATAATCTTAGAGCTGTATCTCTATCTAGTCCATATTGAGTAGCAAAAGAACTTAATATTGATTGAGCACAATTAAAATCTCCTCTAAAGGAAGAAATAGCTTTTTCTATTCCGGATATTTCGAACAACTCCTTTTTTTTATAATTATTGCAATTTAAAGGTAAAAGAAATATAAAATTTCTTATCTATTATTTAATTAATGAATTAATTGATAATTTTTTAACAAAGTGTTGATTTAAAATGAAATTTAAAGCAAGATTGTGGGATTCACTGGAAGATAATAAAGTAAAATGTCATGTTTGCGCTAATGAATGTGTTATCCTACCCGAGAAAGTAGGAATTTGCAGAACCCGAAAGAATTTTGATGGAGAATTATATACTCTTATTTATGGATCTATGATATCTAGTGGAAGTTTAGACCCCATTGAAAAAAAACCTTTATATAATTTTTGGCCTGGTGCTACCGCTTATTCGATCGCTTCCATAGGGTGTTCTTTTAAATGCCAGAATTGCCAAAATTGGAATATAAGCCAAGCAAATCCTACTAATAATGGTAAAAATGGGTTTTACTCCTTAGAAGGACTAGAAAATCGAAAAATGTCTTTAATAGAAATGACACCAGAACAACTTGTTGAAAATGTTAAAAAAAGCGGCGCTACGACATTAGCATACACATATAATGAACCACTAATCTGGCACGAATGGATATTAGATACCACGGTATTACTTAAACAAGAAAATATTAAAACTATTTTAGTTACAAATGGGTATTCTACGATAGAAGCTACAAAAGAGTTAATTGAGGTTGGAATTGATGCTGCTAATATCGATATAAAATCTATGTCAGATGAGTTCTATAAGACAATATGTGGCGTTAAATCAGTACAGCCTGTTTTGGACACTGCAAAAAGATTTAAATCAAATGGAATTCACGTGGAAATCACCAACCTAATCATTCCAGATTTGAACGATAGTAACGCTGAAATTGAAAAATTAACTAATTGGATTGTCGAAAATCTAGGAGTTGATACCCCTACACACTTCTCCGCTTATCATCCAGACTTTATGCAGCCATCTATGAAAAGGACTCCATTTGAA
Organism: Promethearchaeota archaeon Loki_b31; assembly: GCA_005222975.1. Lineage (GTDB taxonomy): Archaea > Asgardarchaeota > Lokiarchaeia > Sigyniarchaeales > SOKP01 > SOKP01. The sequence continues at coordinate 33,566 of NJBI01000021.1, forward strand.
ACATTAGATAATGCTTATAAGATCGCCATGAGAGCGGGTATAAATTATGTATATGTTGGTAATACAAGACACAAAAAAGGAGGCAATACTTACTGTCCAAATTGTAATCATTTAATTATAGGTAGAAGTGGTTACAGATTTACCAAAATTGATATTACAGACACAAAACATTGCCCAAAGTGTCAATACGATTTAAGTAAAGATATTAAAGGAGAAATTAATAGAAAAGCATCTCAAAGATTTAGCTTCTTTTAATAATTTAGATGTAAAAAGAAAAAATATTAGAAAGTTAAATTAAAAATATCCTGTAATTGAAACTCCTATGACTAGGAGTAAAAACCCTTGAAGTATGCAGAATGCTGCGATTATAAACGCGAAAATTGGCCATGAAATTGCCTTCGAAATTGACATTAAAGCTCCAATGTAAAATTTAACTGTAAGTGCGACAAATGCAAACACTAAAATAAAAACAATTACTAATAGCACCTTTGGATTAATATAAACTGCAATCACTTGAACTACATGGTCAGGAATAGCCATTGAAGCAATAACAACGACAATAGAAGCTAATAAAATTCCTATAACGCTTGAAATTGGGAGATCGTTTAATGGTTTTAAAAGCGTTAGTGTTCCTAGAATGATAAGGAAAGTAGAAGTAAATAAACTTTTAGCGTCTTGAGTATTAGCAGCGTATGCTACGCTTGGCGCTTGATCGAGAATAAGCCCACCAACACCGCTAAGTAAACCAAAAATACCGATAACTATTCCTAAATATGTCAAAAATTTCAAGAACTTTGTAATGTCGAAGTTCCAATCCTCTACCTTTCTCTTTTTGACAGACCCTCTCCTTTTAGTTTCATAAACTGCGTAGACTAACCACATAACGCCAAGAATTAACGTAAAGAATCCAGCGAATTCTGCTAAAGGTCTTAAAAAATTTTCTGTAAAATCAAATTGATATATCAATAAATTTCACTCTTTTAAATTGTTTAAATTTGTTATTATGTTGAATATCACTAATTAAGTATTTATATTATATCTAGTCCAATTTTTAAAAACCATAATATTTAATAAAATGTAAAAGTAAGACTTGTTCTATTTATTATTGTATGAATGAAACCGTTTTTTTAATGTAATCCAAATAGTTATTGATTTCTTTTTTTGTTGTCTCGTCACCCCAAGAATATTCTTTCTGCATAATCTTTGCCACTTTTTCTGCGGCTTCCGAAGCTTCTCGGTGGTGTATCCAGAGCGACATTTCTGTTCGTCGACAGAACATGTCTATCAAATGAGGTGTTAATTCGAATCTTAACACGTAAACAATTTCCGCCTTAATAAAGTTGTTTTCTTCCATCACTCGTTCTTTTAGTGATTCATCCTCTTTTATCATATCGAGGATTTTAATGGAACCTTTTCCATATTGTTGATATAGGTGATCGGCAATATCCTCATCTAAAACAATACCTGAATTTTTTAATTTATCCGGCCAATCTTCTTTCTTTAGACCTATAATAAATGGTTGCCTTGACCAATATTTCTCTCTCTTAATATCGGGAAAGATTTTCTTTTTTTCAACATGCTCAAATAAATCTTCCGCCATAGCGCGCCATGTTGTTAACTTTCCTCCCGTTATGGTGAGTAATCCATTATCAGAGAAAAAAACAAGATGTTTTCGCGAGACTTCGCTTTCAGATTTTCCTTTTTGTATTATTAATGGTCTTATTCCAGCGTAGGTGGAAAGAATATTTTTATATTCTAATTCCGCGTTTGGAAAATAATATTTTAAAGTTTGAATTAAATAATCTGCATCCTCTTTATTGCAATATGGATTAGCTAATTTATCTTGATAATCTGTATCCGTTGTCCCTATAAGGGTGAAATCTTTATCTCTCGGTATGGCAAAGAGAGTTCTCCCATCTGAAATTGAGTTAATAATAGTTGCCATTCGGTTCTTTACGTGCCTTCGCCTATATAATAGGTGTACTCCTTTAGTAGGACGAATTAGGGGTTGAGGGACTTCTTCGGGGCGCTTTTCTAATAATTTATCGGTCCAAATACCAGTTGCATTTACAACCAAAGTTGCTTTCACTTCAAAATCAAGATTACTTTCCATATCTCTACACTTTACGCCTAATATCTTCTCATTATCCTTAAGATAACCGGTTACTTTGCAATAATTTACAGCGGTTGCACCTCTTATTATCGCTTCTTTAAGTACTTCGATTGTCAATCTTACATCGTCAACATTGGTATCGTAGTAGACGGCTCCCCCTAAATTTCCCTCTTTAATATACTCTGGTTCCATTTCAAAAATTTCTTCTGGAGGATACCATTGATGCTTCTTAAAATTTTTAAATTCTGAATTAGTATCGCTTAAATAATCATAAATCTTAACTGCCCCCTTGATATCTCTTTTCTTATATTTCCCACCTTCTAGTTGTATAAAAAGAAATGGAATTGGTCTGATTAAATGGGGGATATGAGCGCGCATCCAATTTCTCTCTTGAGTAGCTTCCTTTACTAAGTCAAGATCTCCATGGGCAAGGTATCTTATTCCACCATGGGCTAATTTAGAACTTCTTGAAGATGTGCCTGCTGAAAAATCTTGCATATCTACTATAGCTACTTTAAGTCCCCTCATCGAGGCTTCTCGAGCTACTCCTACTCCCGTAATACCTGCCCCTATTATAAAAAAGTCGTAAGTTTCTTCTCTTAATTTCTTAATAAAAACATCTCTGTTTTTATAACTCCAAGCTTGATCAAATAATTTTTTTTCCAAATCTTCCATTTTAACCATGTTTAGAAAATTCTGGACTATAAATAAGGTTTCTTAATGTTTCTATTATCAATACTTTTGATTTTTAAGGCATAAAAAAATTGATATAGCTGTAATCTATATTGTTTTATATATTATAAGGTGATAAAAATGGTAAATTTAGAATTATTAAATGAGGTTAAATTGAAATTATCTGATGGTAGTGCTATGCCCGGAGATTATTTCAAGCTTTTTGAAATATATAAACAGATTTCATCAGAACATGCGGGATTAAGAGATGAATTCGAAGATATGGCCATGTTAGATATGGACTTCTTAGGACAAATAATCATATCAGATGAAAACAAGAAATTTTGGCTTAAATTCAAAGAGGGAAAAGTGGATTATGGAGAGGGTGATGTCGATAACCCTTCATTAACCTTTACAACCAATATGGCGACTTTTACAGGAATTCTTTTTGGAACAATTGAAATTTCTGGCGCACATGAAGCCGGAGATGTTAGCTTTGATGGTGGCAGTGAAGCTCTAATGGATCTTCAAGCTATTACCTCCGTTTTGAATGATTTTTTACAAAACATCTAATATTTTATATATTTAATGCGGATCTGACATAATAATTTATGAGTTTAATTATTATTATTTGGTAATTTAGGATGATATCTCTAAAATTTTATTTTTTTTTCGCTCGATTTCAACTCTTTTTCTAGCATTTTAATTTTAGTATCAATATCTTTCGTTTTAGTTTTCTTTTCTTTTTCAATCGCTTTTAAATTATGGTTTAAGATTTTGTCCTTCTCTCTTTTCAAAGAATTGTATTCTGATTCCAATTTCTTTGTAATAGAAAGTAATTCTTTCTTTTTTGCTGTTAAATCATTAATATTTTTGAGGAGTTCATTTAATTTAGTTTGTTGATGAAGCAATTGTTCCCCAAGGTCTTTAATTTTAGGATCAAATTCTTCATTACATTTATTTGTAAAATAGGTTTCTTTTTGTTTCGCTGTCTGTTCAATTTTCTCAATTTCTACTGCTATCTTATTAATGTAATCCCTAAGTTCTTCGTCTGACATCTTGATTTTCTTTGTTTTAATTATATACCATTTTTTAAGCAAAAATGATTAATATTTATATGAATCATAATTTGATTTTACTTAATTAAAGTACCGATTGAACTCTATATAAATTTTGATTCTTCTTCTTTTTATACATAAGTAGATTTTTAACAAAACATCTAATATTTTATAAATTTAATGCACACCCCATAATTGCCCAGATGCTCGTTGTGCTCTATCTAATTGAAATCGTAATCAACCAAATAAACTTTTTTCATTGTATTTTAAGGAAAATTAGGGTTATCATTATCAATAAATTCCATATATCTACTTATAAATTGAGATAATTGATTAAAGTTTGGAGATTTTCCAGTTCTTACAAAAATAGCCGTTAGAGCGTTGCCCATGAGAATTGCTTCAGGAGGGGTAAGACCACAAGATAACCCTAAAACAGTTCCCGAATGAAAATAATCGCCTGCGCCAACGGTAAATTTAGGTTTTGAAGTAAATCCTTCAGTTATCCAATAATGATCTTCGACAGTAGAGAGCGTTGCGAAGTGAGGGGAATGAATTACTAAATAGGATAAATTCATTTCTGTATTAAGCCGTTTTCCACCGTCAATATAGTCAGTTGAATTTTCTTGATAAGGGGCGAAAGTTTTAACATTATCTAAAACTTTAGAAAGGAAATAAGCCTCCAGATCATTTGCGCTTAGCATAACTGGAACTCGTTGGTCTATTTTTTGAAGAATTTTTACCAAATCTAAAAGATCCTGCCTCGAACGTTTTCTTATATCGGCTATGTCTACGAAAAATATTTTTTCTTTTAAATTGGATATAGAAGGAAAGATCTCATCCAAGAAATGTTGCCATATATCGTTTAGATTTGGTATTAAAGCCCAATGTCCAAAACCCATAATATTAGATGCTTCTATTATCTTAACCAACTTACCCAGTTTTACATTATCCATTAGCGTTTTCCAATCAATGTTTAAAATGGGGGAAAAATCAGTTATCATAACTTTCCCATCGTCAAACTCTAAGCCTAACGTTTGACCGGGATTAGAAATCGGAATTGATTCTACTTCAGGTAGTTGGTAATAAAAACCGTTAAGTTTAGGATGTCCTAAAGCCGCAATCAAATATATTTTTACTCCAAAAGCATTCAAAGCTTGACAAGTTTTAGGAGCAAAACCGCCAAAGATCCTCTTTTTTAAGACTCTCTCAATATTTGCCGAACTTCCAGTAACATCAATTAATAATTCTCCAAAAGCCTTCATGCTCTCCATTCTTGTCCATTTTTTTGCACTCAATCTGCTCTGGACTAAAGAATAGAGAGAATCAACATACCCATCAAAACCTAAAAAACAAGACTTTTTTATTACAGTGGTTTGAACGGTTTCCAATTTTTTAGTTATTGAATCTAAAGTTTCTAAAGTAACATCGTAGTCGTTTAGCTTTTTATACATAAGTAGAGATATAATTTATTTCTAATAAATCACACTTCCAATAATTTTTGAAGAATTATCTTTTATAAAAGAAAATTATGAATCAATAGGAGATGAAGTTATAATTCAGACAGCTATAAATTTATTTTTTAAATACAAACGCAATCATATGTTCGATTCCGAATTCCTTAGAAGTTTGAATTTTGTGAAGGATTTTGAGATGTTTCATCCCTAACGGAGAAAATATCGTAAGAATCTCTTCTTCTCTGTAAGCACGTGAATACATTTTTTCATCCATTATTTCAACGATAACTTCTTTGTCCACATCTTCACCTTCAGCCCGGGGTTCATTTAGTGACAAGTATAATAAACCATTGTTTTTCAGTGATTTAACGATTCGATTTGCTACATCCTTGAATAACTGAGGGCTGAGTAAAAGCATGGAATAGCTTGAGAAAACACCATCAAATTTTTTATCATAGTCTAAATCTGTCATTGATAATTCTTTGAAATTAGCTAAAGGACCATTTTTTTGTGCGATTTTGATCATCTGGGACGAAATATCAACCCCTAATACATTAAAACCCTTTTCTATAAATAGTTTAGCAAAAGGTAAGCCAGTTCCAGAACCTAAGTCTAAAATCGAACCGTTTTTAGGGAGTTCGTTGCAAAAATATTCGACTAATGGATTCAAACTACCATAATTTGCATCGTTGTATTTTTCTGCTACATTATTCCAAGCTTTTTTGTTTAACGAAATAATGTTTAATTTTTCATCCATACATAGAAATTTAATTTCTACAACAAAATAAAATTAAGCTTTCAGTAATTTTTGAAGAATTAATGGCATAGAATAAATATCCCAATAGTTATGTTCAATAATTTCTTTTACTAATCCCACATATCTCAAAGAATCTTCTAAATACTTTTTGTAGCACAATCCAACTAATCCACTTGGTAACTCGTTATCCCTTTTCAGATTTAATAGTTTATCTTCCATGTTTGTTAGCGTGTAATTCTCAAAACTTCCTTTGTATTTCCTTCGGCAATTATGATATAGGTCTATATGGTGAAATTTTGTGTTAAACCTCTCGTAAGGCTCTTCCTCGTTAGTAATCATCGGATTTTTATCAAAAAAATACAGAAAACGGTTGGCAATGTAAGGAATGTCAAATGATTTTCCGTTATAGCTAATTAGACATTTAAACTTGGGTAAAATTTCCGTTTTAAAGTGTTCATAAATTGCGATCTCCTCTTCCAAATCTCTTGCGAAAAGTATATGGATTTCAAATTTATCGTTTTTAAAATATCCTAAACCAATCATAATTATTGGGCTATCATACAGTCCTAATGTCTCAATATCTAGAAAAAGTAATTCCTCCTTATCAAAACAAAAAGCAACATCTAAATCGTAAATATATCTATTTCTACACAGAAGGTCGTATTTTTTATTTTCAATTAGATCCAAAATATGATGAGCAGATGTGTTGTATTTTAAATTAGTTCTCAAATCGTACAGAGATTTTACTCCTTTTTTATTTAATTGACGCTCTATAATTTCACCAATAAAATAAACCGTCTTTAAGTTACCAAGAAGTTTGTTCCTTGAGAGAGTTAAATTTAAGTCGCATGAAAAAGTCTCTTCTTTCCATGTAATTTCCATGAACTGCCCCATGCTATTTCTTACAATGGTGTGATTGCGGAATAGGTCTTCGATTTTCTTGTCCCTAAATTGATCTGCCAAGTGAGTTATATCAAATGTCTCGAAGTTATAGAAGTAGTCCATTGTCAATAATAAATAAGGATCTTTATTTAATAATTCAAACTCTGAGAATTTATAATAAAACTAAATAAATAAGGAAAAACAAATTTTTTTAATAATCAATTTTGGGGATATAATCTTCATTTTCTCTGCGTGGAGGCTTGTATTTAAAGAATCTTCGAGATTCACTATCCTCAAGCACATAGTTACTGCCCCCGCCATGGATCATACAATAGGGATCAAAGAGACCGATTTCATTTGCGTATTGTCTAGTGAAACCCCGACCACCCATAGTTCTAAAGCAATGAATGGCGCTTTCGAACCCTAGTTCCGTTGTACTAATTTTTAAGCCCATTGCATTGGCTGCCATTAATTTAGAACCCGCTAATTCGGGATGTTCGTCTAATTGCCTTACATATTGTATCATAGCAGAAATTAGTAAATTCAACTCGCGAATTTTTCGAGAGATTGGAAATCGTATAACTTGATATTGATGTAATCTATGTTCAAATTGTTTACGCTGGAGGGCGTAGGCATGAGAATAAATCAATTTTTTCATGGTGTCACCTAATGCCTCGGCACTTATAACCAAACGTTCTTCTGTTAATTGATGAAACATAATATCTAATCCATGTCCTTTAAGTAGATTTTCTTTTGGAATTTCAGTTCTGTCAAATATCAATCGGCTAACAAACGCATCGGTCATGCCATATGTTCTAACCCGAGTACTTAGAAAGTTTTTTAACTTCTGATTCTCTGTATCGACAATAACAGCGGCTAATTGTCCTTTATTTAATCTTCCATATAAAATTATGTAATCAGCGATCATACCGTTAGTTATAAACAGTTTTTTACCTTTTGCTATTATTTTATCGTCTCTTTCTAGTAAAGCCAATTCCATACTAAAAATATCAGACCCCGCGTTAAATTCAGTCATAGCAGAAGCGCCAATTTGACCATCTTTTGCGACAGGAGTTAAAAACTTTTCTTTTTGAGCTTCATTGGAAGCATAATTCACAGGATTGCAATAAAGCGTGCCTCCTGCAAGTCGCCCCATCTCTACGCTATAATTTCCAGCAATATATCTCTCGCTATATTCGCTCCATCGGCCACCACATAAGGCATAGGCAATTAAAGCGTTCCTAGTAATCCGCCCTACTTCATAATCTTCTACGTTAAGAATTGTGGAATAATATCCTTTATTGGATAACTTTTTCATTATTCCAATAACTATTTCTTTCTTTTTGTCTTGAGTAGGTTCCTCAACAAGATAGTTTAATTCTTCTAATTTCCTTAGTTCTGGATCAAGTTCTTTCTCCATAAATTCATAAAGTTCTGCTAAAAATTCTTTTTCTTGAGCGTTAAGCACGGGATTATTCAGTAAATCTAATTCTGGTACATATTTTTGAATTTTGATCTTTTCAAACTCTCTGATTCTTGTATCCATAATATCTCGATCATTTTTTTAATTTTTAAACTTTATTTTAGTTCTAATTAATTCTTTTGCGTATAAAATTTAAATTAATCATAATTAGAAATCTTTTAATCATAGTGAAATTAAAATATCATATCAATTAGATATATAAAATCAAATTATAAAAAAAGAGTTTAATTAAAAGAAGTGAATAAAAAAATGATTAAATTTAGTGATAAACAACTGAAAATCCCCAAAATGTCTAAACCTGTGTACTTAGCTACTGTAGGCATGTCAAAATTCGACCGTGCTTTCCCTGAAACTCGAACGGAGGAATTATGTGTCCAAGCGTTGATAGCAGCAGCTGATTTTGTTAAGATGACACCTTCTGAATTGAAAAGTTTCATTCATACTGCTTATTACGGTCATTTTGCGGATCACTTTGGAGATCAACTATTAGGAGAGGCAGTTATTCACGATAGGCTTGGTTTAGATCCATTAGGAACCATCGGTGTCAAAACGGGTGGAGCTACGGGAGGGTCAACTATGTGGGAGGCAATAAAAGCTGTTGCATCTGGGTATAGCGATTGTGCTCTTGCCTTAGGTTGGGAGAGAATGGATGAAGTTCCAACTGACGAAGGAAACAACCTGATATCTTGTGCTGCAGACAAAGACTGGGAAACGCCATTAGGTCATATTTATACGGGGTATTACGCTGTCATGGCTCAGAGATATTGGCAAATATTTGGTAAGGCAGAGGATTCTTTTAGAAATACTATGGCAGAAATTGCTGTTAAAAACCGTGGTTATGCGAGAATGAATCCTTACGCACATGGGCCAATGAAAATCACCATTGAAGATGTAATCAATTCTCCTGTTATTGCTTATCCATTACGTGCCTTGGATTGCTGTTTGATGAGCGTAGGGTCTGCTTGTGGCGTTGTTTGCGATGAAAAAACCGCATATGAAATAACTGATAATCCTCTTCGAATATGGATAGGTGCGGGAAGTCATACATTAAGAGTAGCAGATCGTCGTAATATGGAAATACCACTTTTACCAAACGAAAAACCAGGACAATACGAGAATCTAAGTAAAAGATTTCCTGGAGCAGATAGGTATCCTGGATTTAGCAGTTTTTTAGCTGCACGTGTGGCGGCTTATTATGCCTATAACATGACTGGGATTGTTGATCCAATCGATGACCTTGATGTTGTAGAACTCCATGATGCCTTCACAATTAGCGATATTCAAACTTATGAGGATATAGGCATTACACCTTATGGAGATGGGCGTAGTTATATTGAGTCTGGTGAAGCATACCATACAAACCCAAACACTAAAAAACCAGGCAAATTACCTAGCAATTTATGTGGTGGATTAATTGGTTGCATGCATGCTGTTGGCGCAACCGGGCTTATGCAAATTGCGGAAATTGGATATCATATATGGAATCGATGGGACGAAATTCATGAACCCCAAGAAAAATGGAACGCTTTTGGTAGAGAAAAACCGAAAGATTGGACAAGCCTTCAAGTAAAAGGAGCAAAAAGAGGTTTAGCAATAAGTCATGCTGGTGTGGGCTCTCATGTATCATGTGCGATTTTAATGCATCCAAATCACTTAATTAAGGAGGAATAAAAAAAATGCCTAAAACTGAAGAAGAAAAAGGTTCTGTTTCCATAATTAATGGAAGATACAAACCAAAAGGAAAATTTCATATCATTGAGGCAAATCGACCAATATTTAACGAAGACACAGGAAAATTGGCTGGTGTTACAAATCCTAGAGACATGACTTATATCCACTCTTATGGTGGTGAAGCTATTTTTTTCGAATCTCTTAGTAAGGGGAAATTGATGGCTACAAGATGCGATAATGATAAATGTGAATTCAAAGGATCAATCTACATGCCTTTCAGGATTTATTGTCCAGATTGCTTACGAAAAATGACTGCAATTGATTTTACTGAGAAAGCAAAGAATAGCGCCAAAATATATTCCTTCATTATAACCCATCGATCGGGAGCGTTTAATACGCTCAAATTACCAATCAAATTCATTAACATAGAATTTGATGGTGTAGTTACAATTTTAATGAGTTATCTATCGGTAGGAGAACCTGAACTAGAAAAACGCGTGGTACCCATTTTTCAAACAAAAAATCCCACTTATACTATAATGGATCTTTCATTTGTTCCCGAAGGAACCTCAGAATCGGAATTGCCTGATGGATTTACTTTTTAAGTTTTAAAATTTTCTTATTTTTTTTAATTCCTTTTAAAATGTTTAATGAGTATAATCTTCTTTTAATAGATGAAAATTTTAGTTTATTGAAATTAAAAGAAAAAAGTAAAAGAATTTAATATTTTTTATTGTTGATAAAGATGTAATATTTTTCTCGCTTCTTCAGGCGTAGCAATTTCTCTCCCGGCTATTTTCGTAACTTTAGCTGCCCATTCTACTTGTTCCCACGAGCCTTTAGCTAATGTCCCATCGACTGTACGGATATTATCTTCTAAACCAACTCTTATGTGTCCTCCCATTGCTGCGGCGCACATTCCTGCTTGAAATTGATTTTTTGCAACCCCACACACGCTCCAAGTAGCGTCAGGTGGTTTTAAATTAAGCAAATGAGCTAAATTTTCAAAAGAAAAGGGGACGCCTCCCAAAACTCCAAAAACAAATTGGAAATGAAGAGGTTGATCCAGAATCACCTTCGCTTGTTTCCTAAGATGTAGAATGTTATACATGCCTCCAAAGTCATATACTTCGATTTCTGGTTTGACTTGATTTTTTTTCATAGTTTTAGCGAATTTTTGAATCGTATCAAATGTATTCGCGAATATAGCTTTAGCACCAAGTCCAACGGCTCCTGTTTTATGGTCTCCAACAGCAAAGTTCATTGAATTGGAATTTAAGGAAGCAATTGGAGGTTTAAATGTTATAACAGGAGCTATTCTTTGTTTATCAGTTACTATTAAACTGATAGCAGAACTTAAGTTGATTAGAATATCTGGAGCCTTTTCTTTGATGTTATCTAATACAGCTTTAATTTTTTCTAATTCGTGCGTTGGATTGCCTTTTTCAGGGTCTCTTGCGTGGATATGCACAATTGCTGCTCCTGCATCGAAACATTTTTTTGCTTCATCCCCAAATTCTTCGGGGGTATATGGAACAGCAGGATTTTGCGATTTTATCGTCGCAGCACCAGTGAGAGCGGCTGTTATAACTAGTTTTTTTGATAAATCTTCTGACATTTTATATACCTATTTTTTTCTCGTATTTTATTAAATTTATAAATTTTTTCTTATTTTTTTAATTCTTCGTAAAAATATTAAGATAAAAAAAATTAAATGGGTTAGAATTAAACTTGAGTTTAAGTTCAACCTAATCCTTATAGTGAAACATGTTCTTGCTTTAGATGAAATATTTTTCTTGCTTCTTCACCTTGTGCTAGTTCTCTCCCTGCTATTTTTGCAACTTTAGCTGCCCATTCTACTTGTTCCCACGAGCCTTTAGCTAATTCACCTGAAATGGCACGAGTATTATCCTCTAAACCAACTCGAATATGTCCGCCCCATGCAGCAGCACACAATCCAGCTTGAAATTGTTGCTTAGAAACGCCACAAACACTCCAAGTAGCATTCGAAGGCTTTAGATCGAGCAGCAAAGCGAGATTTCTTGGTGTGAATGGAATCCCTCCAAGCACACCCCATACAAACTGGAAATGAAGTGGTTGGGTGAATGTGCCTTCTTGTTTATTTAGGAAAAGCATGCTATACATACCTCCAAGGTCGTAAATTTCCATTTCCGGTTTAGTTCCGGCTTTTTTCATCTCTTTCGCAAATTTCGAAATAGTTTTAAATGTATTTGCGAAGATGTTTCCTGCTCCCATACCAACTTTTCCTGTTTTGTAATCACCAACTGCGAAATTCATGGACGCAGTATTTAATGAAGCCAAAGGTGGTTTGAAAGTTTGGACCGGCGCTATTCTTTGTTTATCAGTAGCAACGGAACTAATTGCACTACTTAAGTTAATTATTAACTCGGGTGCTTTTGATTTTATATTATCTAACACTGCTTTTATTAAATCTAAGTCATGTGTTGGATTACCTTTTTCAGGGTGTCGAGCATGGATATGAACAATCGCAGCACCTGCATCGTAACATTTTTTCGCTTCATCTCCAAATTCTTCTGCGGTATATGGAACATTTGGATTATTACTCTTGGTCGTAATTGCACCAGCTAATGCTGCTGAAATAACTAACTTATTTTCTGGGTTCGATTCTGACATTTTTTATACCTAGTTTTAATAATATGGATTGTAATAAATCTCAAAAATTTGTTGTTGATTAAAAATTAAGTATCTTCCTATTTAAATTTTAAAAATATTGTAATTCTCAAAAAATTCTATTGAAAATTTTTTATACCTAATTCAATAATAATGATTATAGCTTTTTGAAAATTTTTTAAATAAAATAAAAAGGAAAAAAACAGATATGGATAAAGTAGGAATAGTTGGATGCACACAAACTAAATACGAAGCAGATAAAATCGATCAAACTTACTCCGAACTTGTTTTTGAAGTTGTAAAAAAGCTTCACAACGAATTAGGGATTACTAACGACGATATAGGGTGTGTAATTACTAGTTCCAACGATTTTAACGATGGAAGAACGATCGCAAACATGGCTATACAAGATGCTGTAGGGTCTGTTAGAAAAGCTGAATCTAGAGTCTCTGGAGATGGTGCTTTCGCCTATATTTACGGAGCAATGAGAATTTTATCAGAGTCATTCGATACAGTACTGGTAGTTTCACATTGTAAATGCTCTGAAGTTAACCAATATTTAGTAAACAATACTATTTTTGATCCTTATTATCAAAGACATTTAGGTTTAGATCAAATTTCATCAGCAGGTTTAATGGCTAACATGTATATGAATAAATATGGTGTAACTGAAGACCAAGCAGCTAAAGTTGTAGTTAAAAATCGAAAAAACGCTCTCAATAATCCTTATGCGCATTTACAGAAAGAAATTACAATTGGCGATGTTCTTAATTCAAAGATAATGGCACATCCTTTAAAAGAATTAGATTTCCCTCCTTTCTCAGATGGTGCAGTGGCTATGCTATTAGCAAAAGAAGATATAGCTAAAAAGATGACAGATACGCCCGTTTGGCTTAAGGGTTATGGAAGTTGTACTGACGCTTATTATTTAGGACATAGGAACATGACGGATTTGGTAGGTTTAGAATTAGCCGCTAAACAAGCTTATAAAATGGCGAGTATTACTGATCCTATTAAAGAAATAGATGTTTGTGAAGTAAGCGAAAACTTCAGTACTCACGAATTGATGATTTACGAAGCACTAGGGTTATGCGCTCCTGGAGAAGGTGGTAAATTTATAGAGGGAGGGGAAACAGAGATGAATGGTTCTATTCCAGTAAATCCCTCTGGAGGAGTGTTATCAAGTAATCCCATAATGGCAAATGGTTTAATTAGAGTAGCTGAAATTGCGTTACAATTAAAGGGTAAGGCAGATAAAAGACAAGTTCCTAACGCAAAAACTGGTTTAGCTTATGGCATGAACGGGATATGTTCTCAGGGAAACTGTGTATTAATATTTGGAGGTGAATGAAAATGTCAAAGCACGATGTGGCCGTTGTCGGTATAGGTCAAACTAAATTCAGAAGTAAGAGAAGAGATGTTAATATCCCTGAGATGGTATACGAAGCCGTTAAAATGGCTCTTGATGATGCTCAACTTGAACCTAAAGACATTGATGCCATCATTATAGGTAATATTTAATTTCATCTCGAGATTAAATACTAAATGGACCATTTTGAAGGAATTAATTTCTCTGAATTATTCTGTGGAATTGAAGGAGCTCCTGGATATTTAAAACCTGTAGTTAAGGTTGCAACAGGTGGCACAACGGGTAGTTCCTTAGCTATATGTGGTTATCACAATGTTGCCTCAGGAATTTATAACAAGGTTTTAGTTGTTGGTTGGGAAAAATTAAAAGAAGGTGGAGCTACTACCGGTATAATAACAGCATTTGATCCGGTATGGGAAAGACCATCTTTAGCTGGTGCTCTCGGTCCACTAGCCCTTATGGCAGGTATGTATTCTGCCAAATATGGAATAACAGCAGAACAAGCAGCAAAAGTTACGGTAAAAAATAGAAGTAATGCGGCAAATAATCCATTTGCACATTTACAGATGCCAAATATTACCATTGATTACGTTATGAGTTCTCAAATGATATCGTACCCTTTAAGACTACACGATGTTTGCCCTCAAAGCGAAGGCGCTTGTGCTCTCATTTACGCTAACGAGGAAGAAACTAAAAAGATAACCGATAACCCCGCTTGGTTCCACGCGGTAGAAACTACCCACTATTACACTTTTGGTACTGATGAAGCAATGTTCGATCTCCCTACTGCTACACTTGCGTCTAAGAAAGCTTATAAAAAAGCAGGCATTAAAAATCCTGTAAAAGATTTAGATGTAGCAGAAATCTATGAACCGACATCTTGGAGCGAACTTTCATGGACCGAAGCGTTAGGGTTTTGCAAACCTGGTGAAGGCGGAAAATTATTAGACGAAGGAATAACATTAATGAGTGGAGAGTTTCCTGTCAACCCCTCAGGGGGCGTCTTAAGCACAAATCCTATTGGAGCTACAGCATTAGTGCGATTAGCTGAAGCAGCAATTCAAGTTATGGGGCGAGGTGAAAAAAGACAAGTCCCCGATGTAGAAAAAGCTCTCGCAATGGGATTTGGCGGAAGTCTTTGGACTGAAATTCTAATATTAGGAAGAGAACCTTTGAGGTGATAATATGAGTAAAAAAAAAGGTCAAGAAAAAGTTTTTGAAATTAAATGGAAGACTAACTTACCGTATAGATATTCAATTGGCAAACTTGCAGTTAAATTTTTCGAGGAACTCAAGGAAAATAAAAAGATAATGGGAAGTAAATGCTCAAAATGTGGTAAGGTAAATTTTCCACCAAGAGCAGTTTGTGCCGATTGCATGGTTGAAATGACTATCGACGATATGGTTGAATTATCCCCTAAAGGTACTTTGGCGGGTTTCACGGTAGTTAATTATCCTTTCACTGATCCTAACACTGGGGGCATGCGACCCTTTCCATATGGTTATGCACTATTTAAATTGGATGGCGCTGATACTTATACAATGCACTTTATTAACGAAACAGATCACACCAAGATGAAAGTTGGGCAACGCGTTGAGGCCGTTTTTAAAGAAGAAAGAGAAGGTAATATAGGAGATATTAAATATTATAAGGTTATTAAAGAGGAGAAATAAATTTGGAGGGATAAAAAATGAGCCAAGAAATTGAGAAAAAAGTATTTAGAGGTAGAATTAAAGTTCCTTATAAGCACACTGCTGGAGCCTATGTTGAAAAATTTATTACCGAAATTGGAAAAAACAATAAGATTTTCGGTGTAAAATGCCCAAAGTGCAAAAAAGTTTACGTTCCTCCCAAAATGATTTGTTTCGAATGTTTCGAAAAAATGGAAGAATGGATCGAAGTCGGAAACCAAGGAACCGTTAAAGGATTTACTGTTATCACACACTCAACACCAGTGTTGCCCTTAGAGCCACCTTTTGCTTATGGAATCATCACGCTCGATGGTGCAGATACAGATTTTGTGCACATAATAAAAGAAAGCGATCCAAAAAAACTGAAAATAGGTATGAGAGTCGAAGCTGTGTTTAAAGAGGTGCCACGAAAAAGAATATTGGATATAGAATATTTTAATCCAATATAAGATAATTTATTTATAACTTTTTTTTATTTCTTACTTTATTAAGAATATAACCCTATATCTCCCATATCAACTTAATGATCGTGCAACTTTGTGATCTGATTCCCGTTGCACATAACTATTTAAGACTTAAAATGAACTATTAAGAGAAATCTTCAAAAATTAATTAATCTCTGCATCCTTGATTTAAGTTACAATAAGATTGCTGAGATTAAGGGGTTGAACTGCTTATTTAAATTGGAGCATCTTCTTCTCGACAAGAATTAGATAAAGGAAATTAAGGGGCTCGACCAACTCTGGAATCTAGAAATCATCGGTTTTGAGACCAACCTTATTACTATTTTAATAGAATATTACCCATGTCTTTAAATCATTCATTCAATAATGACATAACATAATTAAATCAATCAGTCAAAAAAGGTAAAGATTGCTTTGAAAAAAAAAAATAAAGAAATAATTGAGATAGTATTTAAGAATGAATCAATTTAGTCATGTATAAATGTTGAAGAAATATTTGAAACCCTATAGAAGCAATCCGTACAAGAAACTCTTGACATGTGTCTAAGCTCAGGATCAAAACTCTTTACTCATTAAAAAAACTTCTTAAAACAAAAATGAACATGTTTAGTTTACTGACTATTTCCAATTTGAATTTGATTTCTGATCTCATTTAGTCTTTCTGGAAAATAGCTAACTTAATTTAAAACTCAAAACACTGATATTCTTCTTAAGAAATTTATCAATAATTACAGGAATAGTGCTTAAAAAAATTTCTAGAAAAAATTTTTCAAATTTCCATATCCTAAAACATATTTCGAATATAGAACGCATTTCAAAAAAAGATGGAGAATCAAATAATTGATGATTTTAAAGATTTGAGTAAATCCCTACGACCTTTAAAGGGGATAGTATGTTATATTAGTGAAGATTAAAATGTTAAATGATAAAATGGGAGAATTAGGTAAAATGCGTACAAAATGATTATTGTTAAAATATAAATAAGAAATAGAATGATGTATCGTAATTTTTTATTATTAAAGATGGATAGGGAGTCTAAAAACTTTAATGAAACAAATTTTGGAAGAACAAATCCTGAATTTTTGTAATAGTTCTGAAAATCATAAGGATATTTCTTGCTTAATTTAAGATCCTCAAAATCGGAGTAGATAATCATAAGAAAGATAAACTGTACCCAAGTAACAATATCTCCTATTCTGACACCATAAAAAATAAAAAATGGAAAAATCATAATTATTATTGCTAAATTTTGTGGATGACGAATATATTTATAAATTCCTTGTCGAACTATTTTTTTTTATGAGATCGCAAAGTCGTCTCACCCGACAATAATGCCCTCCGCAGCTCTAGATGTAATATTCTGATAGTAGTTTGAAGTATCCACATGTAACCCTTCGTAATGGCGAGACCTCGTACG